>JAFDCZ010000125.1 GCA_019312665.1 Deltaproteobacteria bacterium | reverse complement strand
GTCCGCGTGCGAAACGAATGCCTGGACGGCTCATCGCGAGCCTGCGAATGGGAGCCGGGAAGTCGTCAGGGGAGGGCGGTTCGTCCGTGAGCCCGAGCAGGTCCGGTGCGTGCTGAAGAACCCATTCTGCACCGTCGCCCCAGGCTTGCAGGCTGAGGGCTGCCGCCTCGCCGCGCTGAACCAGGAGCGTTGCCGGGCCTTCCGGCGTTCGGGTGGCCCACGCCGCGCCGTCCCTTCCGATTTCGGATGTCGGATCGCTCCGTCCCACCGAGAGCGGCCCGAGCGTATTCGCGAAGTCGAGGTCCCCTTCGAGCCGCAGGGTTCGCGTTGCGGGAAGGGTCATGCCTTCTAGAAACGACTCGCCTGGAGCTCGACATCAGCCCGGGCCCAGGCCGAGCGAAAGGCCGCGTCGGCATCGTCGGCAGCGGGGTCACCAAGCGCCCGCAGGCTGGTCGCCAGGCCGAAACGCGACCAGCCATTGGAGGGATACAGCTCCAGATCCCTTCGGTAGGTCGCCGCGGCTTTCGTGAGTTGGCCGTCATCGAGGAGAACCGCGCCGAGAGCCTGACGGACCGGGAAGTAGAACGGCGGAGGCTCCATGTAGACGAGCGCGTCCTGCTGCGCGACCGCGTCTTCCAGGGCGGATACCGCCTCGCCGTGATGTCCCGACGCCGCAGCCAGTTCGCCTTGCAGATGAGCGGCGGCGATCCCCAGCAGCGTGCGGGACGAGGCCGTGCCGCCGGCGAGAATCAGGGCTTCGCTTTCCGGCTGGGCGGCCCTCGCACGCAGCTCTTCGAGTTCTGCCTGGGCGGCAGGCAGGTCGCCGGTGCGCACCCGCGGCTCTCCGAGGATCGCGTCCCATTTTCCGAAGCGCGCCAGGGTGAAGATGGGAATCGCCATGAATTCCTGCATGAATTCGAACGCGCTGACGTTGGGCGCCGTCTTGGCGGCGAGCTTTCGCGCCGCGGTCAATGCGATCTGGCTGCGGCCCTCGGTCGCGGCGGCTGCCCACAGGAAATGGATGTTATGGGGGTAGTAGGCGGCACGGTAGAAGGCACCCGGGCTGCATACTGCGAAGAATTCTTCGTCCGCCGCGGCAGCGCGCTCGTTGATCTCGAGCGCGTCATTGTAGCGGCCCACACGCCAGTAGATATGCGACGGCATGTGCACCAGATGGCCCGCATCCTCAGCAAGGGGTGCCAGCCGATCGGCAGCTGCTTCCGCGCGTCGCGGGTGATACTCCTCGACGGCGTGGATCAGGTAGTGGTTCGCGCCCAGGTGCTCAGGCTCGCGTTCGAGGACACCTTCGAGGAGTGCGAGCACGGTCTTCGTCTCGGCGCGGGGTTCGTCGGCGCTCGTCCAGTAATTCCAAGGCATCAAGTCCATCAGGGCTTCGGCGTACAACGTGGCGATGTCGTTGTCGTTCGGATGACGCTCGTGAAGCTCCCGCATGGCATCGGCATAGGCCCGATCGAGGGCGCTGCGATCTTCAGGAGGTTCGGCGGAGTACCGGGTCGCCAGCGCCTGGATGGTCTCCTGCTCTGTGGCGCTGGCTCCCGACGCCAATTCGACTGCACGGCCGACGGCGGAATGGGCACGGCGCGCGGCCTCGGGCCCCATGGGCGCATTGATGTTCGGACCCAACGCCAGGGCGACACCCCAGAAGCACATGGCGCAAGCGGGATCGAGGCGGGTCGCTTCTTCGAAGGAATCCACCGCAGCTTCGTGATTGAAGCCGTAGGTAAGTGCCAGGCCCTGGTCGAAATACTGTTGAGCCCGAGGCGAACTCGTGGTGACCGGATGGCGATGCTGGCCGAGTTGGTCCAACAGCACAGGGCTCTTGCCTGCCTCTTCAATGCTCGCAGGACGGGCGCAGTTCGATGCGAGCGCAGCGAGCAGGGCAAGCGGCATGAGGATGGCGAGGCGATGAGGATGGGTCATGGCGGACTCCTTCCGGTGGGCCGCTATGGAAGCATCGCAGGTCGGCGCCCGCGAGCCTTTTCTCCGCCCCGTTTCTGGCCTTACGTCGGCGAATGGCGCCGCCGCGCCGCCCTCATCGTGCCGGAAGGCCTCCATTGGGCTCGAGGGCCACGCTGCGGCAGCCAGGGGGCGCCGTGAGAGGATTGCAGCCCGAAGGCGCTCCGCCGGGGATTTGTACCTGATAGCCGGTTCCGAACGCCGGGTTGGGTACCGGGAAATCGCTGCTCACGAAGTGGGCGCCACTTGCGAGTGCTGCGTCTCGGCGCGTGGTGTCACCGGTGCGACCCTCGACGGTGTCTGCATCGGCGCGGGTGCGAACCAGGTAGCCCTGTTTTACCAGGCCCTGGATCTCGGCAAGAGCTCCGATCGGATCGTTGCGCTTCACGAAGGCCGCGTCCGGAGTACCGGGCACACCGTTGGTGAACAGCACGCGCCCCTCCAGGTTCGGGCGTCCGACGAGATAGTCGGAGCGCAGCGAGCCACCGTTGTCCATCGCGAACATGATCAGGCCGCGCGCTTCTCCCAGCAGGGGCCAACCGGCACCGAGCACACTGGCCTCGAGCGTCTGCCCGGGCAGCCGCACATCATCCGGTGTGAGCAGCTGGCTCGGCGGGAAGACCGAGCGGATCTCCGCGTCGAGTGTGTCGAGCTCCGCCGGCCCGAACGGAACCGGGATCGCGAAGTTCAGGTTGAACGGATCCGGGATCACATCATCCTTGAGCTCCACCAGGATGGTCAGGGGGAGGTGGCGCGGGTGCGCATCGGACCAGGATTTCACGACCAGCAGGCAATCGACGAAAGTGAGGCAGGTCGATTCGAAATCGACCTCCTGGACGTGCAGCACCTTCAGGCCCGGCAGATACATCTCGGGGTCCGGAGACTCGATCGGATCTTGCACGAAACCCAACGCCGGCCGAAGGGCGAAGAGCCCGCCGGCGGGATCGGCGAACACATCGAGTTCGATCTGGCGCACCCCCTGGTTCTCGAACTGTTCGTCGAGCGGGAGGTTCGCGTAGTCCCAGGCGATCGCTTCGGGGACCAATGCCTGCAAGAGCGCAAAGAACGCCGGGCGCGGCCTGATGTGATAGCTGTTGTGGGTTCCCAGATTGCGAATCTGGTTGAGGTCAAGGCACGCATCGGCATAGCGGTTCCGGTAGCGCTCCTGGATCCGCTCCAGAATCGGCAACGCGATCGGGTTTCCGCCGGGCGCGAGCTGCCGCATGACCGATTCCTCGATCTTGGCGACACGCTGGGCCTGCCGACGACAATCCCGATTGCGCTCGAACGGGCCAGTATCACCCTGGGCGAGGGCCGCCGAGGCGGGAAGGAGGAGAAGCAGAACAGCAACAAGAAGACGCATGGGGAACCTCCGCGCTGGGCAGGGTACCCCGGATCGGATTCAGGCGTCTACTCGATCCCCAGCAGCTCCACTTCGAAGATCAGGGTGGAATTCGGCGGAATCGGGCCCGCCCCCCGCTCCCCATAGGCCAGGTTGGGCGGGCAGGTCACCCGGATCTTGCCGCCCTCCTTCATCGTCTGGACGGCCTGGGTCCAACAAGGGATGACGCGGTTCAGCGGGAAGGCGGCGGGCTTGCCCCGATCCACGCTGCTGTCGAAGACGCGTCCATCCTGGAACGTGCCGTGGTAGTGGACGCGGACGGTATCCGTGGCGCTGGGAGAGCGGCCCTCTCCCTCGACCAGGACTTCGATCTCCATGTCGCCGGCCGGGCTGCTTGTGGCCTCGGGAGTCGGCGCCGTTCCGGCGTCGCCACCGACGACATCGGATTCGCTGGCCGAGCAGCCGAGCGTGAGGACGAAGAGGAGAGCGAGGGTCGCGCAGGCTTTGGATTGCATGGCGAGGGAGTCTAACGCCCAAATGCGTCGCCGTAGACTCCGGCGGAGCGATCATCGCCTTCCAGAAATGCCGCTGAGCTGAAGCTGTCTCCAGGCCTGGCGGGGAAGGGGCCGCTCTCAGCGCCCTTCCTGCAGCTCCGCCAATGCGCGTTCTTCGAAGCGCGAATACAGCTTCGGCGCGAGCTCACCCCAGAGCCGTGCACTCTCGCTTTCGTTCTCGGCTGCGAGGACAGCGGCGAGTTCGCGTGCGTCGTCCGTTGCCAGGTGGTCTCCGAGGCCGAATTCGAGGAAAGAGCGCTCGCGCCCTTTGACGCCGAACTTCAACAGGTCGCCGAGGGCCTGCATCAGCAGCAGCGTGTAGGGGCCCTCCCAGGTTTCCAGGATGGCGGCGTCGCGCCATAGCCGCGGCAGCGCGCAAAAACGCTCCTCGATGCCGTTGCCGCCGAAGACCATCATGGCTTCGTAGATATGGCCCGGCGCCCGGCGGGTAACGATCGCCTTCGAGAGGCTCACCAGCACACGCGGGCCCCAGCCTCCGTCCGGTCCGCAGTTTTTGAGAGACGCTCCAGTGACGCTGCGAGGAGCGGATGTTCGGACAGCTTGCGTCCGAACGCGTGGCGGAAACCCGCATACGCATGCGCCTCCCGCGATGCGCGGCGCGCATACCCAGCGGCAGCCACGACGTTGTGGATGCGACTCGTGACCAGCACGGTGGCCACCATGTTCTTCAGGCCGCTGCCGAGGTCACCGACCGGCCATCCGATCGCGCCATCGAGTTCGAGCTCGGCGGTCGCCAGCGCGCGGGTTCCCAGCTTGTCCTTCAGCCGCAGGATGTGGTGGCCATTGGGCTCGCCCTGCCAGAGGCGCGGCACGCAAAAGAGCGCAACGCCGCGATGGCCGGCCGGGCCGCCGGCCACGCGACCGGTGACCAACCAATAGTCGGCGGTGGGGTTCGAGCAGAACCACTTCTGGCCGCTGAGCGTCCAGAGGCCATCCTTCGTGGGTTCCGAGCGGACCGCATTGGTCGCCGCATCGCTGCCGCCCTGGATCTCCGTGACGAACTGCGCGCCGTGCACCCATGCTTCCGGGCTTGCCTTCTCCAACTCTTCGAGCACCTGGCGACTTCGGCCATCGTGGCCGTGCGTGCGCAGGGCCCGCACCAGTCCGTCCGTGCAGGCGGAGCTGCACGCCAACCCCGCCTCGCCATTCTGGTTCAGCAGGTAGAAGAAGGCGTAGCGCGCGCGCTCATCCAGATCCGCCCTCCAGAGACCGGAGCCGTGGATCTCCGCCAGGCTCCGCTGGGTCTCGGCGGGAAGCACGACCTCGGTGGCCTTGCGATTGAACGGGCCGCGCTCGGTGGCGAAGGGAAGGTTCTCCCGGCGCTCGACCACATCGGCTCGCGCCCGAAGCCGGCCGGATGCCGCGGCACCAAACTCTCGCAGCCAGCCGACGGCTGCCTCGTCGAGACGGGATCGCTCGAGCCAGGCCCGGAGCAGCGCATCTTCCTCGAACCAGTTGCCCTCGAGCCCCTCGAGGTAGCCGTCGAATTCGTATCCCGCCGGAGAGGTGTGGTCCATGGTGATGCTCCAGGTGAGCCCCCAGTGTCCCGGCTGTCTGTCCGCGATGCAAAGTCAGCTCTCAGAGCGCCTCGTGCCAGCCTCGCGAGAGCCTCGTGGCGCATAGGATGAGGCCTACCATCGAGTAGGTCTGCGGGAAGTTGCCCCAGAGTTCGCCCGTCTCGATGTCGAGGTCTTCGGAGAGGAGGCCGAGATGGTTGGTGTGGCGGAGCATGTTCTCAAAGAGCTCGCGCGCTTCTTCTTCTCGATCGAGCGCGCAGAGTGCGTCGATGTACCAGAACGTGCAGATGTTGAATGCGGTACGCGGCTCGCCGAAATCGTCCGCAGCGTGGTATCGGAAGAGGTACGGGCCCCGCCGGAGCTCCTTTTCGATCGCCTCTACCGTAGAGGCGAAGCGCGGATCGTCTGCGGGCAGGAAGCCGACGTGCTCGATGAGCAAGAGGCTCGCATCCAGATCCTTTCCGCCAAAGCTTTCGGCGAAGCATCCTCGTTCCTCGTTCCAGGCTTCGTCGCAGATCACGCGATGCATGTGCTCGGCCTGCTCCCGCCAATAGCGCGCCCGATCCGGGCGGATCAACTTCTCGGCGATCTTGGCCAATCGGTTGCAGGCCGCCCAGCACATCAGTGCGGAGAAGGTGTGCACTCGTGCCCGGGTGCGAAGCTCCCACAGGCCGGCGTCCGGCTGATCGAAGAGCTTCACGGCTTGCTCGCCCACTCTTTCGAGCCGCTCGAAGAGCTTTTCGTCACCCGGGGATCGGAGCCGATGGTCGAAGAAGGATTGGGTCGCAGCGAGAACGACGCTCCCGTAGACGTCGTTCTGGATGTGCTCGTAGGCCTGGTTGCCCACGCGGACGGGCCCATGGCCCAGAAATCCGGGCAGGCTATCGATCTGACGCTCGGTGAGCCGCGCTTCCTGGGTGACGCCGTAGACCGGCTGGAGCCGCCCATCCGGGGAGCTGCGCACCAGGTTGGCGATGAAACGAAGGAAGCCCTCCATGGTCCGCGTCGCCCCGAGGCGGTTGAGCGCGTCGATGGTGAAGTAGGCATCGCGCAACCAGCAATAGCGGTAGTCCCAGTTTCGTCCCGTGCCGGCCGCTTCCGGAAGTGAGGTGGTCACGGCTGCGACCACCGCGCCGGTCTCCTCGAAGTTGCAGAGCTTCAGGGTGATCGCCGCACGGATGACGGCATCTTGCCACTCGAACGGGATCGAGAGGGAGCGCGTCCACTCGAACCAGTAGCTCTGGGTTTGCTCGAAGCTCCGCCTGGAAAACCGGGTGACAGCTGTCTCCAGGGATTCGTCCGGGCCGAGCACCAGATCGATGTTTTCCTCGAGCACGAAGGGTCGTTCTTCGAGCACGTAGCTCACTGAGGCGTTGGTGGTCAGGCGGATGGTGGAATCCGCGAGCACGTAGCGGATGTGATTGCTGCCGTGGGTGGTTTCGGCGGCGCGAGCGCCGTAGTCGGCAGCGGGGCGGAGACGGATGCGGATGCGCGGGTCGCCCGAGATGCGGCGGATCTGGCGCACCAGCATGAGTGGGCGGTACATCCGCTCGCGCTCCCGGTAGCGGGGTGCGAAATCGATGATCTCGATCGTACCGCCGTTGGTATCGTGAAGCCGCGTCACGAGGATGGCGGTATTCCGCAGGTATTCCTGCTCGCTCGATCTGAAATTGTCGAGCAGCACGTCGAAGAAACCGAACTCGGGCTCGCCCTCGCCGGCCAGCAAGCTCGAGAAGACCGGGTCGCCATCGAAGCGCGGCAGGCAGCACCAGACGTGGCGCCCCTTGTCGTCTACGAGGGCCGAAAAACTGGCGTTGCCGAGGATGCCGAGATCGAGTTGGGCCACGGCCTACTCCTCGGCTGGACGGGCCATCGCCTCGACCAGCGCGTGATAAAGATAGTGTTGCTCCTGGACGCCAAAGAAGAGCGCCGCTCCGGGGCCATCGGCGAAGACGGCTACGTCTTCGCCGCTATGGGTGCCGGAATAGCGCGGCACAAGCGCCTCCTGGAGGTAGCCCGGGTCCGTCGTGTCGACCTCGGTCAGATCCGGACGCCCCTGGGCTGGCTCGAAGCTCTTGGGCTCGAAGTGAGGGAATTGCTTCGGGCCGGCCGGCTGCAGCTCGGTGGCTCCGGTATGGCCCGGGCCGAGGCCGTAGCTGAGGGTGGCGTAGGGTCGGCCCGCCCCGTCCAACGCCAACTTCGGTTCCGAGCCGTCCAGCGGATTCTCTCGTGCCTTGCCGAGGATCGGGTTGCCGCGGGTCACGTAGCCGGCCAGGTTGAGTGGATGGCTGTGGTCGGCGGTGACCACCAGCAGGGTTTCGGCGCGGTTCGTGCGGTCGAGGGCCACCTGCACGGCGCGAGCGAACTCGACGGTTTCGACCAGCGCCCGGTGGGCATTGTTCGCGTGATGGGCGTGGTCGATCCGGCCGCCTTCGACGAGTAGCAGGAAACCTTCTTCGCTCTGCCGGAGGATGTCGATGGCCTTGGCGGTCATCTCGGAGAGCGAAGGTTCGCCTCCTTTGTCGCTGTTCCGGTCGAGCTCGAAATCCATATGGCTCGGGTCGAACAAGCCGAGCAGTTTTCGGGTACCGCGGGGATCCACTGCATCGAATTGCGCCTGGTTCCAGATGGCACGGCCGAGGGGGTACCGCTTCTGCCATTCCTCCATCAGGTTCCGCTCATCGAAACGCAGGCCTGCGACTTCGGGCTCTTCCGGATCCTTGGCGTTTGCCGGAAGGAACATCACGCGGCCACCGCCGAGCACGACGTCGATGCCGTCGCCCGCCGGGAACTCCACCAATTGACGTGCGAGATCCGGGAAATCGTGCTTGCGTGCCTCGTGGGAGAGCAGTGAATCGGTCTCCCAGTTCCGATGGGCGGCGTGGCCATAGCAGGCCGCCGGCGTGGCATGGGTGATGCGAGCCGTCGTGACGATGCCGGTCGCCAGACCTCGCTCTTCGGCCTCTTCGAAGAGCGTCGGAACCCGCGCTGGCGCAACGCTCGTCCAATCGTCGAAGACGATGGTGTCGTCGACGCCTAACACCCCAGCCTTCGTCTTCACGCCCGAAACGATGGCGGTCATCGTGCCGGCCGAATCCGGCACCTGCTGGTTCGTGTTGTACGTCTTGATGAGCCCCACATTGGGGAACCGCTCGAAGGAGAGTTGATGCTCCTCGCCTGGGTTGCCGGCTTGCTGTCCGGCGAAAATCCGTGCGGCGGTGATCGTGCTCATTCCCATGCCGTCGCCGAGAAAGAGGATGACGTTGCGCGCTCGAGGCGTCGGGCCAACGCGCGCACGGGCGCGTTCTACGGCCACTCGGCCGGACCGGAACCACGGGTCGCTCGCGCGGGTGTCGCCGCCCGAGGCGGGGAGGGCAAGGAGGATCAACCCGAACGCCCAGCACGGACGCATCCGCAGGCTCAACGTACGACGAACGTGGCGAGATCGGCCTCGAGACTGGCGCGAATCCGGTCCGCCACGCCACCCCGCAGCTTTCGTTTGGTTCCGGCGAAGGCCTTCGGGTGCAGCTCGGTCAGGCTTCGGGCCGTGGCGAGTGTGGTGCTCTCGAGCTGCTCCGCGGTTACCAACCGGTCGAGGTAGCCTGCATCCATCGCGCCGGCGGGATCGTAGATTTCCGCGTGCGCAACGCTGCGTTGCAGATGCCGGCGCGAGAGTCGCTCTTCGGCCAGCTCGACGCCGAACTGGGGAAGCGTCATGCCGATCGCCACTTCGTTCAGCCCGAGCTTGAACTCGCCCTCGGTGCCGATGCGTTGGTCCGCCGCAAGCAGCATCAAGGCTCCCATCGCAAGCGCGTGGCCACTGCAGCCGGCCACGATCGGAAGCGGGCTCTCGATCATGCGCACGAGCAACTCGGCGCCTCCGCCGACCAGGGCCTGGGAGGCTTCGGGCCCCTGGCGCATCACTGAAAGATCGAAGCCGGCGGAGAAGCGGCCGGGACGCCCGATCAGGGCGACGGCCCGTGCTTCCTTTTCGGCGCGGTCGAGCGCGGCATTCAGCGCATCCAACGCGGTCGGGGAGATGGCGTTGGCTTTCCCGTCGTCGAAACGCAGGATGGCGACCTGTTCGGTGAGTTCGTAACGGAGGAGTTCGTCTGACATGGGCGCCCAGCGTAGGCGATTCCATCGAATCCGGGCATCTCCGGCGAAACAGGCTCGGGAGCAGCGGGTGGCCTACAGCCTGAGGCGGCCGTCGCGCTCCTCGACGAATCCACGAATCTCTTCTTCGCTCTTCTCGTCCAGGCCACTCCAACGCACGGCCATCCCGATCGGCAGGTTCTTCTTGACCAGGTTGCCCGGCACGTTCGTCGCGACCACCTCAGCCGACACCCGGATGTCGCCCTCGGGCAACGGCAGTGTGAGATGGACGATCGCGCGCGGCATCGAGGGGCGCGGCGTCGCCAGATACGCCCCGCGCGCGGAGATCGAGTAGAGCTTGGCAGGCTTTTCGCGCCCACCCGCGTTGATCTCGACGGGCCAGTTCGTGGGAACCCTGGGTGCCTTTCGGGTCGAGACCATCGGTCCGCCGCTGAGCGAGCGATTCACCTGGAAGCGCAACGTGTTGTCATCGATGGGGTTCCAGAGGCCGTAATCGACACCTGCGCGCCGCAGGCGGCCGCGTTGATCGGCGTCCGGGCGCTCTCCAAAGGCCGCGATCGGCAATGCGGGGACCCGGTCCGGCTCGGCTGCGCGGAAGGCGCGCAAGGAGCGCTCGAGATCCACCACGGGCAGGTCCGGCGGGATGATCACGCAGCCCACCTGGAAACGTGCATCGCAAAGGGCCTCCAGACCCTGATCCGTCGTTTTGGCCCGCACGACGTGGAAGTCCATCTGCCGCAGGCGCAAGGAGAGGGCCTCCATCGGCTGGGAGCCTGAATCGATCAGGAGAAGGGTTCGCCGTTCCATTTCAACTGCCTCGCGTCCGGGGGACGTGGTGGACCATCGGCAAGTTGCGTCTTCGGCCGGAGGGGAGGGTTCTCAGGGTGATCGGGCTCACGAAGTCAGGACTCACGAAATTTCCGAAAAAGCCGATATACTGTGGGATAATCCCTTCTGTCTTATTGCCCGGGGAGCCGTTTGGCCCTCGAGGCGGCTTCGAGGAGCCACCCCCAAGTGCCCCATCCCCCCATCTCCCCCGATCTCCACGCTGCGCTGGAGCGCGGCGCCGCGGCCTGTGCTGGCCTCTTCGACACGCCCACCCTGGGTGGCCTTGGGCGGGTCCGAATGTGCCGGCTGGCGGGTTTTCCCGATGACGGCCTGGTGCCCGGGGATGACATGACCGCCAGCCTGGTGCTCCCGGTGCATGGGCCAACGGCAGCCACGGCCGTGCTCAGCTTCGAGCCGGAAGCTGCTTTCCACCTGATCCGCTCGGCAGCGGGCGAACCCCAAGGGGAGCCTCTCGAGCGCTTTGCCGCCTTGGGGCAGGCCATGGCTGAACGAATCCTTGCCGAGTTGTTTGGAGAGCCAGCCCATCTCGGCACGATCCGGCTCGAGGAGGATGGCGTCGTCCCCACGGTTCTCGGAACGCACGCTCCCCGGGAAACGGCCCTGCTCTGCGCCGAGCTGGTCCTGGCGGACGAAGAGTCGGCCGTGGGCGGTGTGTTCTATCTCCTGACCGACCGCAAGGATCCGAGCAGCCAAGACGCCTGAGGCCCATACGGGATACACTGGCGTCATGCGTCTCGGCGTTGGCGATCCCGCTCCGCAGCTCCGCGCTCTTGCCGAGGGCGAGCGCGAAGTTTCCCTGGCGAGTTGGTGGGTCGATTCTCCGCTGGTCGCCATCTTCCTGCGTCATTTCGGCTGACCCATCTGCCGTCAGCACCTGGTCGAGGTGCAAAAGCATGCGGGAGCGTTCGCGCAACGTGGCGTTCGGTTGGTCGCGATCGGCCAGGGCACCGGCGCCGAGGCCACGGCGATGGCCGAGAAGCTCTCCCTCGAATTTCCCTGCCTCGGCGATCCGCAGCATGAAGGCTACCGGGCTCTTGGCCTCGGAAGCTCCAGTTGGTGGGGGCTCACGGCGGCGCCCTTCCTCGAGGATCCGAAGACGGCCTTCCGCAATCTGCGCCAGGCCGATCTGGTGGCTTCTGCCAGCCCGCGCAGCGACGTCAAGCAGCTGGGAGGCGTGCTCATCGTTGGGCGCGGCGGGAAGGTCGCGTATCTCTACCGTTCGGCGACGACCACGGATCTACCGGAAACCGCGGAGCTGCTGGCCGCCGCGGACGGGCTGGTCGCCTAACAAGCCATCCTCGTGAATGGACACGCATCGATGGGGATCGGGATCAGTGGGAACCGGTTTCCCTGAATGCATCCTGTCCGCTTCGCGCGATCCAGATGAGCAGGGCGATGGCCACGAGGGAGAGGCCTCCGGCCAGGCCCCACCACAGGCCCGCCAAGCCCGCGTTCGTCCGCAGGGCCAGCCAGATGCCGATCGGCAGGCCGAGGATCCAGTAGCCGATCAGATTGAAGACGGCGGCAGGGCGGGGGCGGCCCAGGCCGCGGAGGACCCCGCAGGCCACCACCTGAATGCCGTCGAAGACCTGGAAGGCGGCTGCGATCGGCAAGATGCTCGTGGCCAATGCGATCACGGCGGCGTCGGGCGTGTACGCCCGTGGCAGGACGTCGCGCAGCAGGACGAAGAGGAGCGCGGATAGCGTCATGATGCCGCCGCCGCCGGCGATGCCCACCCAGCTTGCGCGGCGGGCCCGCTCGGGCTGGCCGGCACCGATCAGGTTGCCGACACGGACAGCGGTTCCCTGGGCGATTCCGAGGGGCAACATGAACGTGATCGAGGCCAGGTTGAGCACGATCGTATGGGCGGCCAGGGCCTGCGTGCCAAGCCACCCGGCTACCAGGTTGGAGCCGCTGAAGGCCCACATCTCGAGACCCATCTGCACGGAGATCGGGATGCCCATTGAGAGCAGCCGGCGCAGGCCGGCCGGATCCAAGGCGGCCCGGCTCCAGGGAACCCAACCTCCCAGGTGGTATCCGCGAAACCAGACGAGGGCCACCAACGCCAAGCCCGACAGGATCCGCGTGAGCGAGGTCGCGATGCCCGCGCCCTCCACGCCCAAGGCAGGGGCCCCGAGGTGGCCGAAAATGAAGACCCAGTTGAAGAACACGTTCCAAAGGTTGGCGATCAGCACGACCCACATGGCGGGGCGCACGAGTTCGCGGGCTTGGAGGTATTGGCGCAAGGCTGCGGCGCCGAGCAGGAAGGGCACACTCGGGAGCTGCACTCGCGTGTAGGTATGCGCTCCGGCGGCAAGTTCTGGATCCTGGCCCATCAAGAGCAGAACGTTCTCACTGAATGACCACAGGAAGACCAACAGCACGGAGAGCACGGCAGCAAGCACGACGCCTTGCTGAAGCGCCAGGCCCGCACGCTCGCCCTCGCCCGCACCGTGAGCCTGCGCGACGATCGGATCGAGACCGAACAAGACGCCCAGCGCCATTTGCAGGGTTGCGAAGATCCAGAAGTTGGCGATGGCAACCGCGGCGAGGGCGTCCACGCTCACCCGGCCGACCATCAGCGTATCGACGAAGCCCATCATCATGGTGCCGAGCAGCGCCATCACCACGGGCAAAGCCAGACGCAGCAGGTGGCGAGCTTCGCCGCCGATCGTCTCCGTGGTGGACGGGCCCATGCTGGGTGGGCTCAGGAGAGGTCGATGCCGACCAGCTCCGTCAGCGCAGCGAGGGCGGGCTCGGGGGCGTCGACCTTGATGGTCCGCATGCCGAGGGCACGCGCCGTTTTCAGGTTGCGGCCGATGTCATCCAGGAACACGGCCTCATGGGGTTGGACACCGAGCTCCTGGCAGGCGAGTTCGTAGATGCGCGGGTCGGGTTTGCGCAAGCCCGTCTTGGCGGATTCGATGACGACGTGGAAGCGGGCGCTGAATTCGTGGGGGGTGTTCGCGGGTGCGCTCTCGTCGACCCAGTTGTTGGTCAACGCGGCGACCAGGAAGTCGGCGGCGCGCAGGCGATCGATCGCACGCAGCATGCTGGGCCGAGGCGCGCATTCGCTGATCCGCCGCATCATCTCTCGGGCCGAGAGCGGGTGGCCGCCTGCCTGGCACTCGGCGTCGAAATCCCGTTCGAAGGTCGCGCGGTCGATCTCGCCTCGCTCGAGCCGCGACCAGGCTCCCGTGGGGCCTGTCTCGACCACCAGGCGGTTCACGAAGCCGTCAGGAATGCCGAGATCGCGCTCGTACGCGGCAATCGTGTGGAGAGGTGAATCGATCACGACTCCGCCGAGATCGAAGATGACAGCCCGGAATTCCGACATGGCCGGGCACCGTAGCCCAGCCGTCCGCAGGGGGCCCCGGGCCTGGGTTGAAAACCCCAGGCTCGGGGCTCAATCCGCGCGCCCGAAACGCCGATGACGCCTCGGTGAGCGAATCCGAGCTGGAGAAGGACGAGATGGACGGTGGGAACCGTCCCCCGCGAACGGCTGTCCTGCCGCGGCTCGGTGACGTCCTGCCGTCCCTCGTCCAACAATACGGTTGCGGGAAGACTCTTGGGATCGTGCTGGTCGATGGCTCCTGCCTGGGGAAGATCGAGCGAAGCTACGGTTCGGAGGCGAGCAAGGTGGCGCTTCGCAACCTGAGCGCCCTCGTTTATGACGTGGCGGCGGATCTGCTCGACGGCGATGAAGTCGTCGTCACAGGAGAAACAGGGCGCTTCGAGATCGCTGTTGCGTTCTTTCGCGGTGACGGGGGCGGAGGCTTCTATCGAAACGAGCTTCCGAGCCTTGCGCGAGGCGTCGAGAAGGCGATCGAGAGGCAGGGGATCAAGCTCGTCTATCCCTATTCACGGCGCATGCCACGGTTCTCGGTCGGCTATGCAGCGGTTCAGCGCAATCCTTTCCGTGGTGCGGAGAACCAGATTCGTGAGGCGCTCTCCGAGGCACGGGAAGATGCCGACCTTCAGGCCCGAATGGACGCTCGGCATCGGCGTCGCATCTTCCAGGCGATGGTTCTCGCGGGTGAGGTCTCCTCGGTCTACGAGCCGATCGTCGACGTCAGCACCAAGACCGTGTACGGCTACGAAGCCCTCGTGCGCGGGCCCGAGGGCAGCGCGTTCCGGAGTCCACTGGCACTCTTCGACGCCGCGGAAGAAGAAGATCTGCTCTTCGAACTCGACTGCCTTTGCCGGCGGGCTGGCCTCGAAGGAGCGACGGAGATTCCGACGGGTACGGCTCTCTTCCTGAACATTCGGCCCACCTCGATCCACGATCCCTACTTCGCACCGGATGAGCTCGTCCACACGTTGCGGCGCACCAATCTTCGGCCGAGTGACGTGGTGTTCGAGATCTCCGAGCAGGAGTCGATCGAGAACTTCGACGCCTTCCGCGAGGTCCGGGATGCGTACCGGGCGTTGGGCTTCCGCTTTGCCCTGGACGACACCGGCGCCGGCTACGCGAGCCTGCAGGCAGTCATCGAGCTGGAGCCCGAGTTCATCAAGGTGGACCGGGCGCTGGTGACGGGCCTCGACACGGATCCTGCCCGCAAGGCCTTGCTCCAGGCTCTTCAGGCCGTGGCCAATACGATTGGCGCCAAGATCATCGGCGAAGGCCTCGACACGCTCGAGGAACTCGAAGTGTTGAAGGAGTTGGAGATTTCCTTCGGCCAAGGCTGGCTCTTCGGCAAGCCCACACCTCTGCGGGCCGGGAACGAGGGCTGAATCCAGCAGCCGCCCGGTGTATGGTCCGGGCATGTTGGATGGATTCGCGACTCGCGAGGTGACACTCCAAGGTGTTACCCGGACGGTGCACCGCCGCGGCAACGGCCCCGGTGTGCTGGTGATGCACGAGATCCCGGGCATCACGCCTGAGGTTGCACGTTTCGCGCGGACGGTGGCGGATGCCGGATTCACCGTCGAGATGCCGGAGCTCTTCGGCGTCCTCAGCAAACCCATTTCGGGTGGCTATGTGGCGAGTCAGATGCTTCGGGCCTGCATCAGCCGGGAGTTCCATGTGCTGGCCGCCCACGGCGCCAGCCCCATCACGGATTGGCTGCGAGCGCTCGCGCGTGCGCTTCACGAAGAGATCGGCGGCAAGGGCATCGGTGCGATCGGCATGTGTCTGACGGGCAACTTTGCCCTGGCCTTGATGATGGAGCCCGCACTGATGGCACCGGTGCTCTCCCAACCCTCGTTGCCGTTCGGCTTCGGCAAAGAGCGGCGCGCCGCGTTGCATGTGACGCCGGAGCAATTGGCGTGCTTGAAGAAGCGGGCGGCTGAGGGCGCCGGGGTCCTTGGCTTGCGTTTTACCCACGATCCCTTGTGCCCGCCCGAACGTTTCGAGACGCTTCGACGCGAGCTGGGCGATGGCTTCGAAGGAATCGAAATCGACTCGGGGCCGGGCAACGCCCATGGGATCAGCCGCATGGCCCACAGCGTGGTGGCCGCAGATCTCGTCGATGAAACCGGCCACCCGACCCGAGAGGCCGTGGATCGCGTGCTGGGCCTCTTCACGGAGCGCCTCTAGAAGAGGGCGGAAACGTTCTTTCCGCTGTTTCCGTTGTTGGGTTTCCCGCAAAGCGGGAAACCCAACAACGGAAACAGCGGAAAGAACGTCCCCGCTTCGGGCTATGGCCTCCTCCGCCAGGAGTCGAAGGTGAAGAGCACCAGTGCGAGCCAGATGCACGAGAACGCGATTCCGTGTGCTCTCGAAAAGGGCTCGGCATAGACGAACACGGCCAGCAGGAAGCCGATGCTCGGTGCTATGTATTGGAAGAGGCCGAGGGTCGAGAGTCGCAGGCGCCGGGCTGCGCTTCCGAACCACAGCAAGGGCAGGGCGGTTGCCGGACCGGCCGCAAGAAGCAGCGTTTGTTGCAAGGAAGTGAGGCCTGTGGCGAGCGTCCCGCCTGCGGGCTCCACGCCGCCCACGAGAAACACTACGGCGAGGGGGGCGAGCAGGCCCGTTTCGAACGAAAGCGCGGGGATCGGGCGGACGTGGCTGAGCTTGTGCAGCAGACCGTAGATCCCAAAGCTGGTCGCGAGGGCGAGGGAGACCCACGGCAAACCGCCGAAATTCCAGCCGAGGACGGCGACGCCCCCTGCCGCGATGGCCACCGCGAGTGCCTGGAGCGGCCAGATCCGTTCGCCGAGTACCGCGCGGCCGAGGAAGACGCTGAGCAACGGGTTCAGGTAGTAGCCAAAGCTCGCTTCGAGCAATTGGTCGTGGTTCACCGCCCAGATGTAGATCAGCCAGTTCGTGCCGATCAGCACGCCGCTGATGCTGAGTTGCACGGCCTCTCGGGGTTCGCGGCGAAAGATGCGGAGCTCCGGGAGCCGGCGAAGCATGCCGAGCAGCAGCAAGGTGAACGCAACCGTGCCGACCACCCGCCAGGCAAGGATTTCCGTCGCCGGTACCGCCGCGAGTGCCTTCCAATAGATGGGTAGAACTCCCCAGGCTCCGTAGGCGAGCAGGGCGTAGACGGCTCCCATGGTAAGCTCCGCGCGTGATCGTTCTCCGCGAGCTCGTGAAGCGCTATGGCGCAGATGCCGAGACCCGGGCGGTGGAAGGTATCTCTCTTCGCGTGGCAGCGGGGGAGTGTGTTTTCCTGGTGGGTGGCTCCGGCTGCGGCAAGACCACGACCCTGAAGATGGTGAATCGCTTGATCGAGCCCACCTCGGGAACGGTCGAGATCGATGGGCATGACCACCGGGAGCTTCCCGCCCACGAACTCAGGCGTCGCATCGGCTACGGCTTCCAGCAGGTCGGCTTGTTTCCCCACCTCAGTGTGGCGGAGAACATCGGGATCACGCCGGAGCTCCTGGGTTGGGAGCGGGGCCGAATCACGGACCGTGTCGACGAGTTGCTCGATCGCGTGGAGTTGCCCGCGGCCGAGTTTCGCGACCGCGCGCCCTCGGAGCTCTCCGGTGGGCAGCAGCAACGGGTAGGCCTGGCTCGGGCCCTGGCAGCGGAGCCGGAGATCCTGCTCCTCGATGAGCCGTTCGGAGCACTCGATCCGCTGACGCGGGATCGCCTCCAGGATTCGTTTCGAACACTCCGGGAATCTCTCGAGTTGACCGTGATGTTCGTCAGCCACGACATGGTCGAGGCGATCCTGCTGGCGGATCGCATCGCGGTGATGGACGCCGGGCGAATCCTGCAGATCGGCACTCCGGCCGAGCTGCTCGCCGCCCCAGCACATCCGCGCGTCGCCGAGCTGCTCGAATCTCCGCGCCGCCAACGAGATGCGATGGATCGGCTGCTCGAGGGAAGCCCGTGAGCGAGCAGCTCGCCCTCCTTCCCGAACGGCTTACCGCGCACCTGCAGCTCACGCTGGTTGCCCTGGCCTTCGGCATGGCCATCGCCATCCCGCTGGGCATCGCCGTCACCCGCCGGCGCAGCCTGGAAGGCGGC
>JAFDCZ010000124.1 GCA_019312665.1 Deltaproteobacteria bacterium | reverse complement strand
TTCCGGGCTGCCGATCGAGTTGGACCAACTTGCGTTCGCGACGTCCACCGTATTGCCGACCGGCGGAAGCTTGCCGTCAGCGCCGGGCTGCCGGTCGCCGCTCCACGCCACGTCGACCACCTTCTCGTGGCGCTTTCCCTTCGCGTCCATCCAACCCTTGATGATCTGGATGCGGTCGAGGTTGCCAGAGAGCGGGTCCTTGAGCGCGGCGACCAGGAAGTTCGGCGACTTTCCGGCCGGCGCGTTGCGCAGGTCGCCGCCCATCGGGACGCCCTTTGCGTAACCAGCATCCGCGGGCAGGCGCGACCGGGTATCCGCCTCCTCGAACTCGAAGCCGCCGAAGAAGCGCACCAGCATCCGCGAGCCGGTTGTCGCGTAGGTCTCCTTACGCGCCATCGCGTCGAAGATCGCCTCACGGGTGTTCTCCTTCGCCCAAACGGCCGCATAGCCCGAAGCGGCTTGCTGCCACCCGAGGACAGTCAGATCGGGATCGAGGGGCGACGAGATGACGACGTGCTTCCAGCGGTGTGGTTCGGGTTCCACTCCGGAGTGCTTGCCGAAGAAGTTGTCCTCTTCGACGGCCGCAAGCGCTGTGTGCGCGTCGGTGCTCCCGATCATCCCGAACTTGTACGGGTTCACGCCGAGCTTCTTCTCGAGCATCAGTCCGGTCTTGAGCGCCTCGCGCGTGTACTCGTACTGGAACATCGAGTCCTTCTTGAGCTCGGTGCCATCCAGGTTGGCCTTGTCCCAGGTTTCGTAGTCCGCGAACTCGTCATTGGGCGAGAGGAAAGGGTGCGCCTCGCTGTCCCCCTTGATCTGCGTGGCCTCGATCAGCGGCTCCATGCGCGCGCGAAGCGCCGCGATTTCCTTCGTGAGCGGCTTGCCGGAGAAGGTCTCCACCGTGAACATGCGCCCATTGCTCAGGTTGCCGTTGTGCGGGATGGCGAGGACGTCGGCCCCGGTCGCGTCCTCGAAGGCGGCCAGCGCCCGCCACAGGTCCTCGGGGTTCTGGCTGTCGAACTGCGAGAACGGAACCGTTTGATTCGCCTCGGTGGCGTCTCCGCGAAAGATGACGTTGCGATGGAGGTTGAAGCCGCCCATCGCCGTCCACTCGTAGCCGATCAGGGCGGTGAAGCGCCCGGGATCGTTGTACCGATCCGCCAGCGCGGTGTAGCGGCGCCAGGCGTCACGCACGAGCTGGTCGCTCTCGATCGGAGCCTCCTTCTCCTGGAGCGACGCCACGATCTCCATCGCCGCCGCGAAGATCTGGTCGCGGTCCCCCGTCGCCAGCATGTCGTACCAACGCCGACCCTTCTCCGTCGCGAGGATCCCAGGATCGCCGGCCTTCAACTTCGGCATCAATCCGTACATCTCGGCGTGGTCGGAGACGACGATGAAGTCGAGCGGCCGCGACAGCTTCGTGCGTAGGCCGTGGGTACTCGTCACTTCCTCGCCGCGCGCGAAGCGAAACGCCTCCTCCTGGCCGAGCCGGCACATTGTGCCCGCATCCACCGACACCGCCGTGTGCAGGTGTGTGTCGCCGAAGAAGACCTGCGTCGGGAAGTCACGACCTGCGTACGGCGAGAACTTCGGCGGCGCGAGGTTTTTCGCTACGCCTTCCGGCGTCGGAGTGACATCTCGGCCGGCGGCCGGCCCGGCAGCGAGAGCAATCGCGAACAGCAGGACATAGGAATGGGAACGAGTCATGGACGCACGAACCTCCGAGGTGCTTCGACCTGCGCCCGGCCTTCCGGTTCGGGAAGCCAGCGCGAACGAGAGGGTAGGACGACTGAGTCATGGCCTGCTACCCGGCGAGGCCGGACTCGATCAGCTCCGGAACACCCGCAGCGCCAGGTAGGGGATCAGGTAGAAGATCAGGAGTGCATAGGGCGGATAAGCGGGGCTCCATGTCCGATAGGGGGAGTCTTGACGAGTCACCCCGGGGTGATCGTGGGGCCATCGCTACATGGATGCAACCCAATGGGCGGTGCCTCTCGCACAGGGGAGCCGCTTGGTTTTCCCGGATCAGATTCGGAGTTGGCTTCGGACGGTTTCGGAACGCATGGATTCGTCCAGCGAGCGCCGGCGGAAAACTTCTTCCGCGTTCGAGGAAGAGCCCTTCCCTTCGGATACGCGGCGTTGTCCGCAAGTACCCGGAAATGAATGACTTCGGAATCTGGCGCAGAACTTGCTGCGAATCGAGGCAAGAATAAGGGGATCGGCATGCGGACTACTGAGACGTGCGGGAAGCACCCGTCGGGTCGCGCACTTGTCATCTGTAGCGCTTTGCTTGTCGCGCTCGCGGGCTTGTGCACCTCGGCCCACGCGGCCATGATTGCGATCGCGGGTTCGAGCGCGAGCGTAGAGTTTACTCCGCTCTATGCATCCGAGAATACCCACGACGGATTGATCCTGGAGACCGGCGACCCGACCATCACCTACTGGATGTCCAACAATGGCTCCGGATCGATCGTCTACGCTCTAGACCTCACGGGAGCCGCACTCGGATGGACGGTCGATCAATTCGATCTTCTCAACACGAAGAACCGTTTCTTCAACGACTCTGCAACGGGCACGTTCACGATCCAGGTATCGACGGACAATGGCCTGTCATTTGGTGCGCCGCTGGTTTCCAGCAGCCTGCAGCACTACGACCTGGGCTTTCAGACGGAAAGCTCGTTTACATCTGTAGCGGGCGTTACCCACGTGCGATTCGCAGCGACAGCAGCGCTCCCGGGCAAAGCGCGTTCCGGCTTGAACGAGTTCCAGGTCTTTGGCACGGCGACTGCGGTTCCCGAACCCACCACCACCCTCCTTCTGGTGGCAGGCGTAGTGGGGATGGGCTGGATCGGAAGGCACAGGCTGCGTTGAGCCCTGGCCGCCTCGGATCCGCCGTGCGCAACGGCCGGCCCCCAGCCTAGACGGACGCGGCCAACCTGCTGGCTTGATCGATCGCGGTCTTGGCATCGAGTTCAGCAGCCTCGAACGCTCCGCCCACCAGATGGACGCTGGCTCCAGCAGCCTCGAGCTCGTCATAGAGAACTCGCAGCGACGTCTGACCCGCGCAGACGATGATCGTGTCCACATCGAGCACCTGGGCTTCACCTTCGATCCTGACGTGAAGCCCCTCGTCCGTGACCCCGAGATACTCGACCCCGCTGATCATCTTCACGTCGCGTCGCTGCAGCGTCAGGCGATGGGTCCAACCCGTGCTCTTGCCGAGCCCCCTTCCGAGCCGGGTCGATTTACGTTGCATGAGGATGACTTCGCGGTCCGCCTTGGCGACCACAGGTTCCACGCCAGTCACTCCGCCGCGCGGGTGGTGTTCGAAATCGATCCCCCATTCCCTGGCAAAGGTGTCGATGTCGAGTGCACCCGATTTGCCTTCATGGCTGACGAGCTCGGCAACATCGAAGCCGATGCCGCCCGCGCCGATGATCGCCACCTTCTTGCCCACAGGCTTTTCACCCTTGATCACATCGACATAACCGACCACTTTGGGATGTTCGATGCCTTCGATGTCGGGTAGCCGCGGCTCGATGCCTGTGGCGATGACCACCTCGTCGAAGGAGCCATCCCTCAACAGTTCCGCGGTCACCTTCGTCTCGAGCTTCAGGTCGATGCCATGAACATCGATCATCCGGCGGAAGTAGCGGATCGTCTCGTAGAACTCTTCCTTGCCGGGGATTCGCTTAGCGAGATTGAACTGACCCCCGATCTCGTCTGCAGCGTCATACAGCGTCACGCGATGGCCGCGCTGCGCCGCAACGACCGAATAGGCGAGCCCAGCAGGCCCAGCGCCAACGACGGCAATGGTCTTCACCGTCGCAGCCGGTTCGTACGAGAGTTCCGTCTCATGACAGGCGCGCGGGTTGACGAGACAGCTGACCGTCCGCCCCGTAAAGCCATGATCGAGACAAGCCTGGTTGCATGCGATGCAGGTGTTGATCTCGTCCTCACGTCCCTCGGCGGCTTTGTTGACCAGCTCCGGATCGGCGAGCATGGGCCGTGCCATCGAAACGATGTCGGCATCCCCGGCCACGAGCACGCTCTCTGCCACATCGGGCATGTTGATGCGATTGCTCGTGATCGTGGGAATGCCGAGTTCCTTGCGCAGGCGACCCGTCACGCTCGCGAAGGCCGCCCGTGGAACCATCGTGGCAATCGTCGGCACCGCCGCCTCATGCCAGGTAAAATGGGTGCTGATGATGGAGGCACCGACTTCCTCGACTTTCTTCGCCAGGGTCACGACCTCATCCCACGACATGCCTCCCTGCAACATGTCCATGCCAGCGATGCGAAAGATCACGATGAAATCCTCGCCCACCGCTTCGCGCACCCGACGCATGACCTCCACCGGGAATCGCATGCGATTCTCATAGGATCCGCCCCACCGATCCGTGCGCAGGTTCGTCTTCTCGACCAGAAAGGTGCTGAGCAGGTAACCCGCCGACCCGATGATCTCGACCCCGTCGTAGCCGGCCTCCTTGGCCATCTGAGCGCAGGTTTCGAAATCCCGGAGCTGCTTTTCGATGCTCTCTTCATCGAGGACGCTTGGCGCGAACGGTCCAAGCCGAGAACGCACACCCGATGGGGAGACGCATTGATCCGTCCAGGCCAGAGGCCCCATGTGGAGGATCTGCATGCAGATCTTCACATCCGGATCGGCCTGGTGCACCGCACTGGTGATCAACGCGTGCTGGACTGCTTCTTCGGCTGTGGAGAGCTTCGCCAGCCCTCCGCCCTCGAGGTTCGGCGCGATCCCACCGGTGATGATCATGCCCACCCCGCCGCGAGCCCGTTCCGCGAAGAAGGCCGCCATGCGCTCGAAGCCGCCTTCCGCTTCTTCCAGGCCCGTGTGCATGGACCCCATCAATGCGCGGTTCTTCAGGGTGGTGTGGCCCAGATCCAAGGGCGAGAAAAGATTCGGATATCGCTCGACGCCGCTCATGATGTTCATCCTTCGGGGCATTCGGCTTGCTCGCCTGCCCGGCAATTCAGCTTCGCCCTGGGAAACAGGACAGGCCTCGATCAAGCAAATTGGTAACAGAGCGGTCTGATCGTTACCGAATTCGTTACCCACATGTCAAATGGGCGTCATGCGAAAGAATCTCGACGAGAGAATGCGGAGCGGCCGTCCTCGGCCACGGCTCAGCGGCTGGCGATGGGATCCACGGGGCAGATCTGTCCCACCTCCGCCTCGATCAACTCGGCTGCCTGCAGGACCAGATCTTCGCGCCATTTGTCCGCGTAGATCTGCACACCCGTAGGCAAGCCGTCGGCTACGCCCATGGGTAGCGCCAGAGCTGGGATGCCCAACAGGTTTGCAGGCGTGATGAACCGGATCCGATCGATGGTGAGTTCGGCGCCGGAAACCGGGTCGATGTCCTCATCGTGCAGAAACGGGATATCCGTCCAGGTGGGGCCGAGAACAATCGGGTAGTCGACGAAGAACGCGGACCAGAGCTGGCTCAACCGGTGTCGTTCGCCGTGAACCACCGGAATCGCCAGTTCTTCAGGTCGATACCTGGCAACGAGATCATGAAGCAACTGTTTCGCACTGGGCATGACGAGGGGGCCGATCAGTTCGAGAGAAACCCGCAGGTCCATGGTCAAAATCTGCGCCCAGACCTCTGAGACATTCTCGAGTTCCGGCGGGTTGGCTTCCTCGACATCCCAGCCATGGTCTTTCATCACGGCACCGGCGGTCTTGATCGCTGCCACCGTCGACTCGGGGAGTTCAACCCCTGGAATCTCGGTGACCAGCGCAACCTTCTTCTGGGTCGCAGCCGTGCCATACAGCGGTACGTCTACGGAGGAAGGATCGCGAATATCCCTTCCCGAGAGGATCTCGTAGCCCAGCCGGATATCCTCGACGTGACGGGCCATCGGCCCCTCCACGACCAGGAGTTGTTCCGCCAGGCCCACGCCGGCGATCGCCAGCGACGAAGCGTGTGGAATTCTCCCGGCCGTCGTCTTGAATCCGATCACGCCACAACAATAGGCGGGGTTTCGGACCGACCCTCCGATGTCGTTCCCCAACCCGATCGGACTCATCCCTGTAGCCAGACTGGAGGCTTCGCCACCGCTGGAACCCCCAGCGACACGGGTTGGATCCCAAGGATTGAGCGTGCGCCCGCGCAGCGGATTGTCGGTCGAGATCCGCAGGCCGAACTCGGGCAGATTCGTCCGGCCGATCGGGATCGCACCCGCAGCCTTCATTCGCTCCACGATGGGCGCATCACGGGGTGGCATGGCCTCCACGAATGCCGCCACGCCTTGCGTCGTCGCCGAGCCCGTGCAGTCGATGTTCTCCTTTACGGTGAAGGGAACGCCGTGCAACGGCCCCGTCCCAGGGCTCGCGTCGGCCTTCTTCGCAGCTTCGAGCGCGGACTCAGCCAATACGACGGTGATCGCGTTCACGATGGGGTTCACGGCGTCGATGCGTCGCAAGTGGCTCTCGACCACCTCGACGCTCGACACATCCCCCTTCCGAATCCGTTCAGCCAGGTCCGTCGCTGACTTGCTCCACAGCTCTTCACTCACAGGTGTCTCCGGTTGTTTGTTTCGGATCCATCATGCCGCACGGCGATCTTGGGCGAAACGAATCGGTGGTCAATTTTTCCCGAGCCACGGCTCCAGGTAGGCGACATGCATGGCCATGAGCTCATCCATGAGAGCCTTCGACTTCGCGGGAGGGAGTTCCACGGCGAGATCGACGATCGCCACCGAACTCTCGATCAAGCAGCGCGAGATCAAGCGCGCCCGCGCAAGCGGGAGACCTGGGGCCACGCTGCGAAAAGCCCGCGCGAAGACATCCGCCATCCGGGCATTGTCTTCCTGGTCGATTCCGTGCAGCTCCGGGACGGCACTCATCGCCCTGCGAATCCCCGCATGCCCGGGCTGCGCCCGGACACCCCCGTAGTAGCGATCGAGCACCCGGCGGAGCACCGATTGCCAGTCCGAAGTCGGCGAGAGCCCACGCAACCCCTCTCCCACCCAAGCATCCCAATCCGCCACGACGCGCTGCGCCAGAGCGATGACGACGGCCCGCTTGTTCGGGAAGTAGCGGTAGACCGTTCTGACTCGGACCCCCGCCCGCTCCGCCAGAAGATTCGTATTGAATCCGTCGATCCCGACCTCGTCGAGGAGTTCCGCCGCAGCCGCCAGGATCTCCTCGAATGTCTCGCGTGCGCGCGCCTGGCGCGGCTCGCTTCGCAGGCCCAGTTCGGAACCGGCAGCTCGCGGGGCAACGGGAGATTTGTGCCCGGCGGTCCTCGAAGTTTGTGTTGTCATGATTGAAAAGGGAGTATATGCTCCCTTCCGATGTTTCCGCAAGGAATGGAGATCCATCCGTGAGAACCTCTCCGAGTTCGCCGCCGCCGGTCGTCCCGTTGTTCGCCCTTCTGGTAGCAGCGTTTTGCCTCGCCGCACCGCTCGCCGCGGAAGCACCGCGCGAAAAAGCCTCCGTTGCGACCCTTCCACCGATGGGTGCCCACTCCGTCTGGGTCCCCGACCGGCTGACACTGCATAACGTGCTCTTCGATGGGGATTCCGGCGAGGTCCTGGGGATGGTCGACTCTCCCTCCCTCATCACGCCGAAGACGCCGCTCCTCGTTCGTTCCCGCAACGAGATCTACTCCGTCGATATCGCGCACTCGCGGGGCACCCGGGGCGAGCGAGTGGACTTCGTGAGTGTCTACGACGCGACGACGCTCTCCTTCAAGCACGAGATCGTGTTTCCGACCCAATCCGGTTCGAGCAACACGTCTCAACAGTACGCAGAGCTGATCGGAGAGCGCTTCATCGGCGTGTTCAACCAGTTCCCCAATACATCGGTTGCCATCATCGACCTGGTCGAGCAGCGCTTCGTCGAGGAGATCGTCATCACGGGCTGTGCGGGGGTCTACCCGATCGATGCGCATCGGTTCGCCTCGCTGTGCGGAGATGGCACGAGCATCGCGATCGAGCTCGACGAAAGCGGGAGCTACAAGCAGCTCAGTCGCAGCGCTCCGTTCTTCGACGTCATCGAGGATCCGGTCGCCATGTCAGCGGGTCGTTCGGAACTCCGCTGGACGTTCGTTTCATTCGCCGGCCAGGTGCATACGATCGACTACTCCGAGGCCACTCCCACTGTCGCGGCGTCATGGTCGCTCACGGACGAGGCCGACCAGAGCGACCGGTGGCGCCCCGGCGGGCTGCAATACGTCGCAGTCCATCGCAAGAGCGGGCGGCTCTTCGTGGTCATGCACCAGGGGGGCCCCGGCAGCCACAAGGACGCAGGCCCGGAAGTCTGGGTTTGGGACATGGCAACCCAGCAGCGTGTCAGCCGTTTCGAATCACCCAACCTGACCGCCGCGTTTCTCGGGTCCTTCATGGGTGTCACGGAGGACAGTTTCCTGCATGGCGTGCTGAATTGGGTCTTGCCATCCGGTGGCATCCACACAATCGCCGTCAGCCAGGACGAGAGCCCTGTGCTCTTCGTCCGAAACGGGATGCTCGGTGCCGTCGGTGTCCTCGACGCCACCAACGGCAATTCGCTGCGCAGCCTGACCGAAGCGGGCCTCTCCGGCCCCACACTGCGGGTGCCCTGACGTGGACCCCGCCTTCAGCTGGATCCTCCGCGGCGGCCTTGCCGCACTCTTCGCCGTTGCGGCCACGCACAAGCTGCGGGATCTCGAGACTTTCGGCGAAACCCTGCGGGCCTATCAGATTCTCGGCAGCGGCTGGGTCGCGCCGGCCGGCGCTGCGCTCGTCCTGGCGGAGCTCGGTGTTGCGATTGCGCTGGTCCTCTCGCCGGATGTCCGCATGGGTGCGGCGGGCGCGGCCGTGCTGCTCGGCCTCTACTCCTTCGGGATCGGCATCAACCTCGCGCGCGGCCGCCGCGACATCGATTGCGGCTGCCTCGGCCCTTCGGCGCGAAGCCCCCTCTCGGGCGCCTTGCTGGTGCGCAATGGAGTGCTGATGTTCGCTGCAGCGCTTGCGGGGCTTCCGACGACATCACGCGCCCTGCATCCCATCGATGCACTCACCATTGGCGGGGGCATCGTTGCCGCCGCGTTCGTCTTCATCGCTGCTCAGCAGCTCGCCGCGCTGGCCCCAGGGCTGCGCGGTCGGAGGGAGTCCGCATGACCGAAGCCCTGCTCGTATCGAACGTGATTCTGTGGGTTCTCGTCGTGGCCCTCGGCCTGGTCGCCGTGGCCCTCACGCGACAGATCGGATTGCTGCACGAACGCATCGCACCGGTCGGCGCGCTGGCGACGTCCGCCGGCCTCGATGTGGGAGACGACGTTCCAGAGCTCGCTTTGCAGACGCTGGACGGCGCAGAACTCCAGCTCGCTGCGCAGCGGACGTTGCTCTTCTTCCTGTCGCCGACCTGCCCGGTTTGCGAGACGATCCTTCCGACGCTGAAACGTATCGAACGCGAAGAGGCCTCCAGCCTGCGGATCGTCCTCGCGAGCGACGGTGACCCGGAGGAGCATGCTCGATTTGCTCGAGAGAAGCAGCTCGATCGCTCGGCCTACGTACTGTCACAGGAACTCGGGATGCGTTTCGAAGTCGCCAAGTTGCCCTACGCGGTCCTGATCGACGGAGCGGGGCGGGTCGCCGCCAAGGGAATCGTCAACACCCGCGAACACATCGAGAGCCTCTTCGAGGCCGAGCGCCTCCAGGTCGCCTCGATTCAGGAGTACCTGCAGCAGACCGACGAAATTCCGATGCTCGAGCTTCCGCGTGCCGGAGCCGAATCGTGAGGAGCCTCGACGAATGGCTCGAGGGGCGAGCCCGCGCGATTGCGCGCAATACGAGCCGACGGACATTCCTCGCCCGCCTCGGAGGCGTGCTCGCGGGTGGTGCAGCCCTGCCCTTGCTCCCGGTCTCCCGCTCTTCGGCAGGCACGGGTTCGGCGGGCCCTGATTCTGCGCGAGTCCCCGCACCCGACGAGACGATCACGGGCCCCGAGGGCGACCCCAAGAGCTGCGAGTACTGGCGGCATTGTGCGATCGATGGCTCGGCCTGCGCCTGCTGCGGTGGCAGCTCGACGACGTGCCCGCCGGGAACCGAGGTCTCGCCCGTCACCTGGATCGGAACCTGCCGCAACCCGGCCGACGGCAAGGAGTACCTGATCTCGTACAACGATTGCTGCGGCAAGACGTTCTGCGGCCGATGCCTCTGCAACCGCAACGAGGGCGAGCGGCCCGAATACCACTGGTACAGGAACAACGACATCAACTGGTGTGCGGGCGCAACCTCGCAGGTCTACAACTGCTCGATCGCCGTCGTCATTGGCCAGGCGACCGAGCGCCAGCCCGAAAAATGATTGGGCGCTTGCTCGCCGCATGGATCCTTTGCGTCGCGCCCGCGAGCTTCGCCGCTGAACCCGACCTGCGGCCGCCTGCCGAGGGCTACGTCCTCCACTGCTCCGGCTGCCATGGGCTCGCCGGCCATGGCGTCCCCGGCACCATTCCGACGCTTCACGGTATCGGTCGATTCGGGAGCACGCCGGACGGGAGAGCCTACCTGGCCAGCGTACCCGGTGTTGCACAGGCACCCGTAGGCGATGCCGAACTCGCGATCCTGCTCAACTGGGTGCTCGAGGCTTTTTCCGACGCCCCGCCCACACCTCCCTACTCCGCTGAGGAGGTGGGAAGGTTCCGGAGCAGGCCACTGCGCGATACGACGGCTGCCCGAGCTGCACTCACCGCTCCGTAGCTCGGGCTTCCAGTTGAATGGTGGAAAGGCAGGGCCCACACCTTGCACTGACTCCGGTTCACCTGTTTACTGCTCGCTCTGCGCCCAAGGAGCCACACGATGATTGGATACGTGACGATCGGATCGAACGACCTGGACAAGGCCTGTGCCTTCTATGACGCCCTGCTGGCCGAGGTGGGTGCCAAGCAGCTCATGGGAATGGACAGGATCAAGTTCTACGGAACCGGGAAAGAGAATGCCGCGATGATCGCGGTGTGCACGCCCTACGACGAGAAGCCTCAGGCGTGCGGCAACGGCAACATGATCGCGATTCCCGGCGGCTCCCGTGAGGGTGTCGACAAGCTCTACGCGAAGGCGATCGAGCTGGGTGCCACGGATGAGGGCCCGCCCGGCGAGCGGATGCCGATCTTCTACGGCGGCTACGTTCGCGATCTCGATGGCAACAAGCTCTGCTTCTTCGACATGAAGACCGGCTGAACCAGCTGTTCTTTCCCCGGACGCGGCCGCGTGCCGCTCCGGGGAAGGAGCTCGCAGCCCCGCCGCATCACTCCCGCGGCGCCAGCTCGAAGATCCATAAGTAGCCCGAGGTCACGAGATCCACGGAGATCTCCGCCCCGCGCGCGTACTTGCGACTCAGCTCCGCGACGATCGGCGCCAACAGGGGACCCTCTTCGATCCGCACGAGCTTCCGCTCGTAGAGCGCATCGCCGACGCGGAGCAGGATGCGGCCATCCTTCTCCGCCTCCAGGGGCCACTTCTTCCAGATGCGCCCCCACCAGGTCGTCATGTAGCCGCTCGGGATGTAGGCCTTGCCCGCGTGCTCGACGATCCAGGTCGTGCGCGAGCGCGGCGGAGCGAGGAGCTGGAACTCGACCTCTTCGACGTCGTGAACGAAGGCCCAGTCTGGCTCGGTACCGGTGACAAGCTCACCGCTGGTGAACGCACCGCCGGCCACGATGGCGAGGGGTCCGTCGGAAAAACGGGCACCTACGAGCAAGATGACGATCGCAACCGCCAGAAGAACGAGCGCACCACCGACCACGCGCAACAGGGTCCTCATTGGAGCCCTCCCAATCCAAGGTTTTCAGAACGCGCGGAACGTACCTCAGGAGGCCTTCTGATTGCGCGCCCTGCGGAGGGCCAGCATCGGCACGAGCACGAAGGTCAGCTCGAAGCCGAGCCCGCAACGGCTGAACGAGCCGAAGAAGAGCACATCCGGCTCGTGCTGCGCGGCGTAGTCTTCCGTGAGGAAGTGCTCGTAGCGATCGTCGCCGAGCAGATGGCGGCGGAAGAAGCTCACCGCGTAGAGATCCTGGATTCGCTGGGCCGTATCGAGTGGGAAGGCCGGCGGGACGCAGGTCAGGAGGTAGGGCTCGACGAGCGCATCGGCTCCAACCAGGGGCCAGATCGTGGGGCCGATCCCGGCCGCGATCAGCGCGCTGGCGATGTCGCAGATGTTCGCGAAGTGGAAGTGCTCCGCGCCGACGATATCTGCGCGGTAGACGGACGGCGAATCGATCAACTGATGGGGACGGATGGTCTCCGGGTCGACAGGGGTCGTCGTATCGAACGTTCCGGAGAGCAGCATCGTGGGGCTCTGGATCGACTGCAGCTCCGCATCAGAAAGGATGCCGCTGGCCGGGGCGATGGGCATGATCGCCGTCACCCGCGGATCCGGCGGCACATCCTGCCAGCCCGAGGCCATCGCGAGGGCCGTGTAGCCGCCAAACGAATGACCTGCCACACCGACACGATGCCCTCGCACGCGACCCTCGAAGGGGTCGCCTGCTGTCCTCGAACGCTTGATCATGTGGCCGATCACGAAGCTGACGTCCAGCGGACGATCATGAGCCGATTGCTCGAACGGGTCGTTGGTGCCGTTCTGGAAATCCTCGACCGTATTCCCCGTGTGATTGGGCGCGGCCACGATGAAGCCATGGCTGGCCAGGGTTTCACAGAGCCGGATCGACTGGATGTTGAAGCCGCCGGAACCGTGAGAGAAAACGATCAGGGGCCTTTTGCGTCGGTCGCTGACGGGGGGGCTCTCCGTCGCCACGTCCGAGGTGATGCCCAGGCCGAGGAGCAGCGCGTAGAAGGCGGGCGTGCTGCCCTCCTCGCCCGGTTCGACCGGATACCAGACACGCAGCGGAAGCGGGCGATCGGCGCGATCGGCATCGATGAGTACGCTGCTGCGATGGCCCACGGACCATTCACCGAGCTCGTCAGGCAGCGGGACGGGCCGGCCCTCGTGGTCGGCCAGTGCCTCCGAAACAGGCAACAGGAGCGAAAAGAGCAGGATGAGCGTGATTCGAGTGATCATGGAGAGCCTCCAGCCGGTCAGCCATCCGACCCTACCACAAGCCGCCCGGCCGCCTCTCAAGGCTGCCCCGGTGGATGCCGAAACAGTGGCCATGGACCGGCGTCGCAGCCCGCGCTTCCGAACACGCTTCGATTCCCTGGTTTCGTCCGAGAGCGGCGAAGGCGCGGGTGTCCTGGCGGAGATCTCCTACGCCGGAGCCCGGCTCCAGGAGGTGGACATCGTGCCGCCGACTGGAACGAAGGTGACCCTCTACGTGTTCATCCAGCCCGTCGCCCCCTTCCAGCTGCACGGGCACGTCACACGGGTCGAGGATGGTGGCTTTGCGATGACCTGGGAGCTCTTCGATGAAGAGATCCGGCGGCTCGTCGATGACGTGAGCGCCATCGTTTCTGGCCCCGCCTCCGGAGTCTGACTCCGCCTACCAATGCGTGCCCGGAAGCAGGTGCGCGAACGCCACCGCCTCCGTGCTCGGCTCTTCCTCTCCCGCCTTGGC
>JAFDCZ010000123.1 GCA_019312665.1 Deltaproteobacteria bacterium | reverse complement strand
AGCATGTCTGCGACGGAATCGGTCATCATGGCCTTTACCCCTGCTTCCGGACCGGCATACCGAGATGTGCGAGCAGCGCCTTCGCCTCGGCGTCGGTGCGCGCACTCGTCACGACGGTGACGTTCATTCCAGTGATCTTCTCGACCTGGTCGTAGTCGACCTCCGGGAAGATGATCTGTTCCTTGATACCCAGTGTGTAGTTGCCGCGGCCATCGAAAGCCTTCGGCGAAGTCCCTCGGAAGTCGCGAACTCGCGGCAAGGCGACGTTCAACAGGCGGTCGAGAAACTCCCACATGCGGACACCGCGCAGGGTCACCATCGTTCCGATGGGCTGGCCCTGCCTGAGCTTGAAGTTGGCGACTGATTTCCGCGCCCGGCGGATGAGCGCCTTCTGCCCGGTGATCAATGCCAGCTCTTCCGCAGCCTTGTCGAGCAGCTTCGGGTTCTGCGTCGCCTCGCCGAGGCCGACGTTCACCACCACCTTCTCGACGGTCGGCACCTGATGCGGGTTTCCGTAGGAGAACTCCTCTCGGAGCTTCGCGTGTATCTCCGAGCGATAGCGCTCGAGAAGTCGAGGTGTCATCACAGCACCTCCGGTGCAAGAGAGATGATCTTCATGAACTTGCGGGCCCGGAGTTCCCGAGCGACCGGACCGAAGATGCGTGTCCCGACCGGCTCCTGGCCCTGCTCGAGCAACACAGCCGCGTTGTCGTCGAACTTGATGTAGGAACCGTCCGAGCGCGAGATCCCCTTTGCGGTTCGAACCACGACGGCCCGCCGCACCTCGCCCTTCTTCACCCTTGCGTTCGGAATGGCGTCCTTCACGGTCACGACGATCACGTCGCCGACCGAGGCGTACCTTCGCCGGGTGCCTCCGAGCACACGGATGCACGCGACTTTTCGGGCGCCCGAGTTATCGGCCACTTCCAGCGTAGATTCAGGCTGGATCATTGTTCTTCTCCGCCCGCCTAGACCTGGGTCGACTTGACGAGTGTCGACTGGACCTTCCAACGCTTCCGCTTGGAAAGAGGCCGATGCTCGATGATTTGCACGCGGTCACCCACCGCGCATCCGTTCTCTTCATCGTGCGCCATGAACCTGGCGTGGCGACGAATGTATTTCTTGTACCTGGGATCCTTTACCAGGCGTTCGACGCGAACGACGACGGTCTTGTCCATCTTGTCGCTCACGACGACGCCCTCGAGGGTCCGTCGGGTTCCGCGCTGTGTCACTGATCTGCTCCACGCTTCTCTCGCAGGATCGTCTCCACGCGAGCCACGTTACGCCGTAGGGTGCGAAGCTTCGCCGTATCCTCGAGCTGGCCCGTGGCCTTGTGCAAGCGGACATTGACGAGTTCGGTTCGCATCTCTTCGCTCTTGGCGAGAAGTTCTTCCGAGGACAGGTCTCGAAGCTCTGCTGCCTTCATCACCATTCCTCCCGAATGGTGAAGCGGGTCGAAAGCGGCAACTTGTGGGCTGCCAGCCGGAACGCTTCGCGCGCAACCAGCTCCGGAACGCCTTCCATTTCGTACAGCATGCGTCCGGGTTTCACGACGGCCACCCATTCTTCCGGGTTGCCCTTGCCCTTGCCCATCCGGGTTTCAGCGGGCTTCTTCGTGATGGGCTTGTCGGGAAACACCCGGATCCAGATCTTTCCGCCACGTTTCACGTGACGCGTCATGGCGATCCGAGCCGCTTCGATCTGGCGAGCCGTCAGCCGACCGCCGTTCAACGCCTGGAGCCCGAACTCGCCAAACGAGACATTGCTGCCTCGATAGGCTTTGCCGCGCATGCGGCCCTTCATCACCTTGCGGTGCTTGACCTTCTTGGGCTGAAGCATTTCCTACCTCACCCCATCATCGGCGATGCGCTCCGAGAGGATTCCCTCTCGCAGCTGTCCGGGCGGCACATCGCCCTTGAAGATCCAGACCTTGACTCCGATCACACCGTAGGTCGTCTTGGCCTCGGCAGTTCCGAACTCGATGTCGGCCCGGAGCGTATGAAGCGGGACACGGCCCTCGGCGTAGCGCTCGCGGCGACCCATCTCTGCGCCACCCAGGCGCCCGCCGCATTCGATGCGGATGCCCTTTGCACCGAACTTCATGGTCGACGTCATCGCCTTCTTCATCGCGCGCCGGAAGGCCACACGGCGCTCCATCTGCAGCGCGATGTTCTCGGCAACGAGCTGGGCGTCGAGCTCTGCCTTCCGGATCTCCTTGATGTTGATGAAGATCTCGTGGGGCGTGAACTTCTTCAACTCATCACGAAGCACCTCCACCTCGGCGCCGCGCTTCCCGATCAGGATGCCGGGGCGAGCCGTGTGGATGTTGATGACGCATTTCTCGCCGGTGCGATCGATGACGACCTTCGAGATGCCCGCGTGATAGAGCTTCTTCTTGATGTGCTTGCGGATCTGATGGTCCTCAAAGACCTGATCGGCATAGCGCCGCTCCTCGAACCAATTGGACTTCCATCCATAGAGGATTCCCAGACGAAATCCGTAGGGGTGGACTTTTTGTCCCACCTAGCGCTCCTCCAGCTCGACGGTGACATGACTGGTCTTGTGTTGAATCCACGCGGCACGGCCCTGAGCCCGCGCGCGAATCCGCCACATCTTCGACCCTTCGTCGACCGTGATCTTCGAGACGATCAGATTGTCGATATCGATGCCCGCCTTGTCGCGAGCGTTCTTCTCTTCCGCGTTGGCCACGGCCGAACGCACGAGTTTGGCAAGCGGCCGTGAAAACCGCTTGGACGATAGATCGAGCATGTTCAGCGCATCCTCGACCTGACGTCCGCGAATCACATCCGCCACCAGGCGCGCCTTGCGGGCGCTGACGCGGAAGCCCTGCAGCTTGGCGGTTGAAGATGCCATTAGCGTCGGACCTTCCGGTCGGTCGCGTGGCCCGTGAACTTCCGAGTCGGCGCGAACTCGCCGAGCCGATGCCCCACCATGTTCTCGGTCACGTAGACCGGCATGAAGAGTTTTCCGTTATGCACATGAAAGGTGAGGCTGATCATCTCCGGAGTGATCATGGATCGCCGAGACCAGGTCTTGATCACCTGCTTCGAATCCGTGGCCACTGCGACGTCGACCTTCTTCTGAAGGCTCGTATCGACGAACGGTCCCTTTTTGAGTGAACGTGCCATCGCCTACTTCTTTCCTCGTCGCTTGACGATGTACTTGTCAGAGCTGTGGTTGCTTCGGGTCTTGTGACCCTTGGTGGGCTTGCCCCAGGGTGTGCAGGGATGCCGGCCGCCGGCGCTCTTGCCCTCGCCGCCACCCATCGGGTGATCGACCGGGTTCATTGCCACGCCGCGGACGTTCGAACGCTTTCCCTTCCAGCGTGAGCGGCCAGCCTTTCCGATGCGCTGGTTCTCGTGCTCGAGGTTTCCAACCTGTCCGACCGTCGCCATGCAACGGACGTGGATGAGACGATTCTCACCACTCGGCATACGCAGCGTGACGTAGTTGCCATCGCGAGCCATCAACTGAGCGCCGGTTCCCGCGGCTCGCACGAGCTGAGCGCCTTTGCCGGGCTTCATCTCGATTGCATGAAGGACCGTACCCAACGGGATCTTCGCGAGCGGCAACGCGTTGCCGGGCCGAATCTCGGCATCGTCGCCGGATTGGATCATGTCGCCCACACGCAGGCCAGCCGGCGCAAGGATGTAGCGCTTCTCGCCGTCCACGTAGTGGAGCAATGCGATCCGTGCCGAGCGGTTCGGGTCGTATTCGACGCTGGCGACCTTGGCGGGCACACCCGGCTTATTGCGCCGGAAGTCGATCACGCGGTAGCGACGCTTGTGGCCACCGCCCCGATGCCAGGAGGTCACGCGGCCATAGCCGTTGCGTCCGCCGGATTTGTTCACGCGCCCAGTCACGAGTGAGCGTTCGGGCTTCGCCGTCGTCACGTCTGCGAAATCCGAGACGCTCATCTTGCGACGTCCAGGCGACGTCGGTTTGTAGATTCGAACCGGCACCTTTTCAGACTCCCTCGTAGAATTCGATGGACTGACCCTCGGCCAGGGTCACCATCGCCTTCTTCCATTCCGACTTGCGGCCCTTGAACTTTCCGACCCGGCGCGTCTTGCGCGGCATCCGGCTCGTGCGCACTTCGAGGACATCCACCTGCCAGATGGATTCAACGGCCTCTTTGATCTGCGCCTTGTTCGCGTTCGGGTTCACGGCCAGGGTCACCACATTCGCGAGTTCGCGCGCAATGGTGCTCTTCTCCGTGACCACCGGTCGTAGAACGACCTCCTGGAATCTCATGCCTGGGCCTCCCCACCTGCACCGAGCCGATTGTGGATTCCCTCCAGGGCGGCCTGCACGATCACGAGCTTCTCGTGGCGCAGCACGTCGTGGACGTTCAAGCCCTCGGCTCGGATCACGCCCACGCCCGGCAGGTTTCGAGCCGATCGTTCCAGGTGCGGCGTCGCTTCCGAGATGACGATCAGGACCGAAGAACCGGCCAACCCAAGGCCCTCCAGGCTCTCCACGACCCGACGCGTCTTGAACTCGCCCGGATCGAAGGCGTCGACGACGGTGACCGCGGCTTCCTCCTGGCGAAGCGACAATGCGCAGCGAAGCGCCGCGCGGCGGGTCTTCTTGGTGAGCTTGTGGGAATGGCCTCGCGGCACGGGGCCAAACACCGAACCACCGCCAGCGAACTGGGGAGCCCGAATCGTTCCCTGACGAGCGCGACCTGTCCCCTTCTGCCGGTACGGCTTGGCTCCGCCGCCGGAGACCGCAGAGCGGTTCTTGGTGGCGTGCGTGCCAGCCCGCCGGGCCGCAAGCTGACGGCGCACCTCGGCGTGAAAGAGATGGGGCTTCACGAGGGTCTCGAAGACCACCGGGTCGAGCTCGGCTGAGCCGGCTTTACCCCCTCCAATCTTGGTGACGTCCACGGTTGCCATGACTACAGCTTGATCTCCACGTCCACGCCTGCAGCAAGCTCGAGCTTCATCAAAGCGTCGACCGTCTGGGGGGTCGGCTCGAGGATGTCGATCAGCCGCTTATGCGTACGCATTTCGAACTGCTCACGAGACTTCTTGTCGATATGGGGACCGCGAAGCACCGTGTACTTGTTGATCGACGTGGGCAACGGGATCGGCCCAGCCACACGGGCACCGGTGCGAATGGCGGTGTCCACGATCTCCCCGGCGCTCTGGTCGAGCAGCTTGTGATCGTAGGCCTTCATGCGGATGCGAATCTTTGAAGCTAGTTCTGCCATCTTGTTTACTCGATGATCTCGGTGACGACACCGGAGCCAACCGTTCGACCGCCCTCACGGATCGCGAAGCGTTGCTCGCGGTCCATGGCGATCGGCGTGATCAGTTCCACCGTCATCTCGATGTTGTCTCCGGGCATCACCATCTCCGTGCCATCCGGCAGGTGAGCGATACCCGTCACGTCCGTCGTGCGGAAGTAGAACTGCGGGCGGTAGCCCGTGAAGAACGGCGTATGCCGCCCTCCCTCGTCCTTCGTCAGCACGTACGCCTGAGCCTTGAACTTCGTATGCGGCGTGATCGAGCCCGGCTTCGCCAGCACCTGACCCCGGTCCACATCCTCCTTCGCCGTGCCTCGCAGCAGACAGCCCACGTTGTCGCCCGCCAGACCCTCGTCCAGGATCTTCCGGAACATCTCGACACCCGTGACCACCGTCTTCGTCGTGTCCTTGATGCCGACGATCTCGATCTCGTCGCCCGTGTTCACCTTCCCCTGCTCGATCCGACCCGTCACCACCGTACCGCGGCCCGTGATCGAGAAGACATCCTCGACCGGCATCAGGAACGGCTTGTCCAGCGCTCGCTCCGGCTCCGGAATATGCTTGTCCAGCGCGTCCATCAGCTCGTCGATGCACTTGTTCGCTTCGTCGTTCGACGGATCCTCGCCAGCCTTCAACGCCGAACCCATCACGATCGGAATGTCGTCGCCCGGGAAATCGTAGTTGCTCAGAAGCTCACGAACCTCGAGCTCTACCAGCTCCAGAAGCTCCTCATCATCCACCTGATCCACCTTGTTCATGAAGACCACGATGTGGGGAACGTTCACCTGACGGGCCAGCAGCACGTGCTCGCGGGTCTGGGGCATCGGGCCGTCGGCCGCACTCACCACCAGGATCGCGCCGTCCATCTGCGCCGCGCCCGTGATCATGTTCTTCACGTAATCCGCGTGACCCGGGCAATCCACGTGAGCGTAGTGACGCGCTTCCGTCTGGTACTCCACGTGAGCCGTCGCGATCGTAATGCCGCGCTCACGCTCCTCGGGCGCCTTGTCGATGTTGTCGAACGCCACCGGCTCGGCAAGACCCTTTTGCGCCTGCCGCGCCGTGATCGCCGCCGTCAGCGTCGTCTTCCCGTGGTCCACATGCCCGATCGTCCCCACGTTCACGTGGGGCTTGTTGCGTTCGAACTTCTCCTTGGCCATCGTTCACTCCGTCTCTCGGGCGTTTTCGCCCAAAGGGTCAGTAGATCTTCACGATCCCGCCGGCGACGGCCGGCGGTACCTCCGCATACTTGGCGAACTGCATCGTGTACGTCGCGCGCCCCTGGGTCATGGAGCGAAGCGTGTTCACGTATCCAAACATCTCGGCCAACGGCACGTCGGCGCGAATCACCTGGGCATTCGTCTGAAGCTCGAGGCCGGTGATCTGCCCGCGCCGGCTATTCAAATCACCCTGCACGGGGCCAACGAACTCTTCCGGCGTCACGACTTCCACGGCCATCACCGGCTCGAGGAGCACCGAACCCGCGGTACGCAATGCTTCCCGGGTTGCGATGGAGCCTGCGATCTTGAACGAGCGCTCCGAAGAATCGACGTCATGGGCCTGGCCGTCGAGCAGCTTCACCTTCACGTCCACGACAGGGAAGCCCGCCAGGTCGCCCGCCGTGCAAGCCTCTTCGCAGCCCCTCTGCACCGGCTTGATGAATTCCTTCGGGATCGCGCCACCCCTGGTGGCGTTCTCGAAAGTGAAGCCGCTGCCGGGTTCGCCCGGGCCAAGTTCGAGCTTGACGACGGCGAATGCACCGGAGCCGCCGGTCTGCTTGATGTAGCGGCTCTCCGCGATGGTCGGCTTCGTGACCGTCTCTTTGTAGGCAACCTGCGGGCGGCCCACATTGGCGCTGACACCGAACTCCCGAACGAGACGATCGGTGATGATCTCGAGGTGGAGCTCGCCCATCCCGGCGATCAGGGTCTGGCCCGTCTCCTCGTCGGTCGTCACCACGAACGTCGGATCCTCAGCGGCCAACCGGTCCAGCGACGTCGCCAGCTTGTCCATATCGGCTTGGGTCTTGGCTTCCACGGCGATCGAAATGACCGGGTTCGGGAAGTCGATCGACTCGAGCAGGATCGGGTTCTGGGGATGGCAGAGGGTCTGGCCGGTGGCGACACCCTTCAGTCCCACCACGGCAGCGATATCCCCAGCGAACACCTCGGGGATTTCTTCCCGCTTGTTGGCATGCATCTGGAGCAGACGCCCGATGCGCTCCTTCCTGCCCGTAGCCGCGTTCAGGATCGAGTCGCCGGTCTTCGCGCGCCCCGAGTAGACGCGGATGTAGGTCAGGTGCCCGACGTGCTTGTCGTTGGCGATCTTGAACGCCAGGGCGGAGAAGGGCTCGTTCACATCCGCGTTGCGTTGGACCTTCTTGTCCTTGCCGGGGATCGTTCCCTGGACCGGCGGCACATCCAGGGGGGACGGCAGCAGGCTGACCGCGGCGTCGAGCAGCGGCTGCACGCCCTTGTTCCGGAATGCCGAGCCACAAAGGACCGGAACGATCCGAAGCGAAAGAGTGGCCTCACGCAGCGCCTTCATGATGGATTCGACCGGAATCTCGGCGCCGTCCAGATAGCGGGCCATCAGGTCGTCATCCACGTCCGCCGCCGCCTCGATCACCTTCTCGCGATGATCGGCCGCATCGGATTGAAGCTCCTCGGGAATCGGCTCCTCGTGGAAGCTGGCCCCGAGCTCGGTGCCGTCCCAGACCAGGGCCTTTTCGCGGACCAGGTCGACCACACCGCGGAAGCCATCGGCCTCACCGATCGGAAGCTGGATGGCGATCGGGTTGGCGCCGAGGCGCTCGCGAATCATCTCCAGCACGCGGGTGTAGTCCGCTCCGACGCGGTCCATCTTGTTCACGAAAGCAATCCGCGGCACGCTGTAGCGATCCGCCTGGCGCCAGACCGTTTCGGATTGCGGCTCGACGCCGCCGACACCACAGAACACCGCGACCGCACCATCGAGGACGCGCAACGAGCGCTCGACCTCGACCGTGAAATCCACGTGGCCCGGTGTGTCGATGATGTTGATGCGGTGATCCTTCCAGAAGCAGGTCGTGGCGGCGGAGGTGATCGTGATCCCTCGCTCTTGCTCCTGCTCCATCCAGTCCATCGTGGCCGCGCCATCGTGGACTTCGCCCATCTTGTAGTTCACACCCGTGTAGTAGAGGATGCGCTCGGTCGTCGTCGTCTTCCCGGCATCGATATGCGCCATGATGCCGAGATTGCGAGTGCGCTCTAGGGGTGTGGTGGTCCGGGTCATGTTTCGACTCGCGCTACTGCGCTTTGCGCCGTTTCCGGTGCGGAAGTTCCGCTATTCGGCTCGCCTACCAGCGGTAGTGCGAGAAGGCTTTGTTGGCATCCGCCATTCGATGGGTGTCTTCGCGCCGCTTCACAGCTTCGCCCTGCTCGTTGGCGGCGTCGATCAACTCGTTCGCGAGTTTGTCCTTCATGCTCTTGCCGCCCCGAGAGCGTGCGGAACCGACCAACCAGCGCATCGCCAGGGACGTCGCGCGCTCCGGGCGGACTTCGATCGGCACCTGATACGTCGCACCGCCGACCCGACGAGATTTCACCTCGACGCGAGGACGGACGTTGTCGATGGCTCGGCGGAACATCGCCAACGGATCATTGCGGGTCTTCTGCTCGATCTCGTCGAAGGCGCCGTAGAGAATGCGCTCTGCGGTGCTCTTCTTTCCATCGAGCATGATGATGTTCATGAAGCGCGTCACCATCTGATCCGCGTACTTCGGATCGGGCAAGACTTCGCGCTTCGGGACTTCTCGGCGTCGCGGCATGCGTTCCTCGAAAAAGTTCGCGGTGATGGGGAAGCCCCCGATCACCGCGTGTGTTCCTACTTGGGTCGTTTGGCGCCGTACTTGGAGCGGCTCTGATTCCGGTCGGCCACACCGGTCGAATCCAATGTTCCGCGCACGATGTGATAGCGGACGCCGGGAAGATCCTTGACGCGCCCACCACGCACGAGCACGACCGAGTGCTCCTGGAGGGTGTGTCCGACCCCGGGAATGTACGCGTTGATCTCGCGACCGTTCGTCAGGCGCACGCGCGCAACCTTGCGCAAGGCCGAGTTCGGCTTCTTGGGCGTGGCCGTGAAGACGCGGATGCAGACACCGCGGCGCTGGGGACACGCCTGCAGGTCCGGAGCCTTCGAAAGCTTCGGTTTGCGGGAGCGGCCCTTGCGGATGAGCTGTTGGACGGTCGGCATTGAATCTCCGCATCTGCCGGGCGTAAGGCCCCGGATGCGTAGGGTTCGTTGATCTGGAAGACGACTTCCTGGAAGTGCCAAAAAAAGACGGAGCGCCCCTTGCGGCGACACCCTTCACCCGCGAGAAGACCGGAGCGCTGTGCTCGGGAACTCTTCTCGCTGACGAGGCGGCCGTAGGTGGCATTGCCTTCGCAGACCTGGAAACCGCAGCATCTTAACGGGCTTGCGAGCCCTGTCAACGCAGCGCTGACCCCACCTTGGGATCAGATCCGGGTCTGAAAACCCTCATCCATAAACGAACAGACAGCCCTTGATGCCCCTTGGGGACTAAACCGAGGGAGCCCCCTCTCCTTCCGCCGGTACCTCCGGTACGAGGGCGACGGTATCTGCTGTCGATGTCTCGACCAGCCCGCCCACCGCGAGCGGCTGGGCTTCGTCGTCTTCCTGGCCCTCGACCTGGATCCCGATGTTCTTGTAACGCGACAGCCCTGTTCCGGCCGGAACCAGGCGACCCATGATCACGTTCTCCTTGAGCCCGTGCAGGTTGTCGGTCTTGCCCCAGATGGCCGCTTCGGTGAGCACCTTGGTCGTCTCCTGGAAGGAGGCCGCCGAGATGAACGACTCGGTCGAGAGCGAGGCCTTGGTGATCCCCAGCAGCAGCGCTTCCGCCACCGCCAGCTCCTTGCCCTCGGCCTCCATCCGCTCGTTGGCCGCCTTGAAGGCACGCCGCTCGACGTGCTCGCCCACCAGGAAATCCGTGTCGCCCACATCCAGGACCCGAAGCTTGCGGGTCATCTGGCGGATGATGGTCTCGATGTGCTTGTCGTTGATCTTCACACCCTGGAGGCGGTAGACCTCCTGGACCTCATCGACCATCCACTTCGAGAGCTCGCGGTCGCCTTCGATGCGCAGGATGTCGTGGGGGTTCGGCGAACCGTCCATCAGGGGCTCGCCGGCCAGCACCCGATCCGCTTCGTGCACGCTGATGTGCTTGCCCTTCGGAATCAAGTACTCGCGGGCCTCGCCGCCATCCTCGGGGGTGACGATCACCCGGCGCTTGCCACGAGAATCGGGCCCGAAGGAAACCAGGCCGTCGATCTCGGTGACGATCGCGCATTCCTTCGGCTTGCGGGCCTCGAAGAGCTCGGCCACCCGCGGGAGGCCGCCGGTGATGTCCTTCGTCTTGCTCTTCTCGCGCGGAATCATCGCCACACTGTCGCCAGCAGCCAGCTCCTGGCCCTCCCGGACCGAAACGTAGGCACCCACCGGAAGCAGGGCCTGGTAGACCGTCTCGTTGTCCGGGCCCTTCACCGAAATGCGCGGGCGCATGTCGGGATCCTTCGATTCCGTGATCACCTTCGAGGACAGACCCGTGAACTCGTCCACCTGCTCCTGCATGGTGCTTCCCTCGACGATATCGCCGAAGGCCACGGTGCCGTTGGCCTCGGTCAGGATGGGATTTGTGAATGGATCCCATTGGCAGAGCGTCGTCCCCGCCGTGACCTTCTGGCCATCCTCAATCTGGATATGAGCGCCGTAGACCACCGGGTAACGCTCGCGCTCGCGTCCGGAGACATCGAAGATCCCGATCTCGCCGTTGCGGTTCATCGCGATCAGGCGACCGTCCCGATCCCGCACCGTGCGCAGGTTCGAGAAACGCGCTTCGCCTTCGCTGCCCACCTGGTGATGGCTCTGCTCCGCACGCCGCGTGGCCGCACCACCAATATGGAAGGTCCGCATCGTCAACTGGGTTCCGGGCTCTCCAATCGACTGGGCCGCGATCACTCCGACAGCCTCACCGAGGTTCACCATCTCCCCACGAGACAGATCCCGGCCGTAGCACAGCACGCAGACACCGCGTGGCACCCGACAGGTGAGCACCGAACGAATCATCACGCGTTCGATGCCGGCGTTCTCGATGGCATGCACCCGCTCTTCCGTGAGTTCGGACGATGCTCCAACGAGGACCTCACCGGTCACCGGATCGATCACATCGTCGAGGGTGACGCGCCCGAGAATTCGCTCGCCGATGCCCTCGATGATGTCGCCGCCCTCTACGAGGGGGTGCATCTCGATGCCATTCTCGGTACCGCAATCTTCATCGCGAACGATCACGTCCTGGGCCACATCAACCAGACGTCGCGTCAGATAGCCGGAGTTGGCCGTCTTGAGGGCCGTATCCGCCAGGCCCTTCCGGGCGCCATGGGTGGAGATGAAGTACTGGGCCACCGAGAGCCCCTCGCGGAAGTTCGAGGTAATCGGGGTCTCGATGATCTCGCCGGAGGGCTTGGCCATCAGGCCCCGCATCCCGGCCAGCTGCCGAATCTGCTGGGCAGAGCCTCGGGCACCTGAGTCGGCCATCATGAAGATGGAGTTGAAACTCGGGACACTGACTTCCTCACCATCGGCACCCGTCACCGAATCGAGGCCCAGGTTCTCGAGCAGCTGGCCCGCGATCTTCTCGGTCGCTTCGGCCCAGATGTCGATCACCTTGTTGTAGCGCTCGCCATCGCTGATCAGACCGTCGAGGTACTGGCTCTCCACCTCGCGCACTTCGCCTTGCGCTTCCTCGATGAAGCGATCTTTGTCCGGCGGCACGGTCATGTCGTCGACGCAGATGGAGATCCCCGCCTTCGTTGCGTGGACATAGCCGAGGGTCCGAAGCCGGTCGGCCAGGAGCACGGTGGCCTTGTTGCCAAGCCGCCGATAGGCCTGGTCGATCAGCTCACTCAGGGCCTTCTTGTCCATCACCTGATTGATGATGGAGTAGGGAATGTCGTTCGGAACGATCTCTTTGAGCAGGATGCGACCGGTCGTCGTTTCGACAACGCCGCCCTCCAGACGAACCTTGATACCCGCGTGGATATCGAGCTCGCCCGCATCGTATGCGACACGCACCTCGTCGGGACTGGAGAAGACCAGGCCTTCGCCGAGTACACCCGGTCGCTCGCGGGTCATGTAGTAGCAGCCGAGCACGATGTCCTGGGAAGGATCGATGATCGGGCGGCCAGTCGCGGGGCTCAGGATGTTGTTCGTCGACATCATCAAGACCCGGGCTTCGATCTGGGCCTCGACCGAGAGCGGCACGTGCACCGCCATCTGGTCGCCATCGAAGTCCGCGTTGAAGGCCTTGCAGACGAGCGGATGGAGTTGGATGGCCTTGCCATCGATCAACACGGGCTCGAAGGCCTGCATGCCGAGGCGGTGCAGGGTCGGCGCCCGGTTCAGGATCACCGGATGCTCCTGGATCACCTCTGCCAGGATGTCCCAGACCTCATCGCGCTCCCGCTCCACCATCTTTTTTGCGGCCTTGATGGTGGTGACGTGCCCTCGCTGCTCGAGCTTCGAGTAGATGAAGGGCTTGAAGAGTTCGAGGGCCATGCGCGAAGGCAGGCCGCACTGATGGAGCCGCAGCTCCGGGCCGGCAACGATCACGGAACGACCGGAGTAGTCGACCCGCTTGCCGAGGAGGTTCTGGCGGAAGCGCCCGGACTTGCCCTTCAGCATGTCGGAGAGCGACTTCAGCGGTCGCTTGCTCGGACCGGTGATGACCCGCCCGCGTCGACCGTTGTCGAAGAGCGCGTCGACCGCCTCCTGCAGCATCCGCTTCTCGTTCCGGATGATGACCTCGGGCGCGTTCAGCTCCTTGAGCCGCTTGAGGCGGTTGTTGCGGTTGATCACGCGCCGGTAGAGATCGTTCAGATCGCTGGTGGCGAAACGTCCGCCGTCCAGGGGCACGAGGGGCCGGAGATCCGGGGGGATGACCGGAACCACTTCGAGGATCATGTGCTGGGGGCTGTTTCCCGATTCGCGGAAGGCATCCAACACCTTGAGGCGCTTCGCGAGCTTCTTGCGCTTGGCCTCGCTGGTGGCTTCCTTCATTTCGGCGCGCAGCACCTTGCAGAGATCATCCACGTCGAGGTTGCCGAGGTGCTCACGCACGGCCTCGGCACCGATCCCGTACTCGAAGGCATCCCGGCCGTACTGCTCCTTGGCCTCGGCCAGCTGCTCTTCGTTCAGCAGCTCGCACTCCTGCAGATCCGTATCCCTCGAGATCACGCAGGGTGATCTCCATGATGTTGCCGATGCGCGAAGGCAGCGACTTCAGGAACCAGATATGGGCAACCGGCGTGGCGAGGGGGATGTGGCCCATCCGCTCGCGACGCACCTTGGACTGGATGACCTCGACGCCGCATTTCTCGCAGACCACACCGCGATGCTTCATGCGCTTGTACTTGCCGCAGTTGCACTCGTAATCCTTGACCGGGCCAAAGATCTTCGCGCAGAAGAGACCATCCCGTTCCGGCTTGAATGTCCGGTAGTTGATCGTCTCCGGCTTCTTCACCTCACCGAAGGACCACTCCAGGATCTGCTCCGGCGATGCGAGCGAAATCCGGATCGCGTTGAACGCGAGCGGGTCTTTGGGCTTCTCGAAGAGGTTGTAGAGATCGCGCATTCGTTCCTCCCCATGGATGATGGGAAAAGCAGAGCGTTGGGATGGCGGACTGGGAACTTCCCCGGCGGCCTTTTGGGGCTACTGGGATTTGTCTTCGACGAGCTCGACGTTCAAGCCCAGGGCCTGCATCTCCTTCACGATGACGTTGAACGCCTCGGGAAGGCCCGGCTCGAGCTGGCACTCACCCTTGACGATCGATTCGTACATCCGGGTCCTGCCGAGAACGTCATCGGATTTGACGGTGAGGAACTCCTGGAGGCTGAAGGCAGCGCCGTAGGCTTCCATCGCCCAGACCTCCATCTCGCCGAGGCGCTGGCCACCGAATTGGGCCTTGCCGCCGAGAGGCTGTTGCGTGACCAGGCTGTACGGCCCGATGCTCCGAGCGTGGATCTTGTCGTCAGCCAGGTGGTGGAGTTTCAGCATGTAGAGCACCCCGACGGTCACATCGCTGTCGAAGGGATCGCCGCTACGGCCATCGAAGAGCACGGTCTGGCCCGAGGTCGGCTGACCCGCCCGAACCAGCTCGCCCTTGATCTCGTCCTCGCTGGCACCGTCGAAGACGGCTGAAGCGACGTGGATCCCGTGGCGGACGTTCATCGAAAGCGAATGGATCGCCTGCTCGCTCGCCGTATCCAGCACCCGGGAGATGTTCTCATCGTCGTAGATCTCCTTGAGCTTCGCCCGCAGAACCTCGACACCCGCATGCTTCTCGATCAGCTCGTTGACCTGGTCACCCAGCCCGTAAGCTGCCCAGCCAAGGTGGGTCTCGAGCACCTGCCCGATGTTCATGCGCGAAGGCACGCCCAGCGGGTTGAGCACGATGTCCACAGGCTTGCCGTTGGCCTGATAGGGCATGTCCTCCTCGGGAAGAATCCGGGAGATCACGCCCTTGTTGCCGTGGCGGCCTGCCATCTTGTCGCCAACCGAGAGCTTGCGCTTGATGGCCACATAGATCTTGACCATCTTGAAGACGCCCGGCGGGAGCTCGTCGCCCTTCTTGAGGCGCGCGATCTTCTCGTCGAAGACCGCCTTGATCACGCCCGCCTGTTCATTGACGCTGGCGAAGATCCGATCGACCCGATCCTGTGCCGAGCCATCGGTGACCTGGATCTCGCTCCAGCGACGATCCGGAACGCCCGCGAGCAGCTCGTCGTCGATCGTCGCTCCGGACTCGATCCAGACTTCCTGGCGACGCTCGTCCGCCACCCGATTCGCTGCCTTCTTGCCGGCCAGGATCTCGCGGACCTTCCCCATCGCGTTGTCGCGGATGATCTTGATCTCGTCTTCCTGATCCTTCCGCAGCCGATCGGTCTCGGCTTCCTCGTTCGTGCGAGCGCGATCATCCTTCTCGACGCCGCGGCGCGAGAACACCTGGGCGCCGATGACCGTGCCCGAAACACCCGGCGGCACGCGCAGCGAGGTATCGCGAACATCTCCGGCCTTCTCGCCGAAGATCGCGCGCAGCAGCCGCTCTTCCGGACTGAGCTGGGTCTCTCCCTTCGGCGTGATCTTGCCGACCATGATGTCGTCGGATTTGACCTCGGCACCGATGCGCACGATCCCGGATTCATCCAGATCGCGCAGGGCTTCTTCGCCGACGTTCGGGATATCCCGGGTGATCTCCTCGCGGCCGAGCTTCGTGTCCCGAGCGACACACTCGAACTCCTCGATATGAACCGAGGTGAAGAAATCCTCCTGGATCAGCTTCTCGGAGATCAGGATCGAATCCTCGAAGTTGTATCCGCCCCAGGGCATGAAGGCGACGACCACGTTGCGGCCAAGCGCGAGCTCGCCGCGCTCGGTCGCCGGACCGTCTGCGATCACCTGGCCCTTGATCACCCGATCGCCGACCTGAACGATCGGCTTCTGGTTGATCGCCGTGTTCTGGTTCGAGCGCTGGTATTTGATCAGGTTGATGATGTCGACGTTGGGAGCACTCTCGTCCTCTTCGTCGGGTCGGATCACGATCCGCCCCGCGTCGACCGCGGCCACCGTGCCGTCGCGCTTGGCGACCACTGTGACGCCCGAATCCCGAGCGACGACGGATTCCATGCCGGTACCTACGAGCGGTGCATCCGTGCGCAGCAGCGGAACGGCCTGGCGCATCATGTTCGAACCCATGAGCGCGCGGTTGGCATCGTCGTTCTCCAGGAACGGGATCAGTGAGGCAGCCACCGAGACCAGCTGGTTCGGCGAGACGTCCATCCTCTCGACGTCTGCGGCGGGAATCATCTGGGATTCACCCATCTTTCGGGCCATCACCGTGTCGTTCTCGAACTTGCCGTCCGCATCGAGAGGCGCGTTCGCCTGGGCGACGGAGAGCCGCTCCTCCTCGAGGGCCGACAGGAACTTGACGTCCTTCGACACCTTCTTGTCGTCCACGGATCGATAGGGCGTCTCGATGAAGCCCAGCTCGTTCACGCGTGCGTAGGTCGAGAGGGATGCGATCAGGCCGATGTTCGGGCCTTCCGGCGTCTCGATCGGGCAGATGCGTCCGTAGTGAGTGGGATGGACATCGCGAACCTCGAAGCCCGCACGCTCGCGAGTCAGGCCGCCCGGTCCGAGCGCCGACAGGCGCCGCTTGTGGGTCACCGCCGAGAGCGGATTCGTCTGGTCCATGAACTGGGAGAGCTGGCTCGAACCGAAGAACTCCTTGACCACGGCCGAGACCGGCTTGGAGTTGATCAGGTCATGGGGCATGAGCGTTTCGATCTCTTGAAGCGACATGCGCTCCTTGATCGCGCGCTCCATGCGCACCAGGCCGATCCGGTACTGGTTCTCGAGCAGCTCGCCGACGACCCGAACACGCCGGTTGCCCAGGTGGTCGATATCGTCCACCCGCTTGTCCGAATCCGAACCGTTCTTCAGGTCGACGAGGTATTTGACGGCCGCCAGGATGTCGTCGTTGCGCAGCACCCGGAGCGCACCGAGCGAGATCGGCTCTTCGCCGCCCTTGTCTCCCTTCGGCTTGTAGACGGTCTCCTCTTCCGGGTCGAAGCCGAGCTTGTAGTTCAGCTTGAGCCGACCGACCTTCGAGAGGTCGTAGCGCTCCGGATTGAAGAACAGGTTGTGGAAGAGGTTCGTCGCCGTATCGAGCGTCGGCGGATCGCCCGGCCGCAAGCGCCGGTAGATGTCGATGATGGCCTCTTCCCGCGTGACGGTCTTGTCACCGAGCAGCGTGTCCCGCATGGCCGAACCCGAGAGAATCGGATCCAGGTAGAGAAGCGGGAACTCGTTGATGCCGCGGCTCTGGAGATCCTCGAGAATGGCCTCGGTGAGCTCCTCATTGCATTCGAGGATCACCTCTCCGGTGGTTTCATCGACGATGTCGACGGGAGCAACGCGCTTGACGGCGTCCTCGCGAATCAGATCGCCTATCTCGACCTGGATCCAGTCGATCTTCGCCTCACCGATGCGACGCACGTTCGCGGCGGTGAACTTCCGATCCTTCCGCGCGAGCACCTTGCCATCCGGGCCCTTGACTTCCCTCGTGCAGCGCTGGCCGACGAGAAGCTCCGGATCGACCTTCTTCATCACCTTCTTTCCGTCGAACTTGATCTGCTCCGCCTTGTAGAAGGAGGCGAGCAGCTCTTCCTCGGTGTAGCCGAGGGCCTTCAGCAGAACCGAGACCAGGATCTTCCGACGTCGATCGATCCGAGCGAAGACCAGATCCTTGTGATCGAATTCGATGTCGAGCCAGGAGCCGCGGTAGGGAATGATCCGACAGGAATAGAGTTTCTTGCCGGCCGCGCTGACGGTGGTCGAGATGCTCGTGTCGTAGAAGATGCCCGGCGAACGGTGGAGCTGGGAAACGATGACCCGCTCGGTGCCGTTGATGATGAAGGTGCCGTTGTCGGTCATGATCGGGATTTCCCCGAAGTAGACCTCCTGCTCCTTCACGTCGCGGATCGTCTGAGTGCCTTCCGCTTCGTCCCATGCCACCAATCGGATGGTGACCTTGAACGGCGCCGCGTAGGTCATGCCCCGCTGGAGGCACTCCTGGACGTCGTATTTCGGCTCCTCGAGCGTGTAGGCCACGAACTCCAGGGATGCCGTGTCATTGAAGTCCTTGATCGGAAAGACCGACTGGAAGACAGCCTGCAGCCCGACACGTTCCAGCTTCTCCGGTTCGATCCGGGTCTGCAGGAATTTTTCGAACGACTCCTTCTGGATCTCGATCAGGTTCGGGATGTCCAGGATCCGCGGGATCTTGGAGAAATCCCGTCGGACTCGGGGTGCGTTCTGGGAGAACTGGATCTCGGACACGTAGTCACCTCGGTTGGAGACGAAGTGTGGAGCGCGTGTTCAATGCGGGACGACGAAGATCAACGGGAGCGCCCAGAACACGTGCGAAGAAGGCGCTCCCGGTAGAAGCCGTGCGGCTACTTGATGTCGGCCTGACCGCCGGCATTTTCGATCTGCTCTTTGATCTTCTGGGCCTCGTCTTTCTCGACGCCTTCCTTGATCGGCTTGGGCGCGCCCTCGACGAGTTCCTTGGCCTCCTTGAGGCCGAGCCCTGTGATGGCGCGGACCTCCTTGATGACCTGGATCTTCTTGTCGCCCTGAGAGATCAGGATGACATCGAACTCGGTCTGCTCCTCGGCGGCTTCACCACCGGCTGCGGCCGCGGCCACGGCGACGGGCGCCGCGGCAGAGACGCCCCACTTCTCTTCGAGAAGTGTGGAGAGCTCAGCGGCCTCCATGACAGTGAGTTCGGAGAGTTGGTCTGCGATTGCGTTCAAATCGGCCATGGGGTTCTACCTTCCATGTTGCGGGCGGTTCGAGCGGATCCTTGGACCCTCCCGCCCTATGCAGGGGTTGACTGTTAGAAAAGCGGCGCGCTAGGCGCCGCCCGACTCCTCTAGCTGTGCACGGCGGGCGTCCATCACCCGCGCGAGCTGGGTCGCGGGGGCCGCGAGGACCACCGCGATCTTCTGGGCCGGCGCCTGCAGCAGGCCGACCAGCTTGCCACGAAGCTCGTCGAGCCCGGGCAAGGTCGCCAGGGTGCCGATCTCGGCGGTATCGACCGTGCGTCCATCGAGCAGGCCGACCTTGATCTCGAAGGCCTCGTTGTCGTCTGCGTAGCCGACGATGGCCTTGGCCAGGCCAACCGGATCCCCATAAGAGAGGGCCACAGCGGTCGGACCGACGAAGAAATCGGACAAGGCCTCAGCCGGCCCGCCTTCCGACGCGCGCCTCAGCACCGAGTTCTTGACGACGTGGTATTCGTAGTCGCCATTCCCTTCGGTGTGGAGCCGGCTTCGCAGGCCGTTGATGGACGTGACGTCGACGCCGCGATAGTCCGCGACGATGATGGTGCTTGCCTTGTCGAGCTTGCTCTTGAGCTCGGCGACGGCTTCTTCTTTTTGTGCGTAGGTGAGCACGTTCAGTCTCCTCGGTGCCCGCTCAGGCGGCCTTCTCGACGGACGACGGATCAATCTGGATGCCAGGACCCATCGTCGTCGAGATCGAGATCTTCTTGAGATAGATGCCCTTCGAGGCCGCCGGCTTGGCCTTGATGACCGCGTCGATGAGCGCGCTGGCGTTGGCCAGGAGCTTGTCGGCATCGAAGGATCGCTTCCCGATCGTAGAATGGATGATGCCATTCTTGTCGACCCGGTATTCGACCTTGCCAGCCTTGTTCTCAGCGACGGCGCGGCCGACATCCTGGGTGACCGTGCCGAGCTTCGGATTCGGCATCAGCCCGCGAGGCCCGAGCACCTTCCCGAGGCGACCCACCACACTCATCATGTCAGGGGTTGCGATCACCCGCTCGAACTCGAGCCAGCCTTCGTCCTGGATCTTCTTGGCCAGCTCTTCGGCGCCGACGTAATCCGCACCGGCCTCTGTGGCCTCGGTCTCCTTGTCGCCCTTGGCGAAGACCAGGATCCGGATGTTCTTGCCAGTACCGTGAGGCAGCACGATCGCACCGCGCACCATCTGGTCGGAATGCTTCGGATCCACACCCAGGTTCAGAGCGATATCCACGCTTTCATCGAATTTCGTGGCGGGCCAGCCCTTGAGCAGGCCGATCCCGTCGCCGAGCCCGTAGAGCTTCTCGTCTTCGAGGGATTCCGCGGCCGTGTTGTAGCGCTTGCTATGTCTCGGCATGATCAGCCCTCCACCTCGATCCCCATCGATCGGGCAGTGCCAGCCACGATGTTCATCGCGGCCTCGATCGTGTGGGCATTGAGATCGGGCATCTTCGTTTTCGCGATCTCCTCGACCTGCGCCTTCGTCACCGTCCCCACCTTCGTCCGATTCGGTTCGCCGGAGCCCTTCTCGAGCTTGGCTGCCTTCTTCAGAAGCACGGCCGCCGGCGGTGTCTTCAGCTCGAAAGTGAAGGAACGGTCGGCATAGATGGTGATCAACGCGGGGATGATCAGGCCGACCTGATCTTGCGTCCTCGCGTTGAATGCCTTGCAGAACTCCATGATGTTGACGCCGTGCTGGCCCAGGGCGGGCCCAACCGGCGGCGCGGGATTTGCCTGCCCCGCCGGGCACTGGAGCTTGATCTGTCCAATGACCTTTTTTGCCATTCAGGGTTTCCTCTCAACTTGCGCGGGTTCGAACGAACGCCTCGAAGGCGCCCTCCCCGTCGTCATTCGCGGGCACCGGAGCGCGCCGCGAGAAAAAATCGGCCGTCAGGCCTTCTCCACATTCACGTAGTCGAGCGTCACAGGGGTCGACCGACCGAATACCTGCACCATCACGCGGACCTTCTCCTTCTCGGGAAGGACCTCATCCACGAAGCCCGAGAAGTTCGCGAAGGGGCCGTTGACGACCCGAACGCTCTCGCCTTCGTCGAAAATGATCTTGGGCTTCGGCTTGGACTCACCCTCTTTCATCTGTGCGGCCATCTTGGCCACATCTTCGTCCGGGATCGGGGCCGGATGTTCGCCGCCACCCACGAAGCCCGTGACCTTGGGCGTATCCTTCACCACATGCCACGTCTCGTCCGTCAGATTCATGTGGACGAGGATGTAGCCGGGGAAGAACTTGCGCTTCGATGTCTGCTTCTTGCCCTTCACGACCTCGACGACGTTCTCCTCGGGAATGAGGATCTCGTCGATTTCCGCCTCGTGGCCAGACGTGCGGGCACGCTCCAGGAGCGACCGCTTGGCCTTGGCCTCGTGACCCGAGTACGTATGAACGATGTACCACTTCTTGTCCATGGCTGGGTCACCCTCAGTTGAGGAGCAGCTCCATTACATTGGTCAGTCCGGCGTCGATCAGGGCGAGGACGAGCGTCAGGAAGATGACGATCACAACGACGCCCACCGTTCCCCCCACATATTCGCGCTGGCCCGGCCAGGTGATCTTGTTGAACTCGGTCCGAACATCGGCGAGGTAGCTCCTGCCGTTCTGGACCCAAGTCAT
>JAFDCZ010000265.1 GCA_019312665.1 Deltaproteobacteria bacterium | reverse complement strand
TCTGCCCGACCACCGTGATGCGCCAGAGAGTTCCCTGCCGGTGCGTCCCGCCCACCTGAATGTCATCGCCATCCATGATTTCACCCGCGCCGAAGTAATGGATCGGCTCCGGTTTTGTCGGATCCGGCGGATTCGGATCGGCGTAGTAGCGAGGCAGTTCGCTACCGGCGATCCCGTTCTGCCACTCTGCGTAGTTTGCAACCTGGCTGATCTGCGTAGGTGCCGCCCGGGTCGGAAACGCCGGAACTGTGCCGACGCCTGGAAGGTCCGTCGTATCCCCGATTTCATGCTCGACGACAGCGCGTGCGTAGGCGACGCCGGCCTCGGCCGCGAAGAACGCGTTCTGATTGCGATTCTGGAAGCCGGCGATCTGATTGTCGCGGGTCACCGTGTTCATGGCGGCCATGCCCATCCAGCCCATCAGCACGAGCATCAGCACGGCAATGAACATCGCCGCACCGCTTTCGCGCCTCCGCTTCGAATCGTTCGCCTGGGGGATCTCTCGTCGTTGTGTCGGATCGTTCATGATGGAGCTCCTGTCATCACAGGCTGTTGATGCGATGGCCTACGTTCCGCGGGCGGATGGCCAGGGTGTGAACGCGCCTGACGAAGGCATCCGCTGGCGGCTGTACGGTGTTGCGATTCTCCAGGTTCGGGTACTGGCCCTGCGGAGTCGCACCGGAAGCCAGGACATTCGCGTCCTGATTTCTCGTGCGCAGAAGCAGATTCACGCGAATCTCGCGAAGCAGCTGATTGTTCCGCTGGTTCTGTACGTACTGGAGGCCCGCCAACGGGTCGGCCGGTGCCGCCGTCCGGGCCCCGAAGTACTCGCCTGGGTCCTGAACATCGTCGATGTCCAGATCGAACCAGGCTGCGATCTGCAAGTCTTCTACGTCCTGGGCGATCACGAGCCCGTTTCGCAGCAGCTGGGACGTCACAGGGGGTACGGCGACCGCACCGCCCTGATCGATCTGGTACACGGTGGCGGGGACCATCACGAGATTGCCCGCTGGCGGAATCAGGTTGGCGGCGCCGGGCGCGTAGGTCCCGCCGGGCAGGCCGAAAGTCCAGTCGACCTGAAGCCTCGTTGCACTGACTGAACCCGGAAGGATTCGACCACAAGCCACGCCTGCCGCGGCACTCGTCTGGTCGTAGACGATGACTCCCCCCGACTGCCCGAAGGGCATCGGCAACCCTGCGGTGGGTTGCACATCGAAGAAATCGCTATCGAGGGTGGCGTTGCCGTCAACGTCGTAAAACGGAGCCCCTTCGAGAACAGTGGAGACATTGAACGTATCCGTTCCCGCGCCGGTGTATTCGGCATCGACGATGTCCACCACCATGTTCGAGGAAGGCTGGTCGGTGGGATCGAAAGGCGCATCGTCGCTCACGACCAGGATGTCCGGTGCCCCTACGAGATCGACCGCGCAGAACACGCCAGCCTCGCCGGTCATGAAGCCTGTCGTGCGCATCTCCCGCTCAATGATGTCCGAGACGATCCGCATGTTTTGCTGAACTTCCGTCACCTGGTCGACGACCGTGTAGGTGCGGCTCTGGCGAACCAGCATGTCCGTCAGGTAGACCGTGATCAAGGCGAGGATCGCCATCGAGACCATCATCTCGATCAGCGAGAAGCCCTGATCCCTGTGCGTCGTGGATTCGATCGTCACACCATTCCCTCAGTCGTTGTATCGGACGCTCGAGATCACGTACGAGCGAAGTGGAGAAGCGGCGGGCGCATTCGGATCGGCCCAACGGACGCGCACATCGAATTGGAAGGTGTCGGCCTGAAGCGCGGGATTCGGGTCGACGAATGGGGCGATCGTCCAATCGAGCTGATATTGCTGGGCCTGAGCCGCGGCTCCGCCGCCCGTGACGAAACCCGTCAGAGGCACGACAGCCGTCCACCCGCCGGTCGCAGCCAATCCCCCGAAGGGTTGATGGTGAAGGACTTCCATCTGGTTCTGTGCGAAGCGCGCTGCTTCGGTCGCGTTGCGCCCGTGGCGGCCACCCTTCATGGCGTGGATCTGCATCGTCAGCATCACGAGCAGGCCGCCGGCCAGGATCGTGAGGGCCATCATCACCTCGACCATCGACAGACCTGCCAGCGCGCGGCGATCGGGCTTCAGTTCGTCCATGTTGCGCTCCCCCGCTCGTAGCTGTGGATCCGCGTTGCCCCCAGAGGCGTGATCACGACAGCGAAATCACGCGCCTGAGCGGCGGTCGTGGTATTCGTCGTCAGATAGAAACCGCCGGTGCCGGTCCCCAGGTTTCCCTGGTTGCATACGTTGTCCGGAAGCACGGGAACACCGTCGGGCCGCATCAACACGAGCGGTGCGGTGCCGGCTCCGATGAACGGGAAGGTCGTTCCCGCCGCCATGTTGGCAGGTGTCGTGCCCTGATCCGTCGGCACGGGTGCGAGGGCCCAGGTGGCGCCCCACGCCAGGCTGCCTGCAACCGTTGCATCTTCCGGGAAGTTGACCTGGATCTCTCCAGGATCGATGCAGCAATTCTGGGTGACATTGTCGATAAAGACGATGATGGGCTGGTTCGCTGGAAGAACCGTCCCGCAGAGGTCGCGGTTCCGTGCCCCGCCGATGTTCACGTAGACGCCGTAGACGGTTTCTTCCTGGATGGCGTGGGCACGCGCCATCTCGAACGCCCCGGCAATCTGGCGTGCCATGAACTTGGTCTTGTTGTTCTGCTGGGTCTGGCGCCAACTCGTCGCGCCCATGGCGACGACGACGGCCATGATGCTCAGGACGATGAGCAACTCGAGCATCGTGAACCCCGCGTTGCGCCGATTCACTCGAAGATCGCTTCGTCGTCGACTCACCTGTTGACTCCTCTCGCCCATCCGAACACGGCTCACGCCACGCGTCACGCAAGCGTCATGCCGACTGGGGGCTCTCGGACCTCACGCTTCTCTACCCGCTCGGCCATCGGCAACCGGAGCGCCATGGCTGTGGCAAAGCCCTTTGGAGGCGTCACGCACTCCAAGACGCCCCCGAGGTCTTCCGCAAGGCGAGCGCTGTTGGCGAGCCCGAGGCCCGTGCCCTGGCCCGGGGGCTTGGTCGTATAGAACGGGTCGAAGATGCGTTCCCGGTCCTTCTCTGGAATTCCGCAGCCGTCGTCACAAACGAGACACTCGACGGCATCCAGATGAGTTCGGCCAAGCGCCCCGTCGTGGCTCTCCTCCGGTCTCACCGTCAATGGGGCCGCGCGCAGGATCAGCTCGACTCGCCCGCCCTCGCGATCGCCAATCGCGTCCGCAGCATTGAGGAGCAGATTGAGGAGAACCTGGGTCACCGTCGAAGGGTCGGCGGATACGAGCGGCAGTTCGCCCGCATCGGATTGCGAGAATGCGATGTGGTGATGGCGTCTCCCGGCCGAGACCAGGACCAGGGTTTCTCGCGCGATCTCCGCGAAGTCCATCGGCCGGCGGGTTGGACGGCCCGGCCTCGAGAAATCGAGGAGCTGGCGGAGGATGATTCGAACACGCTCCCCTTCGCTCCCGGCCCGGCGGAGATGCTCCTGGCTTTCCTCGCCGAGACCTGCGTCTCGCGCCGCAAGATCGATGAACGCGAGCATCGCGCCGATCGGATTGCCGACCTCGTGCGCCACACCTGCCGCCAGGCGCCCGACGGAGGCCAACCGCTCCGCCCGATCCAGGCCCTCCCGCGTACGCCGAAGCTCCCGATTGGCGCCACGAAGATCTGTGACCGCCTTCTCCAACTCACCGCTGCGCTCCTGCAGGGCCTCCGTCATCTCGTTGAGCGAACGGCCGACGGCGGCGACCTCCTGGGGACCTTCCTCGGGCGCCCTGGCCTCCTCCTCGCCCTGCCCAATCGCAACCGCGGCCCGAGCCACCTCCTCGAGCGGAATGATCAGCCGGCGCCTCAGCAGCCAGCTCCCGAAGGCCGTGAAGATGGCGACGTTGACGATCCCCAGCGTCGCGACCACGGTGAGCGGCGCCGAGCGCAGCTGGAACGATGCATGCTCCGGGAGCCGCGCCATCGCAACGCCACCGTTCGCAAGAGGCGCGGCGAATCGAATCTGCCCGCCGAGCTTTCCGAGCTGAAGGAGCGGTTCCCCATCGGTGCGAGCGCGTTCCGCCAGCGCCAGCGTCTTCTCGTCGATCTCGCCGGCAACCGGGCCTCGGGTGCGAGCGCGACCGTCTGCCCCGAGCGACCACCACTCGGTACCTGACACGACCGCTTCGAACGGAGCGGCGGGGTGCGCGGCCTCCGCGAGCAAGGATCGTCCGAGCACGCGCTCCAAGCTGGCTTCGTGATGGGTCACGAACACCGCTACCAGCGCGATGGTCGCCAGGAGCATCACCAACCCCAGGCTCAGCAGGACCTCGCTACGCAAGCCTGGCGAGGCTGCCCTCATCGGCTGGGAGCGTTCCATCGCCTAGGGTGAATCGTCGAGGCCCAGCTTCTCCAGCCGGTATCGGAAGGACCGGAAGGAGACGCCGAGCAACATCGCCGCCTTCTTCTTGACACCGCCGGTCCGGCCCAAGGCCTCGCGAAGTAGTTCCCGCTCGACTTGCGCCAGCATTCCGTCCAGATCCCCGCCCTCTGCCGGGAGCCGGCTGGTCGCCTCTGGCGTCGATCGGGGTGCCAGGATCGCGGGCGGGAGCACATCCAAATGGATCGTCCCTCCCTGGCTCAAAGCCACGGCCCTCTCGATCGTGTTCTCGAGTTCCCGGACATTCCCCGGGAAGGCATAGTTCTGGATGAGCGCCATGACATCGTCGTCGATGCGATCCACCGGCCGACCGAGTTCGAGCGTGTATTTCGCAACGAAGTGTTGGACCAGGAGCGGTATGTCTTCCATCCGCTCGCGCAGCGCGGGCAAGTGGACCTGGATGACGTTCAGTCGATAGAAGAGGTCTTCGCGGAAACGTCCGGCACCCACCTCCTCTTGAAGATCCCGGTTGGTGGCCGCAACGATCCGGACGTCTACCGTTTCATCCGCACTGCCCCCGACACGTCGGACGTTCCTGTCCTGAATCACCCGCAGGAGCTTCACTTGAAGGGGAAGCGGGATCTCCCCGATCTCGTCGAGGAAGATCGTGCCCCTCTCCGCGCACTCGAAGAGCCCGGCGCGGTTCTCGATCGCGCCCGTGAACGCCCCTCTGACGTGGCCGAAGAGCTCGGATTCCAACAGGTTCTCCGGAATTGCTCCGCAGTTCACGGCAATGAACGGATGTTGGCCGCGCTCGCTCTGATCGTGGATCGCTCGAGCGACGAGTTCCTTGCCCGTGCCGCTCTCGCCGCTGATCAAGACATTCGTCTTGGTAGGCGCCACCTGGGCGACAAGCCGGTAGACCTGCTGAATGGCTTCGCTCGTGCCCACCATCGTGCGCGGGCGTGTGTGGCTCTCGAGTTCCGAGCGGAGCCTCCGGTTCTCGGAGGAGAGAAGCTTCTTCTCGAGAGCCTTCTCCACGACGAGGCGCAACTCATCGACCTTGAAGGGCTTGGTGACATAGTCGTAGGCACCCTCCTTCATCGCTTCGATGGCTGTTTCGGTCGTCGCGAATGCTGTGATCATGATGACGACGGTTTCGGGAGCGGAATCCTTGATGGCTCGAAGAAGATCGAGCCCGCCCCTGCCCGGCATCTGGACGTCACTGATCACGACGTCGAAGTCGTCCGCGTCCAGCGCCAGGAGTGCAGTATCGACGTCCCCCGCCGTCACCGCGTCATAGCCTTCACGGGCGAAGAAGATCTCGAGGAATTCGCGCATGCTGCGCTCGTCGTCGACGACCAGGATTCGGGCGCGCTGCTCGCTCATGAGTCCAGAAACCTCAACGGAAGTCGCACGTGAATCTGTGTACCCGCCCCTTCGCGGCTCTCGACCTGCACGGCGCCCGCGTGGTTCTGAACGATCCGATGAACCACCGCGAGCCCAAGACCTGTGCCTTCGCTTCGCGTCGTGAAGAACGGATCGAAGATCCGCTCAAGCACGTCGTGGGAGATCCCCACACCCGTATCCGAGACCACCAATTCCACGAAGTCAGACGCCTCCACGGAGGTGTTTCGGCGACCGGCGCCGCCCTCTTGAGGCTCGCCTTCACCGACGCTCTGCATGAGGCGCACTTGCAGGCCGATTCGCCCTGGACCCTCGACCGCATGTTGGGCATTCCCCAGCAGATTCCAGAGCAATTGCTTCAGCTGCATCGCATCGCCGTCCACCAGCGCCTGCGAAGCCAGATCCACTTCGAGCAGAACACCCGGATCCAGTGCCGTCTGGAATGCCTCCGCGACCTCTTTGGCCACCAACCCAAGGTCGAGGGCCTCCATCTTTGGCGGAGCCGGCCGCGCATACTGGAGAAAGTCCGTAATCAACTGGTTCAAACGCTCGATCTCGCGGAGGACGATTCCCATGAGTCGGCTCTGATCGGCGCCGTCCTCTCGCGGCGCAAGAGTCGCCCGCAACATCTCCACCGATCCCGAGATGGCAGCCAGAGGGTTGCGAATCTCGTGAGCGATCGACGCGGAGAGTTCTCCGATCCCTGCCAGCCGCGCATTCCGCTCGAGTTCGCCCTCGAGCCGCACGACTTCGGTGACGTCCTGAAAGATCACCACACATCCCGAATCCGAGGCATCCGCGTTCTTGAGGTTCGAAATCGCCACACCCAGGAAGCGCTCCTCGCCGTCCGACCGTTCGAACCGGAACCGGGCCCGCCGGCGGCCGGATGAGCCCTTCTCACGGAGCACGCCCTCGATTCCCGGCAGCACCGCCTCCAGGCCGGCACCCAAAGCCTCAGGGGCCGATGTCCCCGTAATCTGAGCGGCCTCGGGGTTGAAGGACGTCACGCTGCCCTCTCCGTCGGTCGTCAAGACACCGCTGGTCAAGCTTTCCACGATCCGCTCGTGAAGCGAGCGAAGTTCGGCGAGATCCCAGGCACTCGCTTCCAGGCGCTCGTCGGCAATCCGGAGTTCTCGCGCCAGGCCGCTTCCGAAGAGTGCCACCAACAACATCGCACCTGTATGAGCGCCCCAGAGCGTAAAGGCGAACTCCGTAGGGGTGGCGGCCAACCCGCCGAGGGGAAAACCGATCGCCACCAGGATGGCTCCGCCGAAACCGAGGGAAGCCCCACCTGCGGCGCCGTAGCCCCCGGTCCGGTCGAAGAGCAGCGCGCCAAACACCACGACCGGCAGGTAGAGGAAGCTGAAGATCGATTCGGCTCCGCCGGAGAAGATCACGAGAGCGGTCACCAGACCGAGGTCTGCCACGAGCTGAACGACTGCGAAGCGCCGGATGTTTCGTACGAACGGCAGAAGCGCTGCGTACAACGCCGTGGCAAAGAATGCGACGCCAAGCGTTCCATACAGGCCGCGCTCCGCGACCTCCGTGGTCAATCGCCCTGCCGATCGCGCCTACCTGACGCGTGCGGCGTCCCAGGGACCCGCCATGTTAGCCAATGTTCTCGGCGATCTTGAAGATCGGCAGGTACATCGCGATCAACATGCCGCCAATCGTTCCACCAAGAAACACCATCATCAGAGGCTCCAGGAGAGCCGTCAATGCATCGACCGCATTGTCCACTTCTTCGTCGTAGAAATCGGCGATCTTTGCGAGCATCGTATCCATTGCACCGGTGGATTCACCGACGGCAATCATCTGCACCACCATACCGGGGAAGACACCCGCTTCCTCGAGGGGTTCGGCCATCGTCCGACCTTCCGAGATCGCCGAGCGCGTCTTCATGATCGCGGTTTCGATCACGAGATTGCCGGCTGTCTTGGCACAGATATCGAGCGCATCGAGAATCGGAACACCGCTGGAGATCATGGTCCCGAGCGTCCTGGTAAAACGGGCCACGGCAACCTTGCGCAGTAGCGATCCGAAGACCGGGGCCTTGAGAAAAATGGCGTCGGTCCGGTAGCGGAATTTTGGAAACCGGCTGCGGGCCTGGAAGAAGAGCCACAGGACGGCTGCGGCTCCGACCAACATGATCACCAACCATTCCTGCAGGAACTCACTGATCGTGATGACCATCTGGGTGGGTCCCGGAAGGGCACCTCCGAAATCGTCGAACATCTTCTGGAAGACGGGGATCACCTTGATCAGCAGCAACGCAATGACCGCGATCGAGACGAGCAGAACGGTGGTCGGATAGACCATTGCGCCCTTCACCTTGCGGCGCAGCGAGTCGGCCTTTTCCAGGTAGACGGCCAGACGATTGAGGATCGTGTCGAGAATACCGCCGATCTCACCCGCGCGAACCAGGTTCACGTAGAGCTTGTCGAAGGTCTTGGGTTGTTTCTCGAGAGCATCCGCAAACGTCGAGCCCTGCTCGACGTCGGTCTTGACCTCGCGCAGGATCTCTTTCATCGTCTTGTTTGGATTCTGGGCGCCCAAGATGTCGAGGCATTGGACGAGCGGAAGGCCGGCATCGATCATCGTCGCGAACTGGCGCGTGAAGATCACCTGATCCCGGATCGTCACTTTCTGCTTGAAGAGGTTGAAGTTCTCGAGAATGTCCTTCGGCTTTGCCTTGACGGACACGGGCATGATCATCTGCGAACGCAGCTGCGTCATTACGGCCGCCTCGTTGGCGGCCTCGATCGAGCCCTTCTTGGTACCGCCCTGACGGGTTCGACCTTCCCATACGTAAACAGGCATTGGAGACCCCCTTGCCTAAGCAGTGCCGGTGCGTCGCGCGAGCCCCGCACCACCGCTGGACATGATCTGGCGCAGCTCATCGGTATCGCTGCTGCGCCCCATTGCGTCATCGAGACTGATCATTCGTTTCTGATGCAGCGACGCGAGCGATTGATTCATCGTCTGCATGCCGAACTTGTCTTGCCCTATCTGCATCTGCGAGTAGATCTGGTGGAGCTTGTCTTCGCGCATCAGATTTCGAATCGCGGAGTTTGGAACCATGATTTCCATGGCCAGAGCCCGACCCGGGCCGTTCGCCCGCGGAATCAGCGTCTGGCTGATGACGCCCTCGAGCACGAACGAAAGCTGCGCCCGTACCTGGGATTGCTGGTAGGGCGGAAACACGTCGACGATCCGGTTGATCGACTGGACGCAAGAGTTCGTATGCAGCGTCGCAAAGGCCAGGTGGCCCGTCTCCGCGACGGTCAACGCGGCCTCGATGGTTTCCAGATCGCGCATCTCACCGATCAGCACCACGTCCGGATCCTGGCGCAAGATGTACTTCAGGGCCTTGGTGAAGGAATCGGTATCCGCACCCACTTCTCGTTGATTCACGATGCAGCCCTTATGGGGATGCAGGTACTCGATCGGATCTTCGACCGTCACGATGTGCTCGTTGCGATCGGTGTTGATCTTGTCGAGGATGGTCGCCAGGGTGGTGGACTTGCCTGATCCCGTCGGCCCGGTCACCAGGATCAAGCCACGGGGCTTCTGCGCCAGCTCGGAGATGATCTTGGGGAGCCCCAGCTCCTCGAAGG
>JAFDCZ010000264.1 GCA_019312665.1 Deltaproteobacteria bacterium | reverse complement strand
GGCGGAATGGCTCGGCCGAGGGTCGGGTGGCCGCGTAGGGAGCTGGACGGGGTGTTGCCCTTTGCGGCTTCGCCGCGGGCAACCTACGCGCACGCCGAACGAGGCCTATGCCTGAGCTTTATTTCCGCCCGGCCTGCGCCCAGCCCCGGCGAAGCGTTCCCACTCGCCAGCACGGCCGATCGCGGGGCGGGGGGCGGTCAGCGCGGAAATAAAGCGCAGGCATCTCCCTCGGTGAGCGTGCGCTCGTTCGCCAGCGGCGAAGCCGCGTAGGCGAACCCGCGTCCAAGTCGAAAGCGGCCTCCCGAGCCCCAGCCGAGCCATTCCGCGATGGCCGCCCCCCGCCCCACGATCCGCAACGAGAAGCGAAGCGGCTCACAGCATCGGAAAGCGAGGTTCTCGGGGCTGTAGCTAGCGGACCTGGATCTGGACGTTGCCGCCCGAGGTCTTGAGGGAGAGGGACGGGCCGCCGCCGTTGACCTTGCCCGTGATCTTGGAGCGGGAGCTGTCGCCTTCCAGTGGCAGTTCGGGGTCCAGTTCGACCCGCCCACCGGAGGTCCTTGCGTCCAGGTCGAAGCCCCGGTCCACGGGTACTTCGACCTCGATCGAGCCTCCGGAGGTCTCGAGCTTTCCTCCGGGCTGACCGTTGAAGCGTACCTCGATGGGCCCGCCGCTGGTCTTGGCGTTGACTTCGCCTGAGGCTTCGCGAATCCGGATGGGGCCGCCGCTGGTATGGACGTCGACATCGCCGGTCACCTCCGAGATGTGGATCCTTCCACCGCTGGTTCTTGCGTTCAGGTCGCCATCGATTTCCTGAGCCTGAATCCGGCCGCCAGAGGTTTCGATCTCCACGTTGCCCGTGATCCGCTCCAAGCCGATCTTTCCGCCGCTCGTGTGCGCGCGGACTTCGCCGTGGATGTCTTCGATATCGATGCGGCCTCCGCCGGTCTTCAAGTCCAGCGAGAACCTGCTCGGTACTCGGACGTGGATATGCACCTTGCCCGAGAACCAGGGCAGGAAGCCTTCGCTCCGGCCGTGAACGAAGATTTCGTCGTCGCTCTCTTCGACCTCGAAGCGAAACCGACCACTCGAACGGCCATTCAGCTCTACGGTCGATTCGTCGTGGCTATCGATTTCGATGCGCCCGCTGGGTAGCTCGATGCGAAGGCGTCCGCCGGCTTCCATCGGAATCGTTGCTTCCAGGTCTTCGGCGAAACCCGCGGTCGGAGCCATCAGCCCCAACCCCAGGGCGGAGATTCCAATCGCTCGTATCGTCTTCAACATGATCATCCTTTCGCCTAACGTCCGTGTACGCGGATCCAGCCGCGAGAGCTGCGGATCAAGAGCCGCGGGCCGCCTTTGCCGAGTGCGCCCTCGGCGCGGTTCTCCGTCAATTCGAGGTTCGCAGCCAGGCCCTCGGCGATCTCGACCTTGCCTCGCGTCACGGCCGCATCCAGATCGGCATCGGTATCGGTGGGAAGCTGGACGTCGATGTTTCCCTTCTCCGCGACCAGGCTGCCCGCAGGTGCTCCGACGAAGCTGACCGCCAGCTGCCCGTCTTCCGTGCGCGCCTCCACAGGGCCGGCGGCCTCTGAGACCTCGATGTCCCCTGAGAGGGTCTTCGCGACAGCGTGCCCTCCCACATGCTCGAGCTGGATTCCGCCGTTCGTGGACCGCGCCTCGACATTTCCAGAGACCCAGGTGGCGCGGATGCCACCATCGCTGCAGCTCACATCCAGGTCTCCGTTGATCTCTTCGATCTCCACGTCGCCATCCTGCACGCGAAGCTTGACCGGGCCTTCGATGCCGCGTATCTCCGCGCCGCCGTCTTCTGTTCGAAGTCGGACGGCGCCGATCAGATCCTCGATCCGGACCGGCGTACCCTTCGACCGGACATCCACGGAAGTCTTCTCCGGTACCCAGATGCGGACGCGCACGTTGGGCCCGCCAAACATCCAGGAGCTCGCGCCGGTCACGCGGATTTCGATCCGTGTGCGACCCGCGCGTTCTTCGAGCTTCGGCTCGACATTCCAGCTGCCCCAGCCATCGGACAGGACTTCGACCCGCACCTCATCCACCTGGTGGCTGCGCAGGGTCAGGCTGCCCGGATCCGGGCGAAGCCCCTCGCCGAGATCGAACTCCACCTCGACCATGCCGCCGGGGGCGCCGGGAAGGGCTTCCTCCCAGGTCTCGGCCAGGCCCGGAGAGCCAAGCAAGGCCACGGCCAGGGACGTGGCGAGGAGGACGGCGAGCCGGCGGGACATGGGCGCGATGAAAAGCAAGCAGCGTGCCATCGGGAAAGGGCCCTCGGGTGCGGTTTCCGGCGCCTAGATGCCACCGCGGCACCGCAAAGTGAGTGAGAGGTGCAGGGTCGGTGCTGCAGCCCGCAGTGTCCAGCCTGCGCTCAGGCCTGGGCCTCCTATCCTGCATCGATGACAGAACCCGCTGTTGCTGCCGTCCTTTTCGATCTCGATGGCGTACTGATCGATTCCTACCAGGTCTGGTTCTCTCTCCTGAACGGGGCCTGCTCGGATTGGGGCTACCCGGCCATCTCTGCCGAGGTCTTTGATGCGGCCTGGGGCCAGGGCGTGCAGGCAGATCGCGAAAGCTTGTTCCCTCGCCAATCCGTCGCGGAGCTCGAGGCCTACTACGCGGCGCACTTCAAGGACCACTGGTCTCGGCTGGAAACGGCGCCCGAGGTGCCGGCTGTCTTTGCCCACATTGCCATGCGTGGGCTCCCCACAGCCGTGATCACGAATACACCCAACCCCCTGGCCAGCGAACTCGTGGAGCGGGCGGGAGCGAAGCCAGATCTGGTCGTCGGCGGAACGGATGTCCCTCGTGCGAAACCGGCGCCCGACATGGTGCTCCATGCGGCTGAGCGGCTCGGCGTCGACGTAGCGCGAGCCCTCGTCGTGGGAGACTCATCGTTCGATCGTGATGCAGCGCGAGCAGCAGGAAGCCGGTTTGCCGGTCTGGGGATCGAGGGCGACATCACGTTGAAGCGCCTCGACGAGCTGCGCGCTTTTCTCTGACGGCCCCCTGCCCCCGGCCGGCGCCGGTTGTCCTCGAAGACACGGCTGCGAGACGAATCGGGGCAACGAACGGGGGGATCCTCCTTCCCGGAGAAGTCGAGCAGCCGCCGGGTCTGATCCGGTACCCTGGCGCCTCGGTTAGCCCCTCGGGAGGTGGATTGGAAAGCATCGAAACCGCACCTGGACCTCTCTCCGAGGACTCCGAGCGCGTCCCCCTTTCGGTCATCGTCACCTACTGCCTGCCGACGGTTGGCGGCGGCTTCATGTTCCTGCTCGTCGGCCTCTACCTGATGAAGTTCGCAACGGACGTGCTGCTCATCGCCCCCGCCGCGATGGGAACCATCTTCGGCCTGTCGCGGATCTGGGATGCCATTTCTGATCCCGTCGCCGGATATCTCAGCGATCGCACCAGGCACCGAACGGGACGCAGGCGCCCGTGGATCTTCATGTCGATGTTCCCCATCGGCCTGGCGTACTGGATGGCGTGGAGCCCACCCGCGGCGCTTTCCGGCGGAGCGCTCACCGCCTGGATGGCGATGGGCGTCTTCGGGTTCTACGCCGCGATGACGATCTTCGTCGTTCCGCACCTGTCCCTGGGAGCAGAGCTCACCACCGATCATCACGAGCGCAGCCGCATCTTCGGCTTCCGGCATATCGGCTGGACGATCGGCTCGATCCTTGCGCTAGTGGGAATGGCGCAACTCATTCAAGCGGAGGAAATTTCCAGCGAAGCATCGCGGGAAGCTGCGTCGCGGCTCGCCATCGGTGTTGCCATCGTCACGGCAGCGATGATTGGATTTGCGGCGATCCGCCTCCGGGAGCGCCCGGAGTTCCAGGGGCGAGGTGCCGAGAAACCCTTCTCGGCTTTCGCGGACGTCTGGGGGAATCTCCACGCTCGGCTGCTGTTGACCGTCACTCTGATCGAGAACCTGGGCGCCGCGACCATTGGTGTCCTCACGTTGTATGTCGCCGAGTACGTCATTGGCGCTGGGCACCTCGCTCCGGTCGTCATCCTCTGTTACATGGTTCCGTCTGGTGCCCTCGTGCCGCTCTGGATCCCACTCTCTCGGCGTGTCGGCAAGAAACGTCTGTGGATGGCCGCCCAGCTGCTCACAAGCGCATCGTTTGGCGGGATGTTCTTCCTCGGCACTGGAGACGTCGTCATGATGGGCCTGCTCGCGGTTTCGGCCGGAGTCGCGGCCGGCGCAGGCGGCACCCTCTCGCCGTCGCTGCAGGCCGATGTCATCGATTTCGACGAGTACCACACCGGCGAACGCAAAGAGGGCGCCTATTTCTCCGCCTGGAGCTTCATCTACAAGTCGGCCTATGGCATTACGCTGATGCTCACGGGCTACGTACTGCAGCTGAGCGGTTTCGAGCCGAATGTCGAACAAACGGACGGCGTGAAGCTGGCGCTCCGCACGCTCTACGGTGCATTCCCATTTGTCTGCTATCTGGGCGGTGCACTCCTGCTTCGGAACTTCGCTCTCGACGAAAGGGAACACGCCCGCATCCGCCAGGAGCTCGCGGCTCGCGGCTCCAATCGGCCGGAGAGAGAGTAGGCCCCCCGCTCGGCCTATCCGCCGTCGGCGGGTGCGAACTCGCGATCGAGATGGATGACCCGCAGAGGCTC
>JAFDCZ010000122.1 GCA_019312665.1 Deltaproteobacteria bacterium | reverse complement strand
TTGAAGCGCATCGCGATTGGAATCTGTGTGTACGTGGGTATCGTCGTCGCATTCGAGTCGCTGATCGGAGTCTTCCAACCGGCGAACGAGAAGACGCTCGTCATCTCCACGTCGGATGGAGATGGGAACGCGAACGATCGGGTCCTGGCCCGGTTGGAGAGTGGCGGCCAACTCTACGTCGCTGCCAACCACTGGCCTCGTAGCTGGTACCGGCAGGCACTCGCGAACCCGGAGGTGCAGGTCACTCTGGACGGGCCGAAACAGCCGTATCGAGCCGTGCAAGCAAGCGACGAGGAGCACGACCGCCTCGGCAAGGAGCATGACAACGGAATCATGTTCCGGATCCTGACGGGCTTCCCTCCGAGGAAGTTCGTCCGGCTGGATCCGCAGTAAGGGTGCCGCCCAGGTAGCTGCGGAGGCTCCCGATGCGGGCGTCCGTCAAGCGATATCGTCGAGCGCCGTCCGGATCCGCGTCGCCATCGTCTTCAACGCCTCCGGCTCCCCCTCGACACGTCCGTGCAGAACCGGCGGATCACCTTGGTTCCGCGGGATCAGGTGCATGTGGTAGTGGAAGACGGTCTGTCCTGCTGCAGCGCCGTTGAGCTGGTGAACCCCGATGCCGTCGGGGGCGATCGCGGCCTTCAGCGCTTGCGCCAGGCGACGCGAGTTCGCCATCACGGCCAGAAGAGAGGCTTCGTCGGCCTCGAAGATGTTCTCGCAATGCCGCTTTGGCACGACGAGAAGGTGGCCCTCACGGACGGGAAAGAGATCCATGAATGCGACAGTCAGCTCATCTTCGTGAACGAGGTCGCAGGGCGCATCGCCTGCGATGATCCGGCAGAAGATGCAAGGCTTCGGGGTCGCCATGGTCAGACGAACGTCAGCCAATCCGTGTACTTGGGGTTTCTTCCGGCAACCACATCGAAGAAGGCCTTCTGCAGCAGCTTCGCCACCGGTCCACGGTGCCCCTCACCGATCTGGCGATGGTCGATCTCGCGGATGGGCGTCACCTCGGCAGCCGTCCCGGTGAGAAAAACCTCGTCCGCGACGTAGAGTTCATCACGAGTGATCGCGCCTTCGATGACCTGGATGCCTTCATCCTTGGCCAGTCGGATCACGGCATCGCGGGTGATGCCTTCCAGGATCGTGTGAAGCGGCGGCGTATGGAGAACGCCTCCACGCACCATGAAGAGATTCTCACCGCTGGCTTCGGAAACCAGGCCCTGGGTGTCGAGAAGAATGGCCTCGTCATAGCCGTCGAGCAGCGCTTCGCGTTTCGCGAGAATCGAGTTGACGTAGTCGCCGCAGGTCTTGCCCTTGGTCATCTTCGAGTTCACGAAGTGGCGGCTGAATGTGGAGATCTTCGCGCGGATGCCGCGCTCCATGCCGTCTTCACCCAGGTATGCGCCCCACGGCCAGACCACGATCGCGACCCGGATGGGATTCTCTGCCGGGTTCAAACCCATCGCGCCTTCGCCGATGAAGACCAGCGGACGGATGTAGCCCTCCGGCAGCTCGTTCACGCGCAGACACTCGAGGATCGCCTCGCTGATCGTGGCGTGGTCGAAGGGAACCTTCATCAAGTTGATATGGGCGGACTCATACAGACGTCGCACGTGCTCGGAAAGCCGAAACACCGCGGAACGATCGTCATCCGTGCGGTAGCACCGAATGCCCTCGAAGACGCCCAGACCATAGTGGAGCGTGTGAGTCAGGATGTGGATCTGGGCGTCGTCCCAATCCACCATCTGGCCATCGAGCCAGATCTTCTTTCCTTGAATGCGATTGCCAGCCATGGTCCCTCACCCGTCTTGCGGAAAGGGAGGATCCTAACCCCGCTTGAGGATCCGGCCCAGCACCCCCTGCTTCCGCTGCTTTCGCAAGCTGATCAGGCGAAGCTCCTGGAGGGCTTCGTCGCAATCCGGGTCGAGCTCGACGGCACGGGTAAAGAAGCGCTCCGCGACGTCCGCCTTGCCGTCCACCTTGCAGAGCCGCCCGAGAATCAAGAAAGGCGCCGCTCGCTGCGGAGCGAGCTTCTTCGAGAGCAGGGCTCGTTTCTTCGCGCGGCGCAGCGCGGCCGGATCCCCTGGGGCGGCCAGGTACTCGGAATAGCCGTAGTAGGCGTGGTATTCGCCCTCTTCCGGGTAGGCCTCGACGGCTTCGGCGAAGTATTTCACGGCATCGTGGAAACGACGTCCGCGCAACGCGCCCAATCCGCGTTGAAACGCCCGTTCGGCCCGCAACGCCTTCTGACCCTCGCCCAGAGCGCGCGCCTCTTCCCGGCGGTCGGCTGTCTGCCTCCGCGCCTCTGAAGTAGAAATGGCCTTGTAAGCCCGATTGACCTGGTCGAAGACCTGCTCGGCCAACCCGCGCACTGCTTCACCTTCCGCGCTGAATCGATCCGGATGGGTGCGGAGAGCCAGCTCGGCAAACGCCTTTCGAATCGCGGCGTCATCCGAGCCCCTCGAGACACCAAACATCTCGAACTCGTCTTGCCCCTCGAAACGTGCAGCAAGCTCCGCCAACTCTTTCCGCGTACGTTGAGCTTTGCGGCCCTCAGCGCGATCATCGACGGAATGAACCTTCTCCTTGGCCACGCGGCCCGCGCGTGGAAGGGAGTGAATCGTCCGACCCTGGGCGGAGTCGACCTCGAGATCGACACGCCCTACCGCGATCAGGCCGTACAAGATGCGACGCTCCGCTTCACCAAGGCCTGAGAGTTCCTCGAGGTTGCGCTTCCCATCCAGGCGGTCGAGCAACGCTTCGACGTCCGGCTCACTTCCGATGTCTTGATAGGCGTGAAACGGAGCCGAGCTCGGTGCTGGATGCAGGTGGGCCCGCTCGGCCAGGAACGCGTCGACCTGTTCGAGAGAGGCCCGCTCGCGAACGCCTTCGAGGATCAGCGATGCGGGCGAGCGCTTCAGCCCGACGGTCTCGCCCTTGAGCTTGGCTCCTTGCTGGAAGCGAAAGCTGCCTGCGCTCCAGGAAAAGACCTCGAGCAATCGCTGCTCGGCCTGGTTGTAGAGTGCTGCGGCCAGGTCTGCATCGTCGAGCATGTACATGGCTTTCAGGATCTGTCCCTGGAGGCCCTCGCCGCGCTTCACGCGGCGGACGGACTCGTGCAACACGTCCCATCCGATGGTGCCGCTCGCAACCAACAGATGACCGAGGGTCTCCTTCACCATGTTGGAACGCACGGAGACCGGCCGGCCACCCCGCAGCTGGACCAGCTTCTTCTTCGCGCCCTCCTGGAGCCGCAACACACCACTGGCGCGAAGCCCGTGGAGATGGTGCAGCAGTGCCGGAAAAGGCAGCTCGGAGAACGTGCCCGACAGATCGAGGGGACGATTCTGGCTGGCGGCCTTTCCGTCAGGCACGAGTCGTCCGACCACACCGAGCAGCGTCTTCAAGGGAACGGGTTTCGTCAGCACCACGTCGGCTTCCAGATCACGAGCGCGGGCTTCGTAGTCCGGCGTGAAACGGCAGCCCGAGAGCATCACCACGGGCAGCCGATTGACCTCGTCCCGACGGATCTCTTCGAGCACGCTGAAGCCATCTTTCCGAGGCAGCATCACATCCAGGGTCACGAGATCGGGCCGCAGCGTGCGCAAGCGCTCGAGTGCAGTCTCGCCATCACCGGCCGTCTCGACCTGGTAGCCCTGTTCGCGAAACGCTCTGGATAGGATGCGTCGAAAGTTGGAGTCGTCATCGACACAAAGGATCGTCGCGGTCACCGGAAGCCTCCGGCCCCATGTATCGTCCGACTCGATCCCAGAACTGAGGGGAGATCGCTACGAAAGATCAGGAACCGGCAGAAGAAGTGCGGGACGCACGCAGGAAGGCGGCAAGTGACACGTCAAAGGGTGCCCGGGCGATCCCGTGCTCGGTGATGATGGCGCTGACGAGCCGGGCAGGTGTCACATCGAACGCCGGATGCCGAACACCGACACCCTCCGGCACCACGGGCCGGGCGCCAAATTCGGCGACTTCTTCCCGGCCGCGTTCCTCGATCGGGATCGCCTCACCATTGGGCGTATTCGGATCGATCGTCGAGCACGGCGCGGCCACGTAGAACGGCAAATCGTGGGCGTGTGCCAGCAGTGCCAGGCCGTAGGTGCCAATCTTGTTGGCCACGTCCCCATTCGCCGCGACCCGATCGGCTCCCACGATCACCAGATCGACCTCGCCTGCGCCCATGAAGTGCGCCGCCATGTTGTCCGTGATCACCTCGACCGGAATCTGATCCCGATCGAGCTCCCATGCGGTGAGCCGTGCGCCCTGAAGGAAGGGACGCGTCTCGTCCGCGAGGACGCTGACCCGCCTGCCGGCCTCGACTGCGCCCCGGACGATACCCAGCGCAGTCCCGTATCCGCCGGTCGCCAGAGCGCCGGCGTTGCAATGGGTCAAGATGCGTGCACCATCCGGCACCAGGGAGGCGCCCGCGGCACCTAGCGACCGACAGATCTCGATGTCTTCATCCACCAGCGCTCGGGCCTCGGCCAGCATGTCGCGCCGCAGAGCGTCGGCGCTCGCGCCCCCAGCGGCCGCGTCGGCAAGCCAGCCGCGCATGCGATCGAGGGCCCAGAACAGGTTCACGGCCGTGGGGCGGGTTCGCGCAAGGCGTTCGGCCGCGACGTCCACATCCGCCACCAACGCCTCGGGCGTTTTGGCAGCGCTGGTCTGTGCCGCGAGAGCCAAACCGAGAGCCGCCGTGCAGCCGATCGCCGGCGCGCCTCGCACGACGAGATCCTCGATCGCCTTCGCGACGGCTTCGACGTCGCGAAGGTGGAGGTAGCGCTCTTCGACAGGCAGAATCCGCTGGTCGAGCAAGGCAACGGCGTCATCTTCCCAACGGACGGTAAACCAGCTGGAATCGGTCACGGCGCAGCCGGCTCCTCGGGCGAGGGCTCACCGCTCAAGATCGAATCCAGCAATTTCAACACATCCTCCCCCGATCCTTCGCCAAGTCGCTCGTCGATCTTGCGCTCCCACTTCTCCCTGCGCCGATCGTCCGCAACGTAGGCCGCACCGAAAGCACGAGCTGCCTCCGGAGTGACGGTCACCTTCGGATCGTCGATCGTCCCCTTCACCGCGGCCAGGGGGATCACCCTCTCGCGTGCTACCTGGGGCTCCTCCCCTTCCTTGGGAGCCAGCACCTCATCGAGCTCCTCGAAGATCGTGAGCTTGCCCGTGAGATCGAGCTTGCGGCTCACGATCCCGACGTTCCCCCGAAGGTCGACCCGGTAGTCCTGGTAGTCGAGCCTCAGATCTCGTGTACTTGCGACGCCCTTGCGAATGTCCAGGGTGCCACCGAGACGCTTGAACTCATCGCCGTAGTACTTCTCCGCCTTGTCGCCTGCGGCCAGCCGGCCGGCAGCGACCACCGCGCCTCCCGTTTTGTGGAGACCCTTGAACGTCTCCTCCAAGAACGAAACGCCTTTCATCCGGCCCGGTGCGATATCGAAACGCAGCTTGCCCTTCACACGCTCGAGCAACTCGTCGTCGCCAGTGAGCGCACCCGACCACTCGCTGCGCAGCCGAAGCGGCCCCGACAAGGTGTTCTCCTTGCCGGCGAGCGCGGCCAGCAACACCTGGCTATCGGCGTCGTCGGTATCCAGACGCCCTTCGAACGCCGGCGTTCCCGCGAGATCATGAACGCGGAGCGCAAGCTGGAAGGGCTGCTCGGCCACGCGCAAATCGAGCCCTTCGCCTTCGATCGCGTCGCCGGTACCGCGCAGACGACCATTCAGGGTGAGCAGTTGGCCATCTTCGAGCGGGTACTCGAAACCCGCGACGAGGAAGCTTCCCCGGACCGAAAGCGGACCGAGACCAAGTTCGAGATCGTCCAGTTGCAGCGTCCCCGGTAGCGGTTGATCACCTAGCGCCGGAAGCAGTTTCTCCCAACCGGCCAGATTGAAGGCATCCGCGCTCAGCTTGATCTCGGTTCGTTCACCGAGGCTTGCCTTCCCGGTCGCCTTCAGATTGTAGAGTTCGATCACCAGTTCCTGGAGCGTACGTGCATCGCCCTCCTGGATGAGCCGGCCAGCCACGCGGCCGGGCATGCCCCGAGGCTTGCGAAACGATTCGTCGATCGAGAGTTCGACATCCTTGAGATCCAGCTCCACGGGCCCCGCGAGACGATCCGCCGGGCCCGCGAGGTTCGCTACGACCGGAAGGACTCCCTTCACGACCACGTCGCCGAACTCGAGCGTCGCTTCCGTGAGCCGCGCCTTCACATCCAGCCTGTCGAAGACATCCCGCTGCATCTCAGCCGTCACGTCGAGTTCGAGAGCACCCGCGAAATCATCGTCGCCAACCCAAGGCTCCAACGAGCTGAGCGGAAGGGAGGCCAACTGGAGGTTGAGCTGCAGCTCTCCACCAGAGGCCCGATGCCCCTGAATGTTCAAGCGACCCGTCTCAGCCAACGTGGCGGACAGGTCGAAATCCACGGCGGTGCTCAGCGAGGCTCCCTGCAGCGTCGCGGACAGGTCCCGAACGACCAGACTCGCAGGAGGCTCGAGCGTCCGATCTTCGATCGTGAGTGTGGCATCGGAGATTCGAATGCCGCGCAACAGCAGCTCGAATCCCTCGCTCTCCGTTCTTTCCTCCCGCGGGCCGCGGGGCTCGGAGCTTTCCTCCTCTTCTTCCGGGGGCGAGAAGGGCAGCACGAAACCGTCCGCGGTGCGCAGCAAGATGAGCGTCGGGCCTTCGACTTCGACACTTTCGATCACGAGCTTGCGGGCGAGCAGCGGAAGCCATGCAATGCGAAGTCCAATCCGGTCCGCCGAGATCGCCTCTTCGCCCTCTTCTCCGGCGAGCACCGGCGCGCGCATCTCGAGACGCGGGGGCAGAAGGCCGACGCCGATGCCTTCATAGGAAAGCTCTCGTCCGGTTGCCGCGCGAGCTTCGCTGACGATCCGCTCGCGTACCTCCGGACGGTCGGCGATTCGGGGCAGGAAGATGGCGATAGACCCGAGCACAACCACGAACAGGGCTACCAGGGCAATCAACACGGTCCGCAGTACGCGCATCACAGGGCCTCGAGCTTTGCAATCAGGATTTTCCGAACCTGGGCCGGGTCGGCCTTGCCCTGGCTCTGCTTCATCACCTGGCCCATCAGGAAGTTCACGGCCTTCTGGTCCCCCTCTCGGAAGGATTCGATCGCCTTCGGTTGCGCTGCGAGCACGTCATCGGCCATGGCTTCGAGAGCACCCGAATCGGAGACCGCTTCCAGGCCGCGCTCCTGCATCAGGCTCTCGGGGTCACCTCCCTGGGCGAGAAGGTCCGGCAGGAGATCACGAGCACTCTTCGCCGTGAGCCGACCTGCATCAACGAGGCCTAGCAAAGAGGCAAAGCCCGCCGGAGCCAACGCGAAGCCCTGCGTCTCGAGAGCCGAATCGCCGGACTCGCGCTCCTGCTCATTCAGCCACGCCACCACATCCCGCGTGAGCCACTTCGCGGCGGCCTTTGGCTCTGCCCCCGCGGCGACGGCCGCCTCGAAGAAATCTGCCAGGCTGCCCGCGCCTACCAGTTTCGCAGCGTCGGCAGCGGCCAACCCATGGGCCTCTTCGAAGCGGTGCCGGCGGACGTCGGGAAGCTCCGGAAGCGCCGCGCGAATCGCGTCGATGCGTTCCTGCGAGATGACGAGTGGAATCAGGTCTGGATCCGGGAAGTAGCGGTAATCGTCCGCGTTCTCCTTCAACCGCATCAAGAAGAGTCGATCGTTCTCCGCGTCGTAGCCCACGGTGGCCTGACGAACCTCGCCACCGGAATCGAGGAGATCGGCCTGGTAGACGATCTCGGCCTCGATCGCTGCTTCCACGAAACGGAAGGAGTTCACGTTCTTGATCTCTCGGCGGGTGCCGAGTTCCGTCGCTCCGTGCTTGCGGAGTGAAACGTTCGCGTCGCAGCGGAACTGTCCCTTCTCCATGTCCGCATCGGAAACGCCAACCGTGCGGAGGATCGCGTGGAGCTTCCTCAAATAGAAACCCGCCTCTTCCGCCGATCGCAAGTCGGGTTCGGAAACGATCTCGACCAACGGTACCCCCGCCCGGTTCAGATCAATTCGGCTCTGATCGGCGCGGCCATCGTGGAGGGACTTTCCGGCATCCTCTTCCATGTGGATGCGGGTCAGCTGGATTCGTTTCGTGCCACCGGTCTTCGACCCATCGCTCTTCAACCCATCGGTTTCGATCTCGAGCCACCCATCGGTGCACAGGGGGTGCTCGAATTGCGAGATCTGGTAGCCCTTGGGTAGATCGGGATAGAAGTAGTTCTTGCGCGCGAAGATCGATGTCGGATGGATCGTGCAATTCGTCGCGGCCCCGGCCCGGATGGCCAACTCGACCGCGTGGGCGTTCAGGACGGGAAGCGCTCCGGGAAGCGCAAGACAAACGGGCGTCGTGTGCTGGTTGGGTTCGTCACCGTAGGAAACCCCAGCCGTGGAAAAGAGCTTGCTGCGTGTGCGCAGCTGGACGTGAACTTCGAGGCCGATCACCACCTCGTAATCGGGATGTGCGCTCACGCCAGGTCCCCGGGGCGCGCGAGATGATGATCCGCCAGGCGTTGATAGGCATCTGCGACTCGCAGCACCGTTGCATCCTCCATGGGGCGCCCAAGCACCTGAAGCCCCACCGGGAGCCCCTCCGCCAGGCCGCACGGAAGAGAGACGCCGGGCAGGCCAGCCAGGTTCGCTGAAACCGTGTAGATGTCCGACAGATACATCGTGAGGGGATCCTCGGTCTTCTCGCCCAACCGGAAGGCCGTTTCCGGGGTGGTCGGCGTCAGCAGCACGTCACAGCCGGCGAAGGCAGCGTCGAAATCCCGACGCAGAAGCGTGCGAATCTTCTGGGCCTTCCGGTAGTAGGCCTCGTAGTACCCGGCAGAAAGCACGTAGGTTCCAAGCAGGATGCGGCGCTTCACCTCGTCACCGAAGCCCTCGGAGCGAGTGCGTTCGTAGAGCTCCTTCAGGTTGGCGACGCCTTCGGCTCGTCGGCCGTAGCGAACACCGTCGAAGCGGGCGAGGTTGCTCGAAGCCTCCGCCGTTGCGATCAGATAGTAGGCGGCGACGGCGTAGCGGGCGTGCGGAAGATCGACCTCCACGAGCTTCGCGCCTCCGGCTTCGAGCGCCGAGGCAGCCGTGCGCACCGTTTCGAGCACTGCCGGGTCGGCGCCCTCGGCTTCGAAGTACTCACGTGGGAGACCGATCGTCAATCCGGAGATGTCGCCCGTGAGCGTCGAAGCCGTCGTGAGTGCCGGCTCGGGGAGCGAGGTCGAATCCTGGGGGTCGTGGCCGCTGATCGCATCGAGCAGCACCGCACAATCCGCCGCGCTTCGGCCGATTGGGCCGATCTGGTCGAGGGAAGAGGCGAATGCAACCAACCCATAGCGGGAGACCCTTCCATAGGTGGGCTTCATGCCGACCACCCCACAGAAAGCCGCGGGTTGGCGAATCGAACCGCCGGTATCGCTGCCGAGTGCAAGCGGCACGATGTCAGCCGCCACGGCTGCGGCGGAACCGCCGGACGAACCGCCAGGCGACCGCTCCAGATCCCACGGGTTGAGGGTCGGCCCATAGGCGGAGTTCTCGGTGGACGAACCCATCGCGAACTCGTCCATGTTGGCTCGTCCGATCACCACGGCGCCGGCCGCGCGCAGCTTCGCCACGACAGTGGAATCGAAGGGCGAGACGTAGCCCTCGAGAATGCGCGAAGCGCAGCTCGCTCGCTCGCCCTGCTGAACGATGTTGTCCTTGATGACGAGCGGGATGCCGTCCAGCGGGGAATGCGTCTCACCAGCGGCGCGCCGGGCGTCTGCGGCGTCGGCTGCTGCAAGCGCCTGATCGTTCTGGAGATCGACGAAGACCGAGAGGCGCTCGCCCACCGCCCCCGCACGCTCGAGGGCGTGTTCGATGAGCCCGCGGCTACTCGTCTGCCCGGCGTCCAATGCGGACCGCAGATCGCCGACACTTCCGAAGCTTTCAGTCATGCTCAACCCGCCGCCTCGTCATCGAACACCTTCGGGACCGAGAACGCCGTGCCTTCCGCGGCCGGCGCATTCGCAATCGCCTGCTCGGGCGTGAGCTCCCCGGTGGGTTCGTCTTTGCGCGTGGGCGTGGCAAGGGGAATCGCGTGGGCCGTCGGCTCGACCCCACGGGTGTCCACCTCCATGAGCAGATCGACATACTCGAGGATCCGCTCCAGGTGCGCAGTCATGGCCGGAAGCTCGGCATCATCCAGGCGCAGGCGCGCCAGTTCGGCGACCCGCTTGGCATCTTCAGGGGCGATCCGGGACATGGGGGCTGATTCTAACGACCTCCGAGTGACCCGCAGATGAAGCTAGACGGTCTTTCGGGGCGGCTTGGGGGGGAATCCGGTACCGTGCTGCGATCTTGACTGACACCGAAGAAAACGACAATCTCTTCAACGATCTGCCCGAGGACATCCGCCGGGGTATTGCCGACCTGGGCTGGAAGGATCCCATGCCGGTCCAATCCCAGGCCATTCCGGTCATGCGGCGCGGGGGCGACCTGATCGTCCAGGCCCAGACCGGCAGCGGAAAGACCGGTGCCTTTGGCATCCCGATCGCGACCGACGTGGATCCGGAGCTCGCCGCACCTCAGGCCCTGGTCCTGGCGCCCACACGCGAGCTGGCCAGCCAGATCAGCAAGGAACTGATCGCGCTGGGCGAGCATCGCGGCCTGCGCTGCCTGCCCGTCTATGGCGGAACGGCCTATGGGCCCCAGGTCGAGGCGCTGGAAGAAGGCGTCCACGTCATCGTCGGAACTCCGGGCCGCATCCTGGATCACCTGGGCGCGGGTCGGATGTCCTTCGACGACGTCAAGATGGTCGTATTCGACGAGGCGGACGAGCTGCTCTCCCTGGGCTTCTGGCCCGACATGAAGGAGATTCGCAGCTACCTGCCCGAGAAGCGCCAATCGTGTCTCTTCTCCGCGACGATGCCCGAGAAGGTGCTCGCCCTCTCGCGGGCCTTCCTTCACGAGCCCGAGTTCATCTCACTCGTCGAGGGCCACAGCAGCCCGTCGGAGATCGACCACTTCTTCTACCTGACGACGGCTCAGGAGAAAGAAGCGAACCTGCGCCGCATCCTCGAATACGAGGATCCGGATAGCGCGATCATCTTCTGCAACACGAAGGATGATGTCCGCTTCGTGACTTCCTACCTGCAACGCTACGGTTTCGACGCCGACCAGATCTCAGGCGATCTCACCCAGGTGGCGCGCGAGAAGGCCATGTCTCGCATCAAGGCCGGCACCCTGCGCTTCCTGGTCGCGACCGATGTCGCGGCCCGGGGCATCGACATCAGCGATCTCTCCCATGTCATCAGCTACGCGGCACCGGACTCCGCGGAAGTCTACGTCCACCGCACCGGGCGCACCGGGCGCGCGGGCAAAGCCGGAACGGCCCTCTCGCTGATTTCTGGCCTCGATGTCGGCAGCTTCCGGAATCTCCAGAAAGTGAACCGCATCGAGGTACTCGAACGGCCGCTGCCGACCGAGGCCGACCTGCTCGAACGGGTTCGCGAGCGCCTGGCGAACAAGGTGGAGCACGAGATCCGTCACCTCTCGCCTCGCGATCGGGCGTTCCACATCGAACGGCTGGTGCCGTTGGTCAAGAGCATGACCAGTTCCGAGGAGGGTCTGCGGGAGCTTGCGGCGATCTGTGGCTCCTATCTCCAGGAGCACAAGCCGGATACAGGCGTCCACGACGATCCTCCGGAGGCGGACTCTGAGACAGCCAGCGACCGGCCGGCCGACGATCGCCCGCGCGGCCGACGCCGTAGCGGGGGCGGCGGTGGACGAGGTGGCGGCGGTGGCGGACGTCGTGGAGGCGGCCGACGCCGCTGAGCCGGCGCCGGGTGACGGCACCTGAGCGCCCACTCGTGCGTTGGATTCCGTGTGCGTTGCTTCTGCTCGCTATCGCGTTTGGCGCGAATGCGGAGGAGTTGCGTGGTGTCGTGTTCGAAGACCTCGACCGCGATGGTCGACACGGCCTCGGCGAGCCCGGTATCGCTGGAATCGGCGTCAGCAACGGGCGCGACGTGGTGCAAACCGATGCAGCTGGTAGCTACGCGCTCCCTGCCAGAGGCCAGTTCGTTGTCCTGACACGACGGGAAGCGTTCTCCACCGATACATGGTACCGCGAGGGCGGAGGCGACTTTGCCCTTCGGCGCAGCAGCGCGGAGGCCAGCGAGTTCTTCTTCATCCAGATCTCCGATGCCCACGTCTTCGAGAGCGCCGAAGATCTGCTGACCTGGTCGATCCCCGAACCACCGCGATGGCTGCCGGATCGCGTCGGTTACGGACTCGCCCGTTGGTTGCTCGGGCGATTCTTCCCGGGCCTCAGCGCGGAAGAAGTCGATGCGGAGCTGCGCGCGGCACTTCCAGCTAGCGCGTCGACCCTCTCCGGAGGCGCCCTGCTCCGGGCGTTCTTGAAGGAATTTGGCCGTCCCGGTAGTTCGTTAGGCGCGGTCGCCGAGCCGATCCGGGCCGCCTTCGACGAAGTCTTCGCTCTCGACCCGAGCTTCATCATCAACACGGGCGATCTCGTGCTCGAGAGCAACGAGGCGACGCCAGAGGCTGCTACCCGATGGTTCGCCTACTACCACTCGCTCGTACGCGACCGTGACGTCCCGGTCTTCGACACGATCGGAAACAACGAGATCGTGGGAAGCGCAAACGACGACGTCTCCCCTTCCCACCCGGACTTCGGAACAGGGCTTTGGAGGCGCATCCAAGGCCCCACGCATTTCAGTTGGGATTGGGGCGATTTCCACTTCGTGGCGCTCGACACCCACCGCCCCGAGGCCACCTTCTTGAACGACCAGGCCTGGGCGTTCGGCAGCATGCGCGACGACGTGCGCACCTGGCTCGACGAGGATCTCGCCCTCCACCCTGAGCGAACCCAGGTCGTGCTCAACCACGAGCCTTTTCTGCTCGACCCCGATTGGCCGTTCGACGACGAAGACCAGCTCGCCTCCGACGAGGGCCTGTTCGCCAAACACGGCGTGGCCTACGTGCTGAGTGGTCACACCCACTTCAACGGCCGCGCAAAAGCTGGAGCAACCGAGCACGTCACCACGGGCGCGCTCTCGGGCCTCCGCTGGCTCCTTCCGAGCAGCCTCCACCCGCGCGGCTACCGCCTCTGGTACGCCCGGAACGGCCGGCTGCACAGCGCTTGGAAGCCCACCCACCAACGCATTCTCGTACTCACCGAGCCCGCCCGCGCCGGCGACCGACCGATCATCGCAGCCTCGGATCGGAACGCCCCCTTCGCAAGCCTCGCCGCCACCCAGGCCGGCAAGCCCGTCCCCATCGAACGATGGGGCGCCTACTTCGCCCGCATCGACGCCGACCCCGCCAACGGCCCCATCCACCTCACCGCTTCCTCGACAAGTCAACAGGCGCGGACGAAGTTTACAATTAACTTGTCTGCCTATCCCGTCGACTCATCTGTTAGTCGGTGACAAGATGATGGAGTGAAGCCATCGGTGTGTATTTCGACCGCTACCAGGGCCGCATCACCAACGCCGTCCCCTTGATCACGGCCTCGAGTCCTATCGGTACCGACCAAGCTGCACAGACGGAAAGCGCGACGACCATGAGCGCTGTGGCAGGTGCAAATCCGACGCGGCGTTCAAGGGC
>JAFDCZ010000121.1 GCA_019312665.1 Deltaproteobacteria bacterium | reverse complement strand
GAAAGCGCGGCTGGTGAACGGCCAGCAACGACACGACGATGAAGACCTTGCCGCCCTCCCGATGCCATTGCCCGACGATTGCGTGCACGAGCTGCCTGAGCTTCTCCGCGGGTCCTGCCGAACTGGTTTCGAGCTTCCGGATGGCCATCAGGCCCCCGTGATTCTCCGCCCGGGCCACCTCTTCGATCAGGTCATCTCGGGTAGAGAAGTAGTACTGGAGGTTGCCGAGCTTGATGCCGGCCCTCTCCGCAATGTGGCGCAGTACGAAGCCGTCATAGCCGTCTTCGATCAACACGGAACGGGCGACCTCGATGATCTCCGCTCTTCGCTTCTGCCCTTTGCTCAGCGCCTCGGTCACGTCGTTCCTCTATTCGATCGCGGTTGATCTGGTGGCTGATCATGATAATAGGTCAATGACCTAAAATCAACCATGCCCCAAAAGGAGCCACTCGATGGAGATCGTTGCCGCAGATGCTTCACTCGCCAAGAGGCATGCGAAGCTCATCCCCGACCTGGTCCACATGACGGGACCTTCTGCCTACGACTATCAATTCGGGGCGGATCGAGAGCTATTCGACCCGTTCGTCGAAGCGGCCTGGCTCGTCCCCGACACGCTCTTCTCCCATACAGGAGCCACGCTTGCGGTCGAGGGAGAGGAGCTGATGGGTATCGAGATCGGTTTCGGCGGGCGAGGTTGGTACGAATCGAAAACGGCGCTGCGGTCCGTCTCGATGAGTCTCCTGGAATCGGGGAAAACGACCCGCGAGGCTCTGCGTGGTATGGGCGATCGCTCACGCAAAGCCAGCTATCTCAATCCCCACATTTCGGATACGGCCTACTACACCCTCGCGTTGGCGGTGCCCGAAGCGCATCGAGGCCGCGGGCTCGGTGCCCAGCTGTTGACGAGCGCCGTCGAGGCTGCGCGTTCTGCGGGCTACCGGGAACTCCAGTTGGATGTCTTGTCCGACAATCCGGCCGTGAAGTTCTATGAATCGATGGGGTTGGTCTGCCTTGCCGAGACGATCGCGCCGGAGCCGTGCAGGGAGCACGGCGTTCCGATGGAGATGCGGATGGCCCTTCGGCTCTAGCGTCGTACGGTCAGCAGCCCGTCACGGATGGCCCGTCCGCCCTCGGGTTCGAGAACCTCAAAACGCACGCTGTTGTCCCGCACGGGACCGATGCGCAAGCTGAGGGTCGAGGGCATCCTGACCATCGCGCCGAAGCGGGCTGCAATCCGCGAGACTCTCTCTGCGTCTCCATCGAAACACTCTGCGACAACGCGAGAGACCGCGAGTGCCAGGGTGGCCGTGCCGTGGAGGATCGGTTCGGGAAGGCCTGCCGCCTTGGCAACCGCGGTATCCGTATGGATCGGATTCCAGATGCGCGCGCACTCCGTGTAGACGAGCGCTGCGTTCGGCGCGATGGCAATCCTATGTTCCTTCAGCTCGTCGTCTGCGGGTGCCGGTTCAACCGCCGCCGGAGTGTCCTCGAGCGAGCGGTCGTCGCCCGCGACTTCCACATCGCGATACAGCATGCCGTACCAGGTGGTTGAGACCGGTTCGCCGTCCGAAGCGATGGTGTCGAGCCGAGCCAGTTGGTAGGCGCCTGAGCGCCGCGCCTCGACCTTGGCGAGGGTGGCCCGCGTCGTCAGCTCCATGCCGGCACGGACCGGTCGGTGTAGTCGGAGATCGTGGCTGGCGTGGACGCCTCGAATGCGATCCGCAGTCTCGAGATCCGTGGGCATGCAACGCGGGTCCAGGAAGAGCGGCCACTCGAAGCACACCGGAAACAGCGGGTGGGCCAGCACGTCCGAACGAGCAAGTGTGTCGAGGTAGGCGGGCGCAAGGTCCCCCAGGCCCGCTGCGTAGGCCATGGTCCAACGTGCATCGATCCCGTGCACGAGCGGTTCACCGCGCCTTCCGACGATTTCCGAAGAGATGGGCATGGCTGAATGCTAGCCGACCCAGGGTGGGGCCATTCCGCTCGCATGGCCTGCTAGGATCGCGGCGCTGGAGGAGAACATGAAGGGCGACGCGAAGCACATCCCCCATGTGGAGACAGGGGCGTACCCGCTTCGGCCCGGGAATCAGGTCGAGCCTCTCGTCGATGGCGAGAAGGCGTTTCGCGCAATCGTTCGAGCCGTCGCGGATGCACGCGAGTCGGTATGGGTGACCGTGGCCTTCCTCAAGGCCGGGTTCGAGATGCCCGACGGGCATGGCAGCTTGTTCGATGTCCTCGATCAGGCCGTCGAACGAGGCCTCGACGTGCGGGTGATCTTCTGGCGGTCGCAGCCCCAGGAGGACGACATGCCGGGCGTCCACTTCCTCGGGACGGAAGCTCAGCGCCAGGAGCTCGCCGCGCGTGGATCGCGCTTCAAGGCTCGCTGGGACGTGCTCCCCGGCGAGCTCTGTCACCACCAGAAGAGCTGGCTCGTGGATGCCGGTACCGCTGACGAGATCGCGTTCGTTGGAGGAATCAATCTCGATCCGGCCTCGGTGGCTGCGCCTGGGCACACCCCTCGCGACGAAGGCAACATCCACGATGTCTATGTCTGTGTGCGGGGACCGTCCGCGACGGACGTCCACCACAACTTCGTGCAGCGTTGGAACGAAGCCAGCGAACGCGATCGCGAGGATGGAGCCTGGCCCGACGCCGCTGCCTGCGACGACCTGCACTTCCCCGAGGATCTGTCGCCAAGCTGCGGTGAGGTGCCCGTGCAGATCACACGCACGGTGCGACATGAGATCTACAAGAGCGAGCATCCCACCCCGGGTGGCAAGCCATTCGCAGTGGCTGGCGGTGAGAGGTCGGTGCTCGACCAGTACATGGCGGCCATCGACGCGGCGGAGCGTTCCATCTACATCGAAGATCAGGTCATCGCATCTCCTCCCATCATCGCGGGCCTCGACGCCGCGCTCGAACGAGGTGTCGAGGTCGTCTTCCTGGTGCCGGGACATGTGCATCCGCAGTTCGCGGAAGCGCGCAAGAACCCGAAGCTCGCTGCGCTCTTCGAGCCTCTTCACGCCCTCGGTCGCTTCGAGAATTTCTGCCTTGCCGGGATTGCGTCCAACGCTGGCCCCGCGAAGTACCACGACGTCTACGTGCACGCGAAGATTGCATTGGTCGACGACGTGTGGGGCACCATCGGCTCGACGAATGTCGCCGACCGTTCCTTCCGCGGCGACACAGAAATGAATGCCTCTTTCTGGCACCGTCCGACGGTGCAGGCCCTTCGCATCGAGCTGTTGCTCGAGCACCTGGCTGCCGACACCAGCCATCTGGATGACGCTGCGGCGATGTGCCTTTACCGCGAGAAGGCAGGGGAGAACGCCGCCGCCCGGTCGCAGGGGAAGCCTCTCGACGGCCTGGCGTTCGAGATCGATCCGGTTCGCTACGGCTGCTGATCGGCAGGCCCAGCCTGGTAGGCGCCCGCTACCCGTTCTAGCCTTCCTAGCCCACCCGAACGCGGTGCGGTAAGGAGGCTCAGATCATGAAGGCGGCGGTGCTACGCGAGGTAGGGAAGCCCCTCGAGATCGAGGACGTGCAGCTCGACAAGCCCGGGCCCCACGAGGTGTTGATACGCACAGTGGCGGCCGGTGTCTGCCACAGCGATCTGCACTTCCAGACCGGCGCTTACCCTCATCCGTTGCCCGCCGTGCTGGGCCACGAGTCGGCCGGTGTCGTAGAGGCCGTGGGATCCGAAGTCTACTACGTGGAGCCAGGCGACCATGTGATCACCTGCCTCTCCGTCTTCTGCGGCCACTGTGAATACTGCCTGGGCGGTCGTCCCGCGCTTTGCCGAAAGGCCGAGACGCGCCGCCGCCCCGAGCAGCCGCCCCGGATCTCGAAGGACGGCGAGGTGGTCCATCAGTTCATGGATCTCTCCTCCTATGCAGAACAACTGCTCGTCCACGAGCACGCGCTCGTGAAGATCCGCAAGGACATGCCGCTCGATCGGGCTGCGTTGATCGGGTGCGGCGTGACCACGGGCCTCGGGGCCGTGTTCAACACCGCGCGCATCCGGGTGGGCAGTACGGTCGCCGTGATCGGCTGCGGGGGCATCGGCCTCTCGGCGGTCCAAGGCGCCTCCATTGCGGGAGCGTCTCGCGTGATCGCGATCGACCGGCTCCCCGAGAAGCTCAGCCTGGCCTCAGGCTTTGGGGCGACCGACCTGGTGAACGCTTCCGACGGTGATCCCGTGGCCCAGGTGAAGGAGCTCACGGGTGGTGGCGTGGATTACTCCTTCGAGGCGATCGGGCTGAAGCAGACCGCAGAGCAATCCTTCCAGATGCTCAAGAATGGCGGGACGGCCACAGTGATCGGCATGATTCCGGTCGGCACGATGATCGAGCTCCACGGCGTGGATTTCCTGTTCGAGAAGCGGATTCAGGGCTCCAACATGGGCTCGAACCGCTTCCGCGTCGACATGCCTCGTTATGTGGACTTCTATCTGTCCGGGAAGTTGAAGCTCGACGAGATGGTCTCTCGGCGCATCCGCCTGAACCGGGTGAACGAAGCCTTCGAGGCGCTGGAGCGGGGCGAGATGGCGCGCCAGGTGATCATGCTCGAGGATTGAGCCGGGGAGCGACGGCTTTCCGCTGGGGATGATGCGCCCTTGCGGAGCCATCCTGGAGCGGAATCAGAGATGCCAGCTGTTCAGCTGGACGTAGACCGTTGGGTCGCTCAGCAGATCCCAGTGGTTTCCGCCGTAGTGGATCCACTGATGGGATTCGGGGATCCGATGTTCCATTGTCGCATCCTCGTGGTGGCCGAGGGCACTGGCAGCGGGACCAGCCCATCGCCAAGAAGCCGGCCCCGAGGTCGCCGTGAGCCTGGCTCTTCGTGGCCGCTAGCGCGTAGCACTCTACGCCAGCGGGTAGCGCCACCGGGTTCCGGGGATCGCCCGCGCGGGCGAAGCGGTCGCCGTCCTGCCAATCTTCGTTGAGCAGGTTGGCTCCAGCCGGGTCTCATACCGCGATTCGGGCAGGGGCCCGAGCGTGACCCCTCCGATGCAAGCGCGGAGGAGGAAGGTACTGTCGCCGCCGCCTCCAGCACTCAGCGTCGGCGGGGGTAGTAGTCGACGACGCCGATCTGCAGCTGGTTGTTCCGAAGGTCGCTCTCCACGACCCCCCTGTCGTGATTGAGCTTCACCCGGATGAATCCGGTCTGATGCTCCAGATCTCCTGCTCTCCACTCGAATGCATCGCCATCGGCCAGGCTCACGAGCAACTCGCCGTGGCCTCCACCCATCGGCATCTCGTAGTTGCGCGCGGCGACGACACCGTCGATCCGGTCAACGAATTCGACACGCAGGGAGACGGGTGTGGTGCCGAGATTCGTAACATTTCGGGCGGCGACCTCCAGCGTGGCGGGCTTGCCAGAGGTTCCCCGGCGGATCCGGGCGCGCGCATCATGGACCTCGCGTTGGATTCGGCCCTGAGTCGTCCGGACAGGCTGCAGGGTTCAATCGAATCCCAATCAGGCTACCGCGCCATCGTCCCTTTGTTCGTCCAGGTGGTTCTTGAGCCGCTCGACGAGCTGGTGGAACTCGGCAACCTCCGAGCGCTTCCAGTTCTGGAAGTCGTCAGCAAAGGCAGGGGCGAGCCGCGCCATGGCCGCATCTCGCGCGCGAATGCCACGAGCCGTCACCTTCAGGTGCTTCACGCGCGCGTCCATCTCGTCGGGGCGGGTACGAAGGAATCCCCCATCGACGAGCTGGCGCACGGTCTTCGTGATGCCGGGCTGTTTGCGTTGGAATGCCCTCGCCAGGCCGCTCACCGTCCACTCTCGCTCCGGATCGTGGCAGAAATGCAGCAGCAGGACGAACTGAGGGTAGGGCAGGCCGGTATCATGCAGGATCTGGTCGTTCCGGGTTCGCGCCAGCTGGGCGATCACCCCGATCCAGACCAGGATCTGCTCCTCCTTCGTGCGTTTCGGCCGCAGGGTGATCTCCGGGTTGAAAATGATTCCCAGGAATGTAAATTACATTCCATGGAATTCAAGCGCCTCGGAGGTCAGGTATGAAGATCGTCGCCATTGGGATAGGAGCCGTGCTCGGGTTCTTCCTGCTGCTGGGGCTCGCTCAGCTCGGTGCATCCGAATCCGGTGAAGTGCTGGTGCTGGAGACACTCGATGCCGAGGGCCAGCCCCAGGAGACGCGCATCTGGGTCGTGGAGGATGCGGGCGCCATCTGGGTGCGGGGGGGCGAAGACTCGGGTTGGGTTCAGCGCTTGCTGCAGAACGCGGAAATCCGAGCGGAGCGCAGCGACGCGCAGGCTGCCTATCTGGCGGTGCCGGTCCGCGACCCGGCCACCAGAGATCGTGTGAACTCGCTGATGCGCGAGAAGTACGGGTTCGCAGATCGCTTCATCGCGATCTCCCTTGGCGACACAGACCGGGCGGGCGCCCTTCCAATTCGACTCGATCCGAGATGAGGGCTCGAGCCGGGACGCTGTGAGTCAGGCGACCGGTTCGAGACTCATTCTCCCGGGTCATCGTCCTCTGCGAGGCCGAAAGCGGGCAGGGACAGTCCCCATCGGATCGCAGCGCATCGCGTCGCGAAGGCGAGGCCGACTGCGACGAGGGCTGCGTTTCCCTCGGCGACTCCGAGGAGCGTGATGCCGTAGAAGGTCGCGGACCCGACCAGGGCGGCTGTCGCGTAGAGCTCGCTGCGCAGGATGAGAGGAACGTCTCCTGCGATCACGTCGCGGAGCATTCCACCAGCCACGGCGGTGATCACGCCCATCAACAGGCAGACGAGCGGATGGAAGCCCGCTGCGAGTGAGCTGCCGGTGCCGAGGACCGAGAAGACCGCGAGGCCCGCGGCGTCGGCGATTTCGAGCAGGCGGCGGGGCCTGGCCAGTGCAGCGCGGCCCACGAACGCGAGTGCCACCGCGCCGGCACAGATCAGCAGGTAGGTGGGGTCGGTCACCCAGAAGACAGGCCCCACATCGAGGACGAGATCGCGAAGCGTCCCCCCGCCGATGGCAGTGACCGTCGCCAGCACGAAGACCCCGAACAGATCCATCCGCTTGCGGCCCGCGGCGAGCGCGCCAGAGACGGCAAATACCGCTACGCCAAGGAAGTCGAGAAGCTGCGGGATCGATTCCACGACGCCTACGGTTTAGCCGCTGCCTTCGATGAGCGCTTGGACGAGGCCGCGAAGATCGGCCTTCATGCGGCGCTGCCAGAGTTTGCGGTCCGGTCGGGATAGCTGCTCCAACTCGAAGCCGCGCAGGAATGCCAGCACGATCCGCGCATCCCGGGCTGCATGGCGGGAGCCGATCCGGCGCATTGCCAGTTGGAGTCCTTCGTCGACGCGTTCCTGGAAGGCACGGTACTCCGGCGCGAAGGAGGGCTCACGTGCGATGGCCAGGATGAGCTCGAACTCCGCCGCCCACGAGGTATTGGGGTTGCGAGACTCCTGGACGACGGTTTCGAAGATCAGGGAGACTGCGTCTTCGGGGCTGACGTCGCGATCCAGATATTGCTTGCTCGTCTCATCGATCTGGAGGATCGACTGCTCGGCGAAGAAGCGGAAGGCCTCGCGGATCATGTCCTCCTTGGCGGTGAAGTAGTAGGTCGTCGCCCGAAGCGGGGCGTTGGCCTCGGCTGCAACGACCCGGTGGGTCACGGCGGCCACGCCATCCCTCGCCACGATACGGAGAACGGCTTCGAGCAGTTCCTGGCGGCGCTGGACCCCGGGGGCGTAGGGCCCTCGCTGGCGCGGGACTTCGCGCTTCGTGGTCCTCGCGATCTTCGTTTGCGCTCCGTTTTTCAACATGATACAAATGTATCAACTTCAAAAGCAGGGGCCAAGGGTCCGATGCCGGTATCGCAGTACATCCTCTCGATCGATCTGGGCACCGGGGGCCCGAAGGTCTCCCTGGTAAGGGACGATGGAGCGATAGCCGCTGGCACGGTGCGGCCGGTCGAGAGCCTGGACATGGGAGGTGGGGGTTTCGAGCAGGATGCCGAGCAGGTCTGGTCCACGATCATGAGCGCGGCAAAGCAGGTCGTCCACGAGGCCGACATCCCCGCGGAGGCTGTGCTCGCCGTGAGCTGTACGAGCCATTACTTCTCGGTCGTTCCGATCGACGAGCAGGGCCGTCCCGTCTCCAACATGATTCCGTGGATGGACAGCCGCGGTGGCGCTCATACGCAGGCGCTCTACGAGCGGCATCCGGACGCATTTTTCCGCTGGATCGAGATCAACGGAATGCTTCCACTTCCAACCGGGAGCGATTCACTCTCTCATATGTTGTTCATTCAGCACGAGAGGCCCGATGTCTACGAGCGGACGTACAAGTTCGTGGAGCCGATGGACTACGTCACCACGCGGCTCACTGGGGTTTGCACCGCCAATCCTTGCACTGCATTCGCTCAGCTCTTGACTGACAACAGGCGACTCGATGCCGTCCGATACGACGATGAACTCCTCGGTTTTTCTGGGATCGATCCCGACAAGCTCCCGGATCTCGTGCCTGTGAACGCATGCATCGGCACGCTGACGAGAGAGGTCGCAGCCCAGATCGGCCTCTTGCCCGAGACGAAGGTCTTCGCTGGCATGAACGATACCCACGCGGTGTCCATCGGGACGGGCGTCTATCAGGGCCGCTACGGAGGCATCAACATCGGGACGACCTGTCAGGTCCTCGGCTTCGTGAACGAGAAAGCATCGGACCTCGAGCACAGCATCCTGACCATGCCGAGCCCCATCCCGGGTCGCTATGCGGTCATGGCGGAGTGTGGGCTTGGCGCGAAGCCCTTGGAGCACTTCATGACCCAGGTGGTCTTCGCCAACGATGCGCTGGCCGATCACGGGGTCGAAGATCCCTTTGCGAACGTCGAGAAGGCATTGGCGTCTGTCTCACCCGGAAGTGGCGGATTGCTCTACCTCCCGTGGCTCGCCGGTGTCCAGTCTCCCAGGATGAGCGACGCCATGCGCGGCGGTTTCCTCAATTTCTCACTCGATACCACGCGCGCCCGGATGCTTCGTGCCGTGCTCGAAGGCGTGAGCTTCCATCTGCGCTGGGTCCTGCCTGAGGTCGAGAAGTTCACAGGGCAGGAGTTCGGCGAGCTGAATTTTGCTGGAGGCGGGGCCGTCTCCGACGAGTGGTCGCAGATGTTGGCGGATGTGATGGGTCGGCCCGTTCGGCAGTTGGCCGAGTCGCGCTATGTGAACAATCGCGCCACGGCGTTCATCGCGTTCGAGCAACTGGGCATCGTTTCCCTGAACGACATCGAACAACATTGCCCGATCCATCGCACCTACGAGCCGAGGCCAGAGAGCCAGCAGACCTACGAGCGGATGTTCGAGCAATTCGTACGAGCCTTCGAGCAGAACCTTCCGATTTTCGAGGCACTCAATGCCTGACGCCTGCGATCCGAGACTGGCACCGGGGGAGATCCGCGCCCACCTCGAAGCGGCTGCGGCCGCTGCCGAGGCCGCGGGCCCGATCGCGTTGCGCTACTTCCGTACTGGCGTCGAGGTCGCGAATAAAGCCGGCGGCGCCTCGTTCGATCCCGTGACCTGTGCGGACAAGGAGGTCGAGGCATCGATTCGCTCCGACCTGGCTCGCCAGTTTCCGGACTATGGTGTACTTGGCGAAGAGGCGGGGGTCATCGAGTCGGATTCGCCACTGCGCTGGGTCATCGACCCGATCGACGGTACGCGGGCCTTCATCAGCGGCGTTCCTGCCTGGGGGATCCTGTTGGGCCTGACCTCCGCCCAGGAATGCCTCGCCGGGGTGATGCACCAGCCCTATCTCCAGGAGACGTTTCTTGGAACGCGCGACGGAGCGTGGTTGAGACGAGCTGGCAAAGAGCATGCGCTGCGTACCCGCTCTACCACGGAGCTCTCGGAGGCGATCCTGTATTGCACGCACCCGAGCATGTTCGGCACCGACCGCGACCGGCTGGGCTTCGAGCGGGTGGCCGCGGCGAGCCAGATGATGCGCTACGGGGGCGATTGTTATTCCTACGCCCTGCTGGCCATGGGCCAGATCGACCTCGTCATCGAGGGAAGCCTCGAGCCCTACGACATCATCCCGTTGATCCCGATCGTGGAAGGTGCCGGCGGCATCGTGACCGATGGCCAGGGCGGTTCCGCTTTCGAAGGCGGCCTCATCGTGGCTGCGGCCAACCCCGAACTCCACGCGCGCGCATTGGAAACCTTCAACACCTGAACGCTCGCTGGGCGAGCAAACCGAGGTAAGTCATGGCAGACGAGCAGAAGAACCCGATGGGTAATCTCTATCCCTACGCCGAACGACTGGGTGTGATCCGCAGCTTTCCCGAGAAGGGCCGCCCCCGCCAGGAGATCCTGGATGAGCTTCGCGAGGTCGCGCAGGAAGAGGACAGCTTCTGGCAGACGGGCCAATGCTCCGGAACGATGTACTGCGGAGATACCGAGCACTACGCATTCCTGAACGAGGTCTTCGCCAACTATGCTCATGTGAACGCCCTCCAGCGTGATATCTGTCCGAGCGCGACCCGCTTCGAAGGCGAGATCACGGCGATGGCGCTCGACATGATGAACGCCAGCGCGGCGGTGGGCGAGGGCGACGACGCCACGCCTTGCGGCTCGGTCACCTCGGGCGGAACCGAGAGCATCATCACCTCAGTGCTGATGTACCGGGACAAGTACCGTGCGGAGCGCGGCATCACCGAGCCGGAGATGATCCTCCCCACGACGGCACATCCCGCCTTCGAAAAGGGCGCGCACCTGTTCGGTGTGAAGGTGGTCCACGTACCCGTGGATCCCGAGGTCACGACGGTCGATGTCGATCTCGTGCGCGAGCAGATCAACGACAACACCATCATGATCGTCGGCTCCGCCGGGAACTACCCGTATGGCACCATCGATCCCATCGAAGAGCTTTCCGACCTGGCGGTCGAGCGCGACGTTTCGTTGCACGTGGACGGCTGTCTGGGAGGGTTCATCCTGCCTTGGGGGCAGCAGCTGGGCTATGACATTCCGGTGTTTGATTTCCGGTTGCCCGGAGTCACGACCATCTCGGCGGACACGCACAAATACGGGTACGGACTCAAGGGCACCTCGGTGCTTCTCTGCCGCGACCGGGCGCTGCGTCGTCACCAGTACTTCACCACGCCGGAATGGCCGGGTGGCAAGTACAACTCGCCCGGCATCGCCGGCAGCAGGTCCGGTGGTCTGCTGGCTTCGGCGTGGGCCTCGATGGTCAGCCTCGGTCGCGAGGGCTACCTCGGCTATGCGAAGGCGATCTTCGAGACTGCCTTCGCGATGCAGGATGTCGTGAACAGCCACCCCGAGCTCAAGATGATGGGCAAGCCCACCTTCTGCTTTTCGTTCTCGTCGGATCGTTTCGACATCTACCACGTGAACGATTTCATGAAGGAGCGTGGCTGGCGCTTCAACGGGCAGCAGTACCCGAACGCGATCCATATGTGCGTGACGCGGCCTCAGACCCAGGCGGGCGTGGTGGAGAAATTCGCAGAGGATCTGGACGCGGCGGTGAAGTACGCGCTCGATCCGCCGAACGAGGCTCCCATCACCGGGGCGGTCTACGGCGGTGTCCCGAAGGATGTGCCCGGGCTCCAGGATCTCGTGAGAGGTGCCCTGGTAGGGTATCTCGATTCCTGCCAGGATCTGCCTCCGGGTGGAAAATCTTGAGTTCGGCCGAGCCGGATTCGCCGAAAGTCGTACTGATCACCGGGGCATCCGCCGGCTTTGGCAAGGCCAGTGCCGAGCACCTGGCTCGGCTTGGCTACAGGGTCTACGGAACCAGTCGCCGAGCGGAGTTCCCGGATCCCAGCGACTTCGGTGCGGCTCCGTTCATGATCCCGATGGACGTCTGCGACGACGCCTCGGTGGGACGAGCGGTTGAGTTCATCCTCAAGCACGAAGGCCGGATCGATGTGGTCGTGAACAACGCCGGTGTCGGCCTGGCGGCGGCCATCGAGGACACGTCGGTCGAGGAGGGGAAGGCGCTCTTCGAGACCAACTTCTTCGGCGTGCTGCGGGTCTGCCGCGCGGTCCTGCCCACGCTTCGGGCTCAGCATTCGGGGCTCATCGTGAACGTCAGCTCGCTCGGGGGCCTCGTTACGATCCCGTTCCAGGGCTTGTACTCCGCGTCGAAGTACGCGCTCGAATCGATGTCGGATGCGATGCGCATGGAGCTCCATTGTTTCGGCGTGAAGGTGGTGCTGCTCGAGCCGGGTGACTTCAAGACGGACTTCACGGAGAGTCGCATCTTCTCCGCCGAGAGCGGCGAAGGCTCGGCCTACCGCGAGACGTGTCAGCGCGCCGTGGCGGTGATGGAACGAGACGAGCAGGGCGGTGCGGACCCCCGGGAATTTGCGGAAGCGTTGGCGAAAATCATCGCCAGTTCGTCTCCCGGAAACCGGTACCCGGTGGGTGCCCTGAGCCAAAGACTCGGTGTGGCTGCACGACGCGTGCTCCCCTCGGCGCTGCTCGACCGGGCGTTGCGGGCCGTCTACAAGCTTTGAGGGGACGCCCCGCAGTGAAGCGCCTGCAGTTGAAGCTCTCGTGCTTCGGTGCGCAGTGAGAGGAGGCCGCTCGTGTACTCCCGGCCGGCACGCTCTTTGCTACGTAGGTGAACATGGACGTTCAACGACCGAGCCTGGGTGAGGAGATCGCAAGCAGCATCAGCCACGGCGTCGGACTGGTGGCGGCCGTCCTGGCCCTGCCGATCCTGACTGCTTCCGCAATGGAGCGAGGCGAGACGGCAGAGGTGGTGGGCGCGTTCGTGTTTGCGACCACGATGATCCTGCTCTACCTGGCCTCGACCCTCTATCACGCGCTGCCCGCTGGCCCTGCCAAACGGGTGTTTCGCGTCATCGACCACTCCGCGATCTACGTGTTCATCGCCGGCAGCTATACGCCCTTCACCCTCGGCGTGCTTCGAGGTGACGTGGGCTGGGCCCTGCTCGGCGCGGTCTGGACCCTCGCACTGGCCGGCGTCGTGTGGAAGACGACGGGCATTCGTGTCCACCCGGCCTGGTCGACCGGTCTCTATCTGGCGATGGGCTGGCTGGTCCTGCTCGCCATCAAGCCGCTCGCAGAGGGGATGCCAGCCGATGCGCTCTTCTGGCTGGTGGCCGGTGGGCTCGCCTACACCGGTGGTGTGGGCTTCTACGCGGCGACCAACCTGCGCTACGGGCATTTCGTCTGGCATCTGTTCGTGCTGGCGGGGAGTGCTTGTCACGCAGTCGCCGTGTGGCATTGCGCCGCGTAGGGAGCGGCGGTTGCTCTGTGTGCCGGACCCGGTCTTCAGCGAGGTGGGCCGCGCCTACGTGATCCGCGAGCCCGGCAGCGACCCCAGTGAGGAGGAACTGCGCGCCTTCTGCAAGGAGCACCTGGTCAACTTCAAGGTTCCGAAGACCATCATCGCGCGCGACATGCTCCCGATCCTCCCGATCGGCAAGGTCGACAAGGTGACGCTTCAGAGGGAGGCACTCGCAGACCTGGAAGGCTGAGAGTGCAGAAGCCATAGGGAAGATGCTGCGGCCGAATCGCGACGCGGGCGCAGCCCCAACGGGCAATGTGCAGACGGGAGAGACTTCGAGAATAATCTAGCGATGGACGAGACCAGACGAGGGCACCTGCCTGGATTCGATTGGCTGAGAGCGTTCATGTCCGTCGCGGTGGTGGCGTGGCATGGGCATGTCTTTGGCACTTCTGCGCTGTTCAGAAAAGGTTTCCCGATGCCCCACTCTGTTGGCGCTTCGGACGTCATCAACTTCAACGTC
>JAFDCZ010000263.1 GCA_019312665.1 Deltaproteobacteria bacterium | reverse complement strand
CGTAGAGCGCCATCTCATCCGTCAAGCCGGCAAGCTTGGCCTTGATGAAATCAGGTGCGGACTCGAGGGCGACCGCGAGCAGCCCGAGCTTGGGCGGAAGCCAGCCGGGTGCCATACCCAGTGCATCTGCGCCCGTGATCGAGATGAAGGGAAAGCCCGAGATACCGCTGCCCTTCTTGCCAATCTGTCCCGCCATCGCAAGCACCAGGATCTGCACGCGCTCCATCTCGATGCCGTGATAGAACTTCGAGAAATTCGACTGAGTGAGAATCGTGGCGGCCCTGGCGCGGCCGATCTTGCGTGCGAGACTGCGAATCAGGCTCGCTGGTGTGCCGCTGATCTTTGCGGCCTGTTCCGGCGTGTAATCGGCGAGTTGGCGCTTCAGCCCCGCAAAGACCGGCTCTACGGTGATCTCACCGTCGCGAGTCGCCACCTCGAACTCACCCTCGAGAGCAGGCTCGACGCCTTCGAGGGCGAGGGTTGCCTGGCTGACCTCCCGGATCTCTCCTGCGGTCGAGTCGAAGAAATAGAATATGTCATCGGCGCCCCCTTCCTCGAGATCGCTCTGTCTCAAGAAAAGACGCGTATCTTTGCGAACGAGCAGGGGGAGGTCGGTTTGCTCCCGGATGAATGCCTGGTCGTGCAACCCCTCCTCCACCATGACCTGGCAGATCGATAGCCCCAGGGCCGCATCGCTTCCCACATTGACCGGCACCCAGACGTCAGCGTGGATCGAAGACGCATTGTAGTCGGGAGCGATGGTGACGACCTCGGCACCCTTGTAGCGAGCCTCGTTGATGAAGTGGGCATTCGGGATCTGCGTATAGACCGGGTTTCCACCCCAGATGAGAATCAGGTCGGAGTAGAAGAGATCGTCGGCGGAGCTTGCGAAGCTGATCTTGCCCAACGTGACCGCCGCGCCGGGATGGTGGTCACCGATATCAGCGTTGGCATTCAAAAAGGGCGTATCGAGTACATGGCAGGCGCGGACGATGCCGAGGCCATTGCAGCCGTTGGTGCCCGCGGTGCCGAGATCCCAGACGATCGAGCCCGGGCCGTACTCTCGCAAGCTATCGATCGTGGCGTCGGCAAGCTCCTCGAGTGCCTGCTCCCAGGAGATGCGTTTCCACTTTCCCTCGCCGCGCTCGCCCACTCGTTTGAGGGGATGCTGGAGTCGCCCGGCGTCGTACATGCGGTGGCTGAAGCACCCTCCCTTCTGGCACCCACGCGGATTGTAGTCCGGCACTTCGGGATTGGTCTGGGGGTAGTTCGCCGCCTGCTCTTCGCGAAAGACGACGCCTTCCTTCACGAAGATGTTCCAGTTGCAGCCGCGCTGGTACCAACAGTTCACATGGTGGGTGCCCTTGGCAATCTTGTCCCACGTCCACCTTTCGCGGTAGACATCTGCCCAATCGTCGTACTGAGGGACTCCCAGGATCCCGGCGGCATCGGAGCGAGCCTGACTCGAGACGGGAAGCGCCAGACGGGAGAGGGAGAGACTGAGAAGAGTGGCACTCCCAGTGCGCAGGAAGTCCCGTCGGCTGAGGCTCAGCTGGGGTGTCATGATCGCATTCCTTCTGCCGCTCTCTTCCGACTCCCAGGCATTCTTCCCTATCTCCTGCCCCCTTTGGGCAGCACGCGCAGTGTTGACAATGGCTCACGATCAGATTACTTACTTTCTGCAAGTTGACAACTAGATGCAGACCTCCCGCCGAGCAAAACGGCCCGCCGCCGAGACCCGCGCCGAAATCCTGAACGCTGCCGAAACATGCTTCGCCTCGATCGGATTTTCGGCCACGCGCCTCGACGACATCGCTGAGCAGGTTGGCGTCCAACGCGCGGCCATCTTCTACTACTTCAAGGACAAGCGGGAACTCGGCGGCGCAACGCTGGAGCGTCTAGCCGCGGATCTGACGGTGCGCCTCCACGACGAACTCTCGCAACCCACCTCACTCCCAGAGCAGCTCGAATCCTGTATGGCCGCGCTCGTCGATTTCCTCTCCGAGCGCCCCGCTTTTTCGCATCTCGTGCTGCGGTTGGCGTCCGAGGCACCCTTCGAGAACCACTCCGATGCCCGCGCTTTCGCCAGCCCCTTCCTGGGGATTCTGGAAGACCTGCTCGCGAAAGGAGAACGAACGGGGCTGCTTCGACCCGTGATGCGAGACCCATTGCAGCTCGCCAGCACGCTGGTGGGGGCAACCATCTTCCGGGTGGCCGCCATGCCGGTCTTCGCCGACTCGGAGAACTCGGCGCCGCCGGCCCCAGGACGCCTCGAAGCCCACCGTCGCGAGGTCCTGTCGCTCCTTCGCAGCCTGCTCGGACTTCCCGCACGGGAGGATGCGTAGAGCCGGTCGGCCGGAGAGTCCGACGTGTGGGCCATGACAGAGGGGCTTGGGGAACCGATGACGAATCCCAGACCTGCTGATTGGAAGAAGTATCCCTACCGCCCGGATTGGGGTGACCAGCGCTGGTTCCAGTTCCCGCTCATCGACGGCTACGACCCAGAGCTCGGGATGGCGACCTACTACCTCGACGGATTCGTTCGGGGAAAAGACAGCGGACGCCTCTACGCCGTGATGACGATCTTCAGTGACATGAAGGTTGCGAGGGGAAAGCTGCGCATGGCCTTCAATGACGTGAAACCCAACTTCGTACCGTTCGAAGTGAGAGATTCTCCGGTCAAGCGGCCTGTTTGGCGTACTCCTCCGGGGTGAGGTTGCCGAGCGAACTGTGCGGGCGGACTCGGTTGTAGTCGATCCGCCAGGCAGCGATCGCCCGACAAGCATCGGTCAGGCTGACGAACCAGCTGGCGTTCAATCATTCAAGAAAGGCCGCACGGCCCGGAAGGGTCCGGGTATCCATCGATGGACTTCCTGCGCACGCGTTCCACCTGGGTTATCCCGTAGCGCCATGCGAAATCAAGTCGACCTCGAACCGCTTCCGGCCTGCGGGCCTCCCCGCGCGAACCGGGCCAAGCGCCGGCTCGCCACGGGTGGGGTCGCCAGCGTCGTAGCGGGCCATTCCATGGGGGCCGACAGCATCGACTTCCTCGGGCCCTTCGGCTTCGATGGCGTGTGGCTGGAAGCAGAGCACGGTCCGGCGGATTGGGAGCGGCTGGGCGATCTGAGCCGCGCCTGCGATCTCTGGAGCCTCTCGGCCCTGATGCGGCTGCGCCGCATGGATGCATCGCTCGTGGCGCGCGCCCTCACGCTGGGCGTGCATGGGATTGTGATTCCCCAGGTGAAGAGTCCGGAGGAAGCCCGCTCCCTCGTGGACGCAGCAAAGTTCGCTCCGGTGGGCCAACGCAGCGTGTCACGGGGTCGCCGTTCGTACGCCAACCCGGACTTTCTTGCCCGGGACAACGATGAGACCCTCCTGGTCGTCCAACTCGAGGACCCTGAGGTGCTCGAGATCTGCGAAGACATCGCGGCGATCGAGCATCTCGACGTCGCGTTCATCGCCCCCAACGATCTCGCCCAAGCCATGGGCTACCAGGGCCAGCCCGACCACCCGAAAGTCGTCGCCGCCATCGAAGATGGCCTCCGCCGCATCGCCGCCGTAGGCGGCGCCGTTCCTGGAACGTTCTGCAAGGCAGACGCCGCGCCGCGTCTCATCCAGCTCGGCGTGCGATTTCTCTACGTGTCTTACGACGCATGGATCGCCCAGGCAGGCGGCGAGTGGCTGCGCGGCTTGCGCGAGGCCGATGCTCGATCCTGAGCCGACGCGGGGTCTCGCGCTCTCGTACTGGCTATACGACCCGGCGAAGGAGTGACTCGCCGGCCACGAGACGCCGCCAGCTGTCCGCGGCGATCGCACGACTCACATCGACTACGTAGTGACGGCTCGGCACGAAGACGGGCGGTTGACCTACACCTGGTTGGTGCCCATGGACTCCGAGGCGCTCACGGCTCTACGGGAATGCAGCCTACCCACTGCGACCGGTATGATGGCGGTCATGACGAGCAGGACCGAGTCCATGTATCCTGACCGTCACGACACTCCGGAAAGGCGGTAGTCTGCCTCGTTTCGTCCCGGGATAAACATCCCAGGACGGACGCGCGCTGCGCACCGGTGAATCGAACCGAAGGAGGGAGGAATGCCGCCTCCGGCAGTTGAAACAGTCACGGCTCTCGCAGGGCCGGAGCAGGAGTTCGCGGCAACGCGCAGCCGCGCCTACGCACTCTTTGGTGAGGGGTTCGCCTATCCCACCGACGAATTCCGCCAGATCCTGAGCGACGGCGGGCTTGCGCTGCCGCTGCGCGAGTGCTTGGGCGCGATCTCGAAAGAGGCCACGGAATCGCCTGGGCGCTGGACTGCCCTACAGGACGTCGGCAACACCGACGACCTCGCGATCGAGTACACGCGGCTCTTCGACGCCGGCGCCGCTGGCCCGCCCTGCCCGCTCTATGGTGGGCTCTACGGCGGCGACCGCATGGCGAAGATGGAAGAAGCGGTGCGCTTCTACAACCACTTCGGGCTTACGCTCTCCGAAGAGCAGCACGAGCTGCCGGATCACCTCACGACCCAGCTCGAATTCATGCACTTCCTCGCCTATCGCGAAGTAGAGGCCCTGCAGGCAGACCTGGACCCGGGCCCCTACCGGCGCGCGCAGCGCGATTTCGTGGCGCGGCATCTCGGAGCATGGGTCCCGAAGCTCTGCGAGCGGCTCGAGAAGGAGGGCGCGGCGGCGTACTTCCAGACGTTGCTCGGACTGCTGGCCAAGCTGTTGGAAGC
>JAFDCZ010000391.1 GCA_019312665.1 Deltaproteobacteria bacterium | reverse complement strand
CTTCCGGAACGGCCGCTTGGGGTCGTAGCTGGCGAGCGCGGTCTGGGCGCGCAGGAAGACCTCCGCATGCGCGTCCTCGGCCTCGATCTGCGAGCCGAGCAGACGGCCGCACAGGCGACCGACGTCCCCGCGATACTGGCGATACAAATCCGTGAGAGCCGAACGATCCCCGAGCTGGGCCCGGCCGAGGACCTCGCGAACCCCCGCGGGATCCGGCGTCTCGGGATTTCCGGTTCGCGTACTCACGACGCGTGGAGCCTGGGGCATGGAGAGCGCAAAGACCATCTCCTCCATCTACGAATCAGGAATGCGGATCTATCAAGAGAAACCGGAAAAATCCCGAGAACCCATGGACTCGCTTGCCCGTCCTCAGCTGTAGCGAATCTCCTTGCCCTGGGACGGCCCGTGGTTTTTGACCGCATCGCGCAGATCGGAGAGGAACGCGTCCACCACACTGAGATGCTTCGGGCTGATCATCAGGTGCAGGGCGTTGGGGCCATGCTGGCGATCGATGCACCAACCCTTCTGGTCCATCGCGTCCCCCACTGCAAAGGGATCGATGCCCGAACCCTCCGCTGCCGTGAACGCGAACACACTCATGATCGGCTCGCCGACCACCGTCAGCTCGGGAATGTCTGCGATGCCAGCCTGGATCTGCTTCACCGCGTCGCGGATCTGAGCGGCCAGCTTCACGTAACCCTCTTCTCCGAGGTAGTGGAGGATGGCCCAGGCGGCGGCGATCGGGGCCGCTGGTCGCGCTCCGGCCATCGCAAACGACAGGTAGAGCCCGCCGGGCCAGCGGTCGTAGAGGAAACGCTGGTACTTCTTCAGATGTTCGCCGTCGCGATGCGTCACGATCGAAGCGCCCTTGGTCGCGTATCCATATTTGTGCACGTCCGCCGAGATCGTCGTGACACCGGGCACGCGGAAGTCGAAGGGCGGCACGGGCTCGCCAAGCTTCTCGTAGAAGGGCAGCAGGAAGCCACCAAGGCACGCATCGGTATGAAACGAAATCCCGCGCTCGGAAGCCATCGCGGCCATTTCGGGGATCGGGTCGGCGGTCCCGAACGGATAATTCGGACAGGAACCCACCACGACCGCCGTGCGATCGCCGATCAAGCGCTCCGTTTCGCGAAGGTCCGCCTTGTAGTTGCCGTCGATCGGAATCTGCACATGCTCGAGGCCCAGGTAATGTGCCGCCTTGGCGAAGGCAGGATGAGCCGAGACGGGCGCGAGCAACTGCGGCTCCGTCACGCCGCGCTCGTCCTTGGCGCGATCCCGTGCCGCCTTCATGGCCATCAGGATGCTCTCGGTCCCCCCTGAAGTCATGCAGCCCGCGGCCTCTTCCGGCCTCTTCCGGCGCGTGCAACAGCCCCTTGGTGACCTCGACGACCTCGACCTCCATCTGGCGGAGGCTTGGAAAGCGCAGCGGGTTGAGCGCGTTCTCGTAGAGGTAGAGTTCGTTCGCCTCCGCAAGAATCGAATCGACTTCGTCCCCGGCCGGATAGACCAGGCTGAACGTGCGCGCGCCATGCCAATCCGCATCCTGGGTCTTGCGCTCGCGCATCTGCGAGAAGAGCGTCTCACGATCGAGTCCTTGCTTGGGGAGCGTCATGGTTCAGTTTGCCTCCGCGGCGGGCCGCCGCACGGGAACCCAGCGGTTCGGGGTGAAGCCGGTCGACCCATCGTGGGTTCCGGCCGGGCTGTAGTGATAGACCATTGCGGCCCGAATGCCTTCGGATCCGTTGTCCGTCGATCGGTGCATCAAGTGGCTGTCGAACAAGAGCACATCGCCCGGATCCATCAGCACCGGAGTCGCCGCGCTCATATCGTGATCGACGATCTCCATGTAGCCGATCTGGCTGTGCTCACGCCGATCCGGAACGTGTTCGTGGACCCGTTCCCGATGGGAGCCCGGCAGCACCCACAGAGGCCCGTTCTCGAGGGTTGCAGCCGTCACGGCCACCCAGACCCCGACCTGATGATCCGGCTCGAACGGAAAATAGTAGGAGTCCTGATGCCAGGGCTGACCCAAGGCACCCGGATTCTTGAAGATGAACTGAGAGAGGAAGCAATCGAAGGCTGGCCCGAGAAGGCTCTCCAGCGGGTCGAGAAGAGCCGGCATCCGAGAGAAGGGTTCGAACACGGGATCGTCCGGATGCAGGCGGAAGATCTTTCCGACCGCATCTTCCGGCTGCTGTGCGCTATCCCGAGTCGAGGGTTCGGGCAACACGAAAGGCAAGCCGAGATCGCGGCCCCGCGCCTGTTCGCGGGCCAGGCTGACGGCCCGCGCGAGCATGCCCTTACATACATCGGCTGACGCGAGGCCATGCAGCAAGACGAATCCGTCCCGCTCCCAGCCCTCACGCTCTGCCCGGTCCAGGCCAACCACGCCCGGCAGGGTACCACCGCGTCTCGAGAGCTGCGGCGACGCTTCGAAGCGTGGCTCCGATTTGCCGCTAGCCTGCCCGAATGGCCGATTCCGAAGACGCGTGGCTCGGGCGAGACCCGCTTCCGGCCGACCCTTTTCCGCTTCTCGCCAGCTGGCTGGATGAGGCCTTCGCTGACGGTCGGCAACCAAGCCCCCACGCGATCGCCCTGGCAACCTGCGCGGCGGACGGGATGCCCGAAGTGCGCCTGGTGCTATGCCAGGCCG
>JAFDCZ010000262.1 GCA_019312665.1 Deltaproteobacteria bacterium | reverse complement strand
CTGCGAGAGGCGGGCCCGTTCGACGATCGCGAACGCCTGCGTCTGTTGATCCACCGCTACGTCCGCTGGGTCGGCCACCATCCGGAGTTCGTGCGACTCATGCATGACGAAGGCAAGCGGGATGGAGCGCGCATGCGCTGGCTCGTCGATCGATACGTGAAGCCGTTCTTCGAGACCACGACCGCGGCGCTGCGTTCTGGCCAGGAGGAGGGGCATCTGGCGGCCGGAATCGATCCGGTCCACTTCCACTACATCTTGATCGGTTCAGTGGATCTCATCTTCCACCAGGCCCCGGAATGCCAGCGCCTGAGCGGACTCGACCCGGCAGACGAAGCCTTCATCGAGGCTCATGCCAACGCCATCACTCACCTCTTCCTGGGCCCCCTCAGCAACGAAGAAAAGGAAACTTCATCATGAAACTTGCAACGTTCACCGAAAGCAATCGAACCCGTGTGGGCGTGGTGGTGGGAGACGGCATCGTCGATCTTTCCACTGCTGCGCCGGATCTTCCGAGCGAGATGACCCAGCTCCTCAGCGGCGGGCCTGACGCCCTTGCCGCAGCGGCTCGGGCGGCCGAGGGTGCCCCGACCCTTCGCCTTGCCGACGTGCACCTCGAATCGCCTGTCCTTCGACCGCCCAAGATCCTGGCCATCGGCCTGAACTACGCGGACCACGTGGCGGAATCCGGCATGGAAACGCCGAAGCTCCCGCTCGTCTTCAACAAGCAGTCCACCTCCATCGTCGGGCCGAACGACCCCTTTCACCTGCCGCGTGTTTCGACGGCGCTCGACTACGAAGGCGAGCTCGGCGTGGTGATCGGCCAGCGCTGTCGCCACGTTCCGAAGGAGCGCGCCGCCGAAGTGATCGCGGGCCTGACGGTGGTGAACGACGTGACCGTGCGCGATTGGCAGCTACGCACGCCCACCTGGACGATCGGAAAATCCTTCGACACCCATTGCCCGACCGGTCCGTGGATCGTGACGAACGACGAGCTGCCGGATCCCCACTGCCTCGACATCAAGACCTGGGTGAACGGCGAGCTTCGACAATCCTCCAATACGAAGCAGCTGATCTTTGATTGCTTCGAGCTGGTCGAGCATCTCTCCACGGCGTTCACGCTCGAGCCTGGCGATCTCATTGCGACGGGCACGCCGAGTGGCGTCGGCATCGGCATGAAGCCGCCGCAACTCCTGAAGGTCGGAGACGTCGTCAAGATCGCGATCGACGGTGTGGGCGAGATCGAGAACACCGTGATCGAAGAACCTGCCAGTACCACCCGGATCGGCTGAAAACAGGCTCGGTTGAAGGAGAACCCAGATGATCAAGATCACTGACGTCGCATTCGTGCGCTTTCGCGTGCCCGACCTGGACAAGATGGAGCAGTTCCTGGATGACTTCGGCCTGATGACGGCCCACCGGGATGAGGGCACCCTCTACTCCCGCGGCAGCGACCCGGAGCCCTGGATCCATAGGGTAGAGAAAGGTGAGCCCGGCTTCGCTGGTGTCGGCTTCGACGCTGCCAGCGCGGAGGATCTCGAAGCTGCCGCCACTTTGCCCGGCGCATCCGCCATCGAGGAACTGGATGGCCCTGGCGGCGGACAGCGTGTCAGGCTCAGCGACCCGGATGGATTCTCTGTCGAGGTGGTTCACGGGCGCGCGCTCGCGGAGACGCTACCGACGTCGCATGCCCAGCCCTACAACCTGGGCTACGAACGGCGCCGGTTCAACGTCCTTCAGCGTGTGGAACGCGGCCCGGCCCGAGTGAAGCGCCTCGGCCATTGTGTCGTGCGGGTCTCCGACTTCGCCAAGAGCGACGAGTGGTACCGCTCGTGCTTTGGGCTCATCCGAACGGACGAGGTCTACCTCGGCGAACCCGACAACGTCGTGACGGCCTTCCTACGCTGCGACCGCGGCGACATGCCCGTGGATCACCACAGCTTCCTTTGTGTGGGCCTCGGCGAGCCGGGCTTCGACCACGCCGCCTTCGAGGTGGACGACATCGACGCTGTGATGCTAGGCCACGAGCACCTGCAGAGTGCAGGCGGCTACGAGCACCACGCTGGCATCGGCCGCCACGTGCTCGGCAGCCAGGTCTTCGACTACTGGCGCGACCCGTGGGGCAACGTCCACGAGCACTTCACCGATGGCGACCTGCTCGACGCAGGCGTGAAGACAGGCAGCTTCGATCCAGCCGTCGCCCTCGGCACCCAATGGGGCAAGTTCGCGCCGTAGGCCTGAAGGCTCGCCACGTCTACCTCCGGCAGACTCCAAGAGCTCGGATCGTCTGTTCGACATGACTCTCCAGGAACCGCCGGCCGAGCGTTCTCTTGAGGCGGCCGGAGAGGCCCGAGAGGTCATCGAGCCAGATCCGATCCTGGTAGAGGACGAGAATGCCCTTCTCGACAGGGCCTACTGCGAGAAGGGATTCTCCCGAGTCGAAGAAGTGGGAAACGTAGAAGTTCCGCTGTCCGACGACCTGGGTCGTTCCCTCCAGGAGGGAGAGGCGATGCACGAGCGCGACCGCCGGGCGACCATTCACATCGACGCGCGCCCAGAAATAGGTCTCGCTGGCCTGGGCGGGCACCTCACGCGGGTAGTTGAGCCATGCGCGTTCGAAGGTCGGAGCGAGGTGGCGAAGGCCTGCGGCTCGGGTAGAGCGCCGGAGTTCCTCGCCAGGAGAGGCGTGGCTGCCCCGCGACCGGGCATAGGCGGCGACACCCTCCAGCCCACTTTCGCGATAGCTCGCATAGCGCGAGGCAAGCAGCTGGCGGAGGTGCATGTGCACCTTCGAGATGTTCTCGTTGGTCCGACGCGACCGTTCGATCGCCGTGAACTCTGCGATCTCCTCCGAGGAGAGGTTGAGATCCAACCCGGGGCGAGCCTTCAGGTACCGCGCAATCTCAGCCGCTGCGTTCGGCTCCAGCTCGATGCCACGAAACAATTCGGCAGAGGGCTCGCCCCGCAGCACCGCGGTCTTGACGACGTGTTCTTCGGGAAGGATGGGGCGATCGCCGAGGAACGGCTCGAGAATGGCTGAGACCGAGCCGCCAGGAATGAGGCAGGCCGCTCCGACGGCCAGCTCCCGATCCCCTGCCTCCGACAATGGCTGGATGATGGTTCGGCCCGAGAGGAGAGCCGATCGCTCCGCCGAGGAGAAGGGCGAATGAGCGAGCACCGTCTCGAGGGTCGGATCGGACGCTGCCGGAAAAGCAACGAGGATGGCGAAGAGGGCGATCGCCGCTGATCGGATCGTGCAGGAGGCCATGGACCAGAGAGTACTCCGCCCCTGAATCTCAGGTCAGCCCCCGGCCGCCGCCTTCACGAAGCTCAACCTGTCTCCGTCGGCGAGCTTCGTCTGGAGCCGATCGCCGTAACGCACGAGCACGCCGTTGACCGCTACAGCGGTGTGGGCCGTCAGCTTCTCGTAGAGCGCAGGGTCGTCCGCGAAGCGCGCGCGGACGGCATCGACGACCTCGCCCACCGTGGCCCCTGAAAGCTCCAGGCGATGGGTGCCCAGCTGCTTGCTCATGTCATAGGTGACCTCGACATGAACCGGCATCAGACCGCAACCTTCAGTTTGTCGAGCGTCCGCTGCGTCGGCACGCCATCCGTGCTCCAACCGCGCTTCTTGTAGTAGCTGGGCAGCAGTTGGTCCAGAGGATGTCCCGATGTCGTGTCCGGGAAGATGGGCTCGTTGAGGATGCGGTCGGGCAGGGTGTCGTCAGCAGCCGTCAGCCCCTCGCGCAGGTTGTACATGCGCTCGAGGTTGAAGATGCGCCCACCGATCTCCTGCAGGTGGCCGCTCGAGAACCTGGTTCCCGTGATCAACGTGAGCCACTTCTCGAACCACAGGAGCGGGCTGCCCTTGATGCTCTGGACCCAGCGGAACAACGGTCCGCTGTTCTCGAGCGCACCGGCCAGCGCGCGGTACTTCCAGGAATTCGGATCCAGCTCGTGGATCTGCTTGGGGAAGATGCCGTAGGTGGTGAAGATGCAGAGCACCATGGAGTTGATCGCGCAGGCCAGGTTCTGCTGCACGATCGGAAGCTCCGCCTTGAGCTTCAGGTTCCGGGGGTTGATCGTCAGCGGCCCCACCGATTCCATATACATGCTGGCGCCCTGCACGTGGCAACCGCCACGGTTCGTCGTGGCGTACTCCAACCCCTGGGCAAAGGATCCACGCGGATCGTAGGCCGAGAGTTCGAGCCCCTTCACGTGAGGTGCGAACTCCCGCCCGCCCAGCTTCTCGCTCATGCGGCGGCTTCCGTCCGCCAGGTCGGCCCCGAGCCCGCGCCGATGGGCGATATCCTGGATCAGCTCGGTCACACCAGCCGGATCTCCGAAGTGAAGCTTCGTGTCGAGCATGCCGCGCTCGCCAAGCTCCATGGCGAAGCCAAGCGTTCCACCCAGGCTGATCGTATCCATGCCGAGATCATCCGCATGGTAGTTCCACTCGGAAACCTTCTTCAGGTCGCTGATCTCGAGGTTCGAACCCATGAGCGCCACGGTCTCGTACTCCGGGCCCTTCACGCGACCCTTCCCCTCCACTTCCACGTCGCGGCCACAAGTGACCGGACAATGGATGCAGCTCGTCTTCACGCCCTTGAGCTCGTGCTCCTCCATCCACTCGCCGGAAATCTTCATCGCGTCATCGAAATGACCCTTCTGGAAATTCCGGGTCGGCAGGATGTTGCGGGCGTTCGTGGTGTTGACGATGCCCGCCGTTCCGAATCGCTTCATGCTCTCGCCGAGCACCGGGTGATC
>JAFDCZ010000120.1 GCA_019312665.1 Deltaproteobacteria bacterium | reverse complement strand
GGGAGAAGTTGTCCTCGACGAGCTGGGCGAACGACCGATCAAGGCCGTACATGCTGAACAAGACGGCACACTCGCCCCATCCCACGCACCCGGTATCCGTCTCGAGCCGGACGAAGAACCAGAAGACGCCTCCCAGATTCGGCGGGGCTGTCTGAACGGTGAATGCCCTTGCGCTCTTGAGCTTCATGATTCATCTCCTTGCCCTGCGGCGGCTCTGTAGATTGGATCCATCTTCCGGACCGGTTCGAGCAGTGCCCAGTCCGTGTCATCGAGGAGGTACCCTTGCGGATGCGGGGCACGCGTTTCCAGGCCAAGTGCCCCGACGACCGTGTCGACTCCGTAGTATCGAAGCAGGGTCTGGGCAACGGCTCCCATCACGACGAGTGGATGGTCGGAGTGAAGCCCTCTGACCATCGATTCCCGGGCTTCCAGGTCGAGCGCAGGAAAGTCCTCCATGCCCTGGGCTCGGCTTCGAGCAACGAGTAACTCCAAGACGGGACCGTAGATCGCTTCAGCCTCATCGGATGAGAGTTCGCGGAACGCCGCGAGCTCCGATGCGGCGGGCATGGCGCCGTTGGCTCCACCTGCGGGAATCACCGTCCCCACGAATGCAAGCAGCAGGTCGCGATCGGCGCTTTTGTTGGCGCCAGCCCCCTGACTTCCTTCTCGCCCGCTCGCCATGATTGCTCCCGCTCAGTCGAAGAGGTTTGCCAGGCGATTCTTCATCTGATCGGCGACATAGAGCGCCAATGCCTGGATCGTGCTCGTCGGGTTTGCGCCGCCCGACGTAACAAAAACGCTGGCATCCACGACGAAGAGGTTCCTGACGTCGTGACAGCGGCCCCATTCGTTCACGACCGAATGCTCTGGATCGACGCCCATCCGCGCCGTTCCCATCAGATGACATCCCGCGTTGGGTAGCGGAGACTGTACGAAAACGTCGTGTGCGCCGGCCGCCTCCAGAGCCTCGGTCGCGCGTTCCGCCCCGTGTTTCAGCATCTTGTGGCTGTTGTCGCTAATTCGATATGTGACCTTGGGTGCAGGGATTCCATCCGAGTCGACGAGGTCGGGATCGAGCGTGACGGTGTTGTGGAGCTCGGGGAGGTCTTCACAGATCGCTGAAAGTGCCGCCACGTGGTTGAAGTAGGCGCCGAATGAGTCGTGATGTCCCGACCCCCACGCAACTGTGCCGTTGCTCAACCCCATCAGCGCTGACGTCACCGGTCCGAAGCCGCGACTCGCCTGCAATGTATATCCTCGAACGAAGCCGCGTGAAGAGCTTGTCTCGTAGAACTCCTGGCACCACAGGGCACAGCCGACCGGGCCCTTGTAGCCATCAAGGGGATCATCGAAGACGCCTTGGACGTAGGCGTAGGGATGGAGCATGAGGTTCTTGCCAACGAGGCCAGATCGATTCGCGAGCCCGTCCGGGAACCGAGCCGACTTCGAATTGAGGAGCAGCCGGGGTGTGCCGATGCCGTTGCAGGCGAGAACCACGATCTCAGCGGACTCATGATGCTCATTTCAATCAGCGTCGTAGTAGATCACCCCAGTGACCCTGTCTTCATCGTTGACGAGAAGCTCGCGAACCCGACATCGGGTCCGGAGTTCGACGCCCGCGCGCTCGGCCTGAGGCCAGTAGGTGAGATCGGTACTTGATTTCGCCCCTTGGGAACAGCCGCTCATGCACGGACCGAGATTCACGCATCGGTCGCGCCCGCCATACGGACGCGTTGCGATTGCGCTGTCCGACGGCCACCAGTGCCAACCCAGCCGATTGAACCCACTCGCCAGCGTTTCTCCCAGCTGGCCGAGCGGAACGGGCGGCAGTTGGACCTCCTTGGGCGGGTACGCGGGATCGCCGGCCAGTCCGGCGACGCCCATCATCCGATCGTTCTCCGCATAGAAGGGTTCGAGCCGTGCGTAGTCGACGGGCCAGTCATCGGCTACACCGTCGAGTGTTTTCACCCGGAAGTCGGATGGATGAAAGCGAGGAAAGTGTCCCGCGTAGAGAACGGTACCGCCGCCTACCCCGTTGAAGTTGGCAATCGCGATGGGCGAATCATCAACGTTGATGGGGTAGTCCTCGGGTCGGTTCCGAACGTTGGGGTTGTAGGAGAACGGGCCCAATTGCAGGAACTCCGACTGGGGAGTCGTGCTCGGGTAATCCGTGGGATTCGGCCAGTCGCCCTGCTCCAGACAGACGATCCGCATTCCCGTCTCGGCGAGGCTCCAAGCAACGGCCGCTCCGGAAGCCCCCGCGCCTACGATGAGAACGTCGATCGGGTCAGCACGGGTCATCTGAAGTCGTCGCCCCCAAAAACGTCCGAGAGAGTCGCATTTCGTCCTGCAGCGCGACGGCCGGGAGACCAAGCGCAACCCCTAGGGTGCCAAATTGTTTCGGAGAAGGCTGCGCCTGCCTGACGACTGTCTGAAGCAGGACACGGCCCAGATCCGTGAGACGCTCCGCGGTTTTCTCCAAGTTGAACAAGAGCTCCGCCATGCGAGCTACCAGAAGCCAACGACGCGATCGATCAGCCAGAACGCCGCCAGGCTTCCGATCGCATAGGCAGCCCCCCGCTCGAGGGCAGGACGGAAGCGAGCCAGGCCCAAGCCGATCAGCGCGCCAACTGCCAGAGCCGCCCCCACGAACGCGAGCTGGCCGAGCTCCACCCCCACGTTGAAGGCAGCCAGGGCCAAGGGGATCGATCCAGAGGGGAGCCCGATCTCCTGAAGCGCGCCCGCAAAACCCAGGCCGTGGAGTAGCCCGAAGCCGAAGGCCACGAGCCAGGGCTTGCGAGCGGCGAGCCCCCCTCCCCCCGCATGCACCCGCAGGATCTCGGCGCCCACGAACATGATGCTCAGCGCAATGCAAGCCTCCACCGGGGTCTGCGCAACGTGAATCCAATCAAGGCTCGCCGCAGCCAGCGTGATGCTATGCGCGACCGTGAACGCGGTAATGGTGGCCACGAGCCGACGCAGGCCTCCGACCAGGATCAACAGGCCCAGCACGAAGAGCAGGTGATCGAACCCCAGCAGAATATGTTCGATGCCGAGCGCCCCGTAGGTGCGCGCCACCTCTGTCCAGTGAGATTCACCGCGCACGATGAAAGAAGGGGCTTCGGGCAGCAGCCGCTCGACCTGCTCGGGCCCGCCCAGAAGCTCGACCCTCGCAAGCACGTCGGTGAGGGTCGTCTCCAGCCCGTCGATCGTGATGCGCGCACCCACGAGCCCTTCGGTGCAGGTCGCGCGCCAGCGCGTGACGTGGGCGCCGGCCGCGAGGCGTGCCTCCCGTTGGTCTTCAACGCAGCCTTCGGGCAAGCGAACGGCCATGGCCAGCCGGCGGTCGCCTTTCGCCGGGACCTTCCAGGAAAGCTGGTAGACGCCCGGATCGGTCTCGCGGATCTCCAGATAGCCGGGACGAACCTCGTGTGCCCCGGCCGCAGATGCGCAGACGAGGCACAAGAGGCCCAGGCCAACCGGCAGCCTGAACCACGACCTACTTCGGCGCATACCAGATCGGCGAGCTCCAGGCGCGTTCCTGGATCGTGGCAGCCACACCTTCAAGGAGCGGCAGGCCGTTGCGAACAGCGTCGTACGTGGTGAAGCGACCGGGATCGTCGTGCGCTTCCGCTGCAGCCAGGACCACCTGCCAACCGCTTCTCACCGTCTCGGGCCCGGCGAAGAAGGGTGTGTGCTGCGGAGGCCCCCCGCTGCGCTTGCCGATGATCAACTTCAGGAACCAGGCCTCTCGCTCTTCGAAGCCGGTGAGCCCACGCAGCTCCTGGAGAAGTTCCTGGTCGTGGCCGGGCGCGCCTTCATTCATCGTGGAGTACATCTCGCCCAGGTACTCGGCGTGATCGGTCACCGCCGCGAAGTCGAGCGCGCGACCGATGCGGTGCTTCCTTCCCAGGATCGTCACCTCCTCCCCTTTGGCGAAGCGGTAGGCGTCGTCGGGGGTCAGACGCGTGCCCCCGAGGTAGGCGTCCAGGGAATAGGCGGTATGAACGTGGGTCTCGCCGAAATAGGCCTCTCGCAGCGGATTCGTCGGGACGGTGGAATCGGAAGCCACCGCAGTGTTACTCCAGGCCAGAGCCACCAGGCCGATCGCCAGCCAGCTTCGCTTCATGATCTTCTCCTTTTGTGGTGGTGGCAGGAGCCGCTTCGGAAGGTGCTTCGATCTCGATCTCATACTGGGCACGCAATCCCTCTTCGAACTTGCGGCGGCCTGTCGCTCGCCGTTCGGAGCTCCACTCTCGAAGGACGGCCCCTCGGACTTCCTCGAGACCCGGCATCACAGCGGGTTGCCGGGTAGCCACGTAGAACAGGTGCCAGCCAAAATCGGAACGGACGGGGCCCATCCATCCACCGACCGGGGCGGAAGCCAGCGCGATCGCAACCGCCTTACCAAAGCTGGCGACGATCTCGGCCATCGTAGCGTCCTCCATCTTACCGGGAAGCAACGTTGCATCGCCGAGTGAACTTTCCCCCTCCCGGAGTCTGGCCAGCAGCGCCGCCGCACGGGCAGGCTGATCGGCCGCACCGGCCGCGACGAAGACATGCTCGAAATCGATTCGCTCAGGCTGCTCGAAGAGCTCGGGGTGCTCTGCCAGGAATCGGCCCAGCACTCCGTCACTCGGATCCGTACCCGCGCTCCAGTCGTCCGCCAGGAACTCCATCTTCTGGCGCATCCGGCGCCGGACGATCAAGTCGTCGAGGTCGAGACCGAGCTGGGTTCCCTCCCTGTAGAGGATCTCCTCCATCACCCAATCATCCACCAGGCCCGAGAGCTCGGCGGTGGTAGGAGAGCGCATCCAGGTGCGCTCGAAGGTGGTCGCAATCTGTCGTAGGCGGTGCTGGGAAACGACGATTCGACGTTCGACCGGGGCTTCGTCGCCACCCACCAGCCCGTAGAGCCCGAACAACAGGGCTCCGAGCATCAGGAAGTGGAGAAGCGGTTCTGTGAGAATGCGGCGGATCACTCCAGGGGGGAGTACCAGATCGGCGAGTTCCACGCGCGTTCCTGATGATCCATCGGCACGCCTTCCGACATCTTCACGCCGAAGCGGAGGGCGTCGTAGGCGGTCCAGCGAGGCGTCGGAATCTCGATAGCGCGTACATGGTAGAAGGCAGGCTGAGAGGCATCGAGATTCCGACGCCACGCTGGCGCACACGAGACGCGGCGAGGCTTGGCATCGAGATCCCGGGCGGCTTGCCGCCCAGCCTCCAGGAGCGTGCCTGGAGCTCGCCGATCTGGGTTGCGCCCTGAGCTGACTCGAGCGCTGATCTCTGAAAGACACAAGATCGAGGTCGGTACGTCGATCATGGGTCAGTGCGGCGCAGGACCGGCGACGCTCCGGCCGATGACAAGCAGGTCGGACAGGCCCCAGCGGAAGAGATCGGTTCCGGCCACTCCCAGAGCCACGGAGACCTTCGATATCGGCGTGGACTGAGCTCTCCGTCTCGGCCAACGACTACGACCGCACCCGGTTCGCTTTCAACGGCACAATCGATACCGTGAAGGTCGAGCTTCGATAGCGAATGAACCGGGAGAGATCATGCGCATTGGGATACTGTGGGTCGGGCTTGCATCGCTATGTCTTCCCGTTGCAGGAGCCGGCTTCGCGCAAGAAGCCGAGTGGCCCAAGGAGATCGACTATCCGAAGGCCAAGGTGACGATCTATCAGCCCCAGGTGGAGAGCCTCGAGAACAACGAACTCCAGGCGCGAGCTGCCGTTTCCGTCTCACGCGACGGCGGCACTCCCGAATTCGGCGCGATCTGGATCGAGGCCAAGGTCGATTCGGATCGCGGAGAGCGCATGGCAACGCTCCGGGATGTGAAGATCCCGCGCGTTCGCTTCGCTGACGCCAGCGAGGGCGATCAGGAGAAGCTGGCCAAGCTGATCCAGGAAAGTGTCCCCGACAGCGGACTGAGTGTCTCCCTCGACCTGTTGGTCGCGGACATGGACGCGGCCGCGCGCGGCACTGACGAGCCTGAGCTGAAGCACGATCCGCCGAGGATCGTCTACCGCAAACAGCCGACCGTGCTGGTCAGCCTCGACGGAGATCCCATCTACCAGAAAGCAGGCGGAATCGAGCGCGTCCTGAACACGCCCTTCACGATGGCCCGAGCCGATGGGAAACTGTACCTCGGAGCCGGTGGCGGCCTGTGGTACTCGGCGAGCAAGATCGAAGGCCCTTGGACCGCCGGAGCGAAGCCTCCGCAAGAGTTGCGGGCGCTAGAGAAGCAGAGCGACTCCACCCAAGACATCGAGCACGACGCAGACAAGCCCCCGCCCGCGGTCCTGGTCGTGACCGAGGCCACCGAGCTCATCGTCTCCGACGGCGATCCCAGCTGGACGCCGGTGGAGGGGATGGACCTCCTCTACCTCGACAACAGCGACAGCGATGTGTTCCTGGAGTTGGCAACGCAGCAATACTACGTCGTGCTCTCCGGCCGCTGGTATCGAGGACATAGCATCGACGATCAGTGGAAGTGGGAGCACGTTCCCAACGATGAGCTGCCCGCGGGCTTCGCGAAGATCCCGGAAGATTCGACGAACGGCCACGTCTTGCCCCTGGTCGGGGGCACGACCCAGGCCCGCGACGCCGTACTCGACGACACCATCCCCCAGACCGCCGCCATCAAGCGATCGGGCGGAACGCCCATCACGGTTACCTACGACGGGAAGCCGAAGTTCGAAGCCATCGAGGGCATCCCTGCGCGCTATGCGGTGAATACCGCATCGGCCATCTTCGAGGTCGGCAAGCACTACTGGGCCTGTGAACAGGGTGCCTGGTACGACGCGGACAAGCCGCAAGGCCCTTGGAAGGTTGCGACCCAGGTGCCCGAGGTGCTGTACCGGATTCCGGCCTCGAACCCCCACTACAACGTCACCTACGTCAAGGTCTACGACGTGACACCGGAGGTCGTGTACGTGGGCTACACCCCCGGTTACTACGGCAGCTACGTCTACAGCGGCTGCGTGGTCTATGGCACGGGCTACTACTACCGGCCCTGGTACGGCCACTACTACTACCCGCGTGTGCCTACCTGGGGCTTCCACGTCTCCTACAACCCGTGGCGCGGATGGGGCTTCGGCGTGAGCTGGCATAACGGGCCGTTCGCGTTCTCCGTCGGCTTCGGCGGGGGATGGTTCGGGCCGGTCGGATATCGGCCCTGGCGCCGCCCCTACGTGGGCGGCGGCTTCCGCAAGACGAATATCGATATCGATCGCAGCATCAACGTAGGCGACGTCAACATCGACCGGGGCCGGCGCACGAACATCCAGAACTCGCGGAACAACGTCTACAACCGCGGCGACAACGTCAATCGCGTTTCAAAGGTCGGCGACCGCAAGCGACCCGCGAACCGACCGACCGCACGACCCGCCAGAGGCCCGAACAACGTCCTCACCGACAAGAAGGGCAACGTCTATCGGCGCAACGACAAGGGCGGCTGGGACCAGAGAAAGAACCATGATTGGAGCAAGGCAAAGGATCTGGACCGCACTCCCAGCCGCAATGCGAGCCGACCTTCGAACCGCGACGTCAGCAGACCCACGAGCCGCGATGTGAGCCGACCCTCGAACCGGGATGTCTCCCGACCGAACCGGACGTCGACCACTCGGCAGCAACGGTCGTCCTCCACGCGCTCCCAGCTCGAGCGGAGCCACCAGTCACGAACCCGTTCAAGCCAACGCAGCCAGCAGTACAACCGCAGCCGATCCGGGGGCGGAGGACATCGAGGAGGCGGTGGCGGCCATCGTGGCGGAGGGGGCAGGCGGCGCTAGGAGACCGCTGCAATCCCCGTCTCGCGATGGCGGATCAGGAGAGGGCGAACGCAGCCTTGATGCCGTCGATCGCCATCTGCACGCCGATCACGGCCAGGATCAGCCCCATCAGGCGTGTGATCACGTTGAGCCCACTCTGGCCGAGGAAGCTCACGAGCCGCTCGCCGTAGAGGAAGAACACGGCCGTGATGCCGCATAGCACGGCAAACGCTCCGATCGTCACTACCAGCTCCCGGATGCCATCAGCGGAGAAACTCATCGCCGTCGCGATCGTCCCCGGCCCGGCCAGGATAGGCACGGCAAGCGGGCTCACCGCCACGTTCAATGCCGTCTCGAGGCTGTCCGCCTGATCCTCGTCCGAGGGATTGTGCACCGCCGACGCCTCCCCCTGCAGCATGTGGAAACCGATCAACGCCACGAGCAAACCCCCGGTGAGCCTGAACGCTGGGAGCGTGATTCCAAAAAGGTGGAAGATCCAGTTTCCGAACACGCTGAAGAACAGCACGATCAGGAACGTCAACGAAATGGCGTTCAACGCGACCTTGCGGCGCAAGGCCGGCGAGTCACTCGCGGTCAGGCCCAGGAAGACTGGCGTATTCGCGATCGGGTTCATGATGGCGAAGAAGCCCATGAACACTGACAGCATGTGCCCTAGGAGATCGTGCATCGCGCCTCAGATGAAGGACGGGAGCGAAAGCTACGACTCCCGGGAACCAACCGAAACAGCCGCCTGGCGGCTCAGCGCCTGCGGACGGCGGTTGCCCGCACCTCGGTGCACACCTGGCTCCAGAGGATGAAATACTTGACGACCCGGTCGACGGTCACCCCGATCAGGGCATCCGCATTCGGCTGATGGGCCAGCGCCAGTTTGATCGCGTCCGAAACCTGATTTCCGCCGCTCACGGGCAGGATACCGAACAGGTTCACCTTGCAGTCCGCTGCGGACACCAGCCCCAACACATCGTATCCATTTTGGCCGATCGGCACGTTCGACGCGGCCACGCCGCCCGGGTATCGGGCGCAGGATGCGAGGCCAAGGGCAAGAATAGCGACCAGAACGATACAAAGACGCAAGATTTCTCCTTGTGGGTTCAGCACCCATTCGACGGATGAGAGGCTCGTTCAACGCTTCGAAGAAGCCGAGCGCTCGGCGTTGAATTTACTCAAATGACACCCCAACGTCGATTCGCCAGGAAGGTTACCGCGCCATCGGCCGCGCACGGAGATTCCCCAGAACTGTCCGACGGCACCCCTGGGTTGGCTCACCTCGAATGCGCACTTCTCTGCCGCACCGCAACAGGGCTGATACCAAAGACCAGAAGCACCAGCGTGCTGGCCTCGGGAACTGCCCGTACTTGACCATGGATCTCTCCGCCCGGAAACGCGGTGGTGTGGGGTCAGCCGAGTAGCATTTCTGTTCGTTGAATCTGAGCATGCAATGGCGTTGTAGTCCCGCCCCTCGTAATTCCCTACTACGAAAAGGGGGAAGGGGGTACTTTCTGGGAGTCGCCGCAGCCGAGATTTCGTCATTGCGCCCTACCCCACGCGCTGCTGGAACGGATCCTGCCGAGCACTGCTCGCATTTGAAGCCCGGGACGTTCACCTGCATCTCAGTTCCGGGCCAGCCCCTCTTTTCAACGATCAAGCCTCGAAGACCAAAGGCTCACTCTCGATGGCGGCGAGCACGTCAACCGTTCGAGTCTGGCCGAGCATCTTTCACGTGACCTCGCTTGCGTTCAGCAGGGCTGCGATGGCTTCATCGGCGAATGCATTCGCAGAGTTGGGCGGGCTGGGCCCGGCAAACAGCACGTCGCGTACGGCGGCCAGCTAGAGGCTGTCCATCCGCTGTGACCTCCTCGCCGCAGCTCGCCCTGAAAACATCGCCATGTCCAATATTCGCCGTCGCACGGCAAGTGGACGCTGCTCCCCGCCGACTCGCAATCGAGTTCATCGTGACCGAGTCGGTGTCAGAACGCGTGGCAGCTCGTGCAGAGATTCCGCTCGAGCACGGTGAACACCGATGCCTGGGGGCAGCCGGAGTCTGGTGCCCGAGCCAACTATGCCATGTGCGAGGGCTCGGTCGGCCTGTGACATGAGACGCACGTGACCCGCCCGCCAGGGAGTTCGATGCTCAGTGGGAGGGAGGACAGGGGGCGTAGCCCCTGCGGGTTGGCGCGCCATGCCTCGTCGTATCGAACTCCCACTGAATGGCTTCCCAAACGCGAACCCACCATCACGAGCTGCGGGTTGCGCAGCGACGAAATCTCACCGATCGACGCGCGGTGACAAGCGAGGCACTCGCGTGAGCGAGCGTCGAGAAGAGCCGCGCCGCCGTTCGCCAAGGCGGCCGGAGCAACGAAACCGACCAACAGCAGCACCGCGAGGGCGAGCGGGGCTGCGAAGCCCCCTCGCGCTCCAACCAGTTGCCGTTCTCGTTCCACCATCGGATCCCTTGGATCGGCAGTCGGCACGGAGTGCCCGATCGGGCGTTCGTTGCATATTCTTGCGGTGTTTTCACTTCATGGCAGTTTCAACGGGCACTAGCGCTCCGATGGGCCCATCCGGGAGGTGAAGCAGCCTGCATATCCCCGCGGGAGTTGAGACGCGTTTGTCCTGCCATCCGTGGAACAGGAAGGGACGGCGCACTGCTCCCGTCGCCCCGGTTCTGGAACGGGCCATGCAGGACGTGCCGCTCCGGGTCTGGTTCGAATGATCCGCAGAGGCACGCCGGAAGCCCGAAAACTGGCCACCTACCCAAGTTCGACACCGAACGTTCGGGAAGCCGTCGTTGGGTTCCGAGGTTTGCTGACGGGTGCGTTCTTCCCTCGCAGGGAAGCCTGGTGGTCTCATCGGAATTGTTCGTGGCAGGCGATGCACCCGTCTTCCCAGGACTTCCGAATGGAATCCAGAACGGCTCCTGCGTCTTCTTCCGTCGCTGCCCGTTCGATGCGGGAAGCAGAGACAGCGAGACCATTCACGATCTTCCGGAACGCCTTTCGTTCCTGCGGCTCCGGAATATCGAACGTGGACTCGATCACTGCATCCCAGCTCATCACCCGCGCAAGGCTCTGCATCTCACGAGCCTGGCGTGCGATCAATGAGTAGTCGGCGAGGGCGAGGCCGCGTTGCATCTCCCGCCACGAACTCAGGAAGCTCGTCATGAACATGGTCGACGGCGCCTTGCGCCCGAAAGGCTCACGAAAGGTCGTGTGGCAGGCGAGGCAGGCGTTCTGGTGAAGTAGCTGAATGCCGAGCAGTACGCCTCGGGCATCCTCATCCTCCGCCGCCTTGCGGATTGAGCGCGCGCTCTCCTGCTGGGCACTGAGCAATGCGTCCCATTTCGCGTCCATCGCAGGATCCAGTCCGAACTGCACTACGTCTTCTTCCTTCAACGCGGCCGCCCACTTTTCGAGATCCTTCGCGGCATCCTGGACTCCGCCGAACTCGTCCACGGCGATACCCTCGCCCATGCGCTCCACCGCAGCGAGGTTCCGGAGCATCTGCAATCGTAGCGTGGATATTTCTGCTCTGGCGGCTGGCGAAGATGCAGTCACCCCCAGCATCACAAGAAGCATCATCAGGCACCGGGAACATCGGTCGTGGGCCCTTCTGCTGTTCATGCTTTCTCTCCCGTCTGTTAGTCGCAGTCCCCAATGAATGTCTTGTCGGGACCATCATACTCCCTGGGACAATGATCCTCGCCGTGACAAGTCAAGTAGCAGCGTCCGATTCCGGTCCCGAGATCCTGGAACTCGAGCCGTCCTGTCGAGATCGAAGGCCGGACGACTTCGGTTCCCGCGGCGTCAAAGCGGAGGAAGTTGATCAGGTGCGTGGAACCCCGCGAGCCGTGTGGATCATGACAGGCTGCACAAGGGGCGTCTGCATTCTCGAGGTGCTTCTTGTGGACGAAGGCGGCGTCATCCTCGAGCGTATTCCAATCGTGGCATTTGAAGCACAGGTCGTAGACGGCCGGATCGAAGGACACGAAGTCGACCAATGGATAGCTGCCTTCCAGGATCGGTGCGTGGATCGACCCGTGCGGACCGAGAGGGACCGAGGGTGACGAACTGGTCGCCTCGTCCGTGTTGTGACAATCGTGGCAGTAGATCCGACTCGATGCCGAGAGCGGAGGGATCAACGTGATTGCGCCTGGGTTGGTACCAATCGCCGTCACTGGATGGTAGGAGAGATTCCCTGGATGCGTCTCCAGCCGGATGTTCGTCACATGGTCGAGGCGGATGACACGCGGCGATACTTGCTCGGCAACGCCATGGCACTTGAAGCAGACCTCGTAAGCAAACGTCGAAGGGGTGATCGGAACCCCGCTCAGGTCGAGGCCTCGGACGTTCTGCTGGGCACCGGATGGATCGGGCGCCTGGGCGGTCGAGTTGTTCACCGAATGGGGGTTGTGACAGTCCGCGCAAAACGCGTGGCGGCTCATCGCGAGCGGATTCTCGGGCGGATCGTGGATGCCGCTGGTCTCGAAGATGGGGTGGTGCTCGGGCTTCTGGAGCTCGGAGTCCACGTCGGTCGTTGCCACGTTGCCGTTGTGGCAGGCCAGGCAGACCTCCTCGTTTGGAGTTCGCGCCAGCAACCGTTCAGGCTCGGCGGCAGAATGCGGGTCGTGGCAGGAGAGGCAACCGTTCTCCGCCACGTTTCCGAACGCACTTCCAGGCCAGGGGTCGGTCCCCGATCCGTTCCAGGTTGCGGATGACGTGGCGTGGGACGAGCCGGCCCAACCCTGTTTCGCGTGACACGTCGTACACAGCGCTGCATTCCGGTTGTCAGTCACCAAAAACTTTGGGAAGCGGTCTTCGTGGGGGTTGTGACATGACGTGCATTGCACCTCATTGTTCCGGTCGAGTTGCACGGGCCCGGTCAACAGCGCCGGAGGAACGAGCTCGCCGTTGGAAGCGGCCAACTGATCGTCGAAGACGAAGGAGACCGGATGATCGTCGGTCAGGTCGGTGCCGAGCAGAACCCTCCCCTGCAGGGGCGGCAGGGGCGCGATGCTCTGGCCGGGCGCGTGCAGGACGTTGCCAAGAGCCACGGTACCGTCGTGGCACGAGAGGCAGAGACGTGACGAGCCCGTGGGCTGGCCCACCGAGGCGATCAGAGTGGAGCTGAGATATGGAGTGTAGATCTGGGTCGGCAGGTCGCGGTTCCAGAGGGCGCGGGTCTGGAAGGCGCGGTGGGGGGTGTGGCAGAACGTGCAAAGTCCAACCGGCCCCGGATTCTTGACAGCGCCCGTGCCCGTGGGCGTCAGGTTGTGGAGTGTATTCGCGACGTCTCCGCTCGCCGGAGCGGCTACGGCCAGTGCCAAAACGGCGCCGACCGACAGAAAACGGATGAGCCGCCTCACTGGGTAACCCGTTCCGGCGGGTGATAGGCGAACACCTGAAGCCGGCTGTTGTAGGCATCCGAAACGAACGCGTGGCCGTGCCCGTCGACGATCACGTCGGAGGGCAGCCAGAACTCGCCGGGCTCCTCCCCTCTACCTCCAAAGATCAACAGCAGCTGCCCGGTCGGGTCGAAGATCTGGATCGCGTCGAAAAGCGCGTCGACGACGAAGATCCGGCCGGAACCATCCACGGAAATTCCCCTGGGCCTCGCGAAACCGCCGGGGCGATCCCCGGCGGATCCCAACTCGGAGAGGTATTGGCCGTTGGCATCGAAGTGTTGCAGCCGGAAGTTCAGTGAATCCGTAACCCAGAAGCCACCACTCTCGTCGAGGGCCACGCGCGTAGGGAAGTTGAACTCTCCGGGCCCCGCACCGCGCGAGCCGATCCGAGCCAGTTCATGGCCGTGCAGGTCGAAAGCCCGCACGCGATGGGCGAGGGTTTCGACGACCCAGAGCCGGGAACGGAAGCCATCGAACGCCAAGCCGGTTGGACGAGCAAGCGGGCCCGTTTCGATCCGTCCGAGGGATCGTCCTTCTCCGTCGAACATCCAGAGCTCTTCGAGAACCGAGTCGGCTACGACCGTTCTTCCGTCGGGGAGGCACGCGACGCCAACCGGAGATCGCAGCCAACCATCGCCAGTTTCCTGCAGGACCGTCCAGCG
>JAFDCZ010000119.1 GCA_019312665.1 Deltaproteobacteria bacterium | reverse complement strand
TCGGAGACGAACTCGTGGCTTCCCAGGCCGCTCTGGCGGCGGCTGAAGGCCGGATCGAGGGCTATCAGGCGCATCTCCTTCAGGTCCGTGAGCGGACGGGATGGACCGGGGGGCTCTCTTCGTATCGGCACCGGGCGGCAGGAGTTGAGTGACACACACACGGAAGTGGTCGGAATTGCGCGGGAAATGCGCGCTCAGCCGATGCGCAAGGAGCCGGCAGCGAGGCGGGAAGAGCTAAGGCCGAGCGGGTGCTTCGGCCTCGTCGTTGCCGATTGCCGTGGGGTCTTCACCTACCAATGAGCCGAGAGATTCGAGCTCCGAAGCGAGCGATCCGAGCTGCCCGACCAAGGCCTCCATGCCGTGGACGAGTGTTCCCGTCCGCTCACGGACCTGAAGGAGATGCGCCTGATAGCCCTCGATCCGGCCTTCAGCCGCCGCCAGAGCGGCCTGGGAAGCCACGAGTTCGTCTCCGAGCTGCGCCGCCCGGTAGCCCATGGCTCCGAAGCCAAGCATGCCGACGATGGCCAGCGCGGCAGCGATCCGGCCGTTGCGACCCAGGGCCCCCGGCTCGCGCGGAGCTTGTCCGCCCTGCCCTCCAGCGGCTTCACTGGGAATGGCATCGCCGTCGATGGCGACCAATTGCGGACGTGCATCGCTCATGGGGGGGGACCTCGAAACGTTGAGCATGGAATCGCGAACGAGCGCGCTGGTAGATCAGGACTGGATGACGAGCTTCGACAGGCTGGTCTTGCGCAGGTTCGTCTTCTGGATCGTGCGCACCAGCTCCGCCACCTTCTCCGTATCCGTCTCGAACGGGTTGTTGCAGATCACCCGGACGTTGAGCAGGTTGCCGAGGCGGATATTCGACCAATCCAGATCGTACTGGATGCCGTTTTGGCGTGCGAGCTTGATGAACTCGCCGCGCATCCGCGCCCGGGTGTTATGCGGCGGCTCGGTCTTGGCCTTGATGATCTCCTCGTCGTTCAGGATGCGGTCCACCGCTCCCTTGCGCTCGAGCAGATAGTAGAGGCCACGGTTCACGCGGATGTCGTGGTACTGGAGATCCAGCATGAAGACGCGCGGATCGGCCCAACGGGAGCCATGCTTCTCGACATAGGATTCGATCAGGTTCCGCTTGATCACCCAGTCGATCTGGCGTGAGAGCTTGTTGGGATCGTCGTCCAGCGTATCGAGCACGTATTGCCACATTCCGACGCTCTCCTTGAGCTCGTCGGAAACCGGATACTGCTCCATGTATTTCTGGGCCATCTCACAGTATTCGCGCTGGATTTCGATCGGCGAGTACTCACGCCCGTTGTCGAGGCGCAGCTTTCGCTTGCACGTCGTGTCGAAGGAGATGTCCTTGATCGCCTTGACCGGATTGCGGAGCGTGAAATCCTTGTTGATGTAGTTGTCTTCGATCATTTGGAGGACGATCGCGCACGTCCCGATCTTCACGAAGTTGGTGTACTCGCTCATGTTCGAGTCGCCGACGATCACGTGCAGGCGGCGATATCGCTCGCGATCGGCATGGGGCTCGTCTCGGGTATTGATGATCGAGCGATCGTTCGTCGTGGTACCCGAAATCTTCTGATAGATGTGCTGGGCGCGCTGACTGATGCAGTAGTGCACGCCATCCTGGGTCTGGAAGACTTTCCCCGCGCCGGTGAAGATCTGACGCGTCACCAGGAACGGGATCAGCTGCTCGGCCAGGTAGTAGAAATCGACATCGCGATCGACGAGATAGTTCTCGTGGCAGCCGTAGCTGTTGCCGACGAAATCCGTGTTGTTCTTGAAGATCGAGAGCTTCCCGGGGATCCGCTCTTCGCGAATCTTGCTCTCGGCGTAATCCTGCAGATCTTCGAGGATGCGCTCACCGGCGCGGTCGTAGACGATCAACTGCCGAGGCGACGCGCACTCCGGCGTGGCGTACTCCGGATGACAACCGGTGTCCTGGTAGAAGCGGGCACCGTTTTCCAGGAACACGTTCAGGAAGTGCTCCGTGGTGATCAGCTTCTCGAAAAGGAAGCGAATCGCTTTCTCAACCGGCAGCGTCTTCCGCCCTTCGGGCGTGAAGATGATTCCGTATTCGGTCTCGACTCCGTAGATTCGCTTTTGCACGCGCTCCCACCCAATCCGGAGGGCCAATGTAGCCATTCCTCTATCGGCAGGTACGGGCGAGACCTTTCGGTGTCTCAGCGATGCGATCGACTGCCGATGGAGATCTCGGAGGCCAGTCCGCCGGCAGGGTCCCCCAGGGGGCCTGCCGTGAAACTCAGCCTAGAAGCGCTGCGACCTCGTCGGTGGTCAGACGCTTGAACTTCCGACCGTTCTGGCTCCGGTCGAGGACGCAGACCTCGAGGCTCTTGGCCGGCAGATCCGGTGTCCCGTTCTCTGCCCGCTGCAGGGCTTCCCGCCCGAGCGAGAGGGCCTCGGCCAAGCTGAGCCCATCGCGGTAGTTGGATTGCATATGGGATTGGAGGTTGCTCTCGGAGCCGCCAATCACGCAGAAACCTTCCTGGTCCTGCACCGTGCCATCGAAGCCGACCTTGAAGAGCGAATTGCCCTCGTGCCCCGCCAGCTCAGGGTCGCCGACTTCGGCCACCACGACTTCCACCTCGAAGGGTTTCATCGAACGGCTGAACTCTTCTCCGAGGATCTGGGAGAAGACGTTGGCGAGGGCTTTTCCGCGAACGTCGTCGCGGCTGAAGCGGTAGCCCTCCACATCGGCCCACTGCACTCCCATCTTCCGGAGGCGATCGAATTCGCTGAACTTGCCAACGCCCGCGAACGCGACCCGGTCGTAGACCTCGCCGAGCTTGTGCAGCCGGGTCGGGTTCTCCGCGACCATCATGACGCCCTGGTCGTATTCGACACTGACGATGGACTTGCCCCGAGCGATCCCCTTGCGGGCGAACTCGGCCTTGTCCTGAGCCATCTGCTCCGGATTGACGTAGAACGGAAAAGACATGGCTACGCTCCCGGCCGGCGGCGGCTTTCGAGCACGCCCTGGTACACCTGGGCGATCTCGTCGTCACCCACTTCTTCGACTCCGGCTTCCGTCACGAGCTTGACCCGTGGGAAGATGCCGCGTTCGAGATCCACACCCCCGGTGGCCCGATCCTCGTCGGCGGCATCGGTGAGCGCCAGAATGGCCATCTTGATGGCGTCCTCCCGGCTGGCATCGGTACGGAACGACTTCTTCAAGGATTCTTTCGCGAAGATCGAACCTGATCCGATGCCGTCGAACTCGAGCTCCTCGTAGCGTCCGCCCGTCACTTCGTATTTCCAGACCCGACCCGTGTGGCGTCGGCGGTCGTAGCCGGCGAAGAGCGGAACCACGACCAGCCCCTGCATCGCAGCGGGCAGGTTTTGGCGGATCAATGAGGCCAGGGTATTGGCCTTGCCCTCGAGCTCGAGGGGCTCGCCCTCGATCTTCTCGTGGTGCTCGAACTGCACCCCGAGCAGCCGCGCCATCTCGATGGCCGGGCCCGCGGCGCCCGCGATCGCCATCAACGAGTATCCGTCGGTGGCGTAGACCTTCTCGATGTCACGATTCGCGACCTGGTGACCCATCGTAGCGAGGCGATCGCCCGCTACGAGCGCACCGTCGACGAAGCGCAGCCCCAAGCAGGTGGTGCCATGAGCCGTTTCCGGTAGCGTCCCCGCGCTGGCCAACCCAGCACTCAAGTCGCATTTCAACTGTGGAAACTCGTCGTTGATCAGCTCCATGAAACTGGAGCCCTTGTAGCCATCCCAGAACCGCACGTAACCCCCCCGGTGTGCGTGATCGTATCGAGGCCGTTCGGCCTACTCGCCCCCGCGTTGGACGTAGTTCTTGACGAACTCCTCGGCGTTCTCTTCGAGGACCTCATCGATCTCGTCGACAAGGGCGTCCATCTCTTCCTTCAGATTCTCGCCCTTCTTGGCGAGTTTCTTTGCACCGTCGCCACTCGTCCCGGATTCACCCTCGCCGCCTCCGCCGCCGGATTTCTGCTTTTGACTGCTTTCGGCCGCACTGGCGAAGCGGAGCAGATCCGCATTCGGATCGGTAGAGGATTTCGTGGGTCGTTCGATTCTTCGCATCATCAGATGTCTCCTGGCGGGATTCAGGCTCGGAGGTTCTTGACCAACTCGGCCGCATTCTTGGAGCGTTCGAGCAGCTCGTCGACATGCTGTTTGGAGCCCTTGAGCGGCTCGGCCATCAAGACGCGCTTGATCGGATCGTCGCCGATACCGAACGAGATCGAGTCCCAGTTGACGCCGAAGACCTCGTCGCCGAAGCGCTTCAAGCAGTGGCCTCTAAAATACGCCCTCGTGTCTTCAGGCGGCTCGGTGATCGCTCTCGTGATCTCTTGATCCGTCACGATCCGAACCACCTTTCCTTGCCTCTCGAGAAGATAGTACAAGCCCTTCTCGGGTCGAAGGTCGTGATACTGGAGATCCAACAGCTGAACCTGCGGATCCCCCCATTCCAGGCCCTTTCGCTCCATGAAACGCTCGATCATGACGTGTTTGATCACCCAGTCGATTCGATCCGCCAATTCGGACGGATCACGCTCGAGGGCATCCAACACCTCGGCCCATTTCTCGACGATGTCGGCGGTCCAGTCCGGAACCTCGTAGTTCGCAACGTACTTGCGTGCCATCTCCAGATACTCGAGCTGCAACTGCACGCCAGTGAGCTTCTTGCCGTTGACCAGCTCCACCTCCCGGCGGCAGGTCTGATCGTGGGAGATTTCCTTGATCGCCTTCACCGGATCCCGGAGCGAGAGCTCCCGGTCGATGGCGTCGTCTTCGATCATCCCCAACACGATCGACGTCGCGCCCTGGCGCAGATAAATCGTGTACTCGCTCATGTTCGCGTCACCGATGATCGCGTGGAGACGGCGATATTTCTCACGATCCGCGTGGGGCTCATCACGGGTATTGATGATCGGCCGCTTGACCATCGTATCCAGCGCAACCTCGGTCTCGAAGAAATCCGCTCGCTGGGAGATCTGATAGTTGCAGGGCTGGGCCCGATTCTCGCTACCCACCTTGCCGGAGCCGCTGTAGACCTGCCGGCTCACGAAGAACGGCGTCAGGTGCTCGACGATCCGCTTGAACGAGGTCCGCCGATTCATCAAGTAGTTCTCGTGAGAGCCGTAGCTGTTTCCCTTGTGATCGCTGTTGTTCTTATGCAACAGCATCGTCGCACCTTCGGGCAGCAGCGCCGTCGCCTCACGGCGAGAGAACTCGAGAATCCGCTCGCCGGCTTTCTCGTGCACGACGAGCTCGTAGGGATTCGTGACCTCAGGGCAGGAGTACTCGGGGTGTGCGTGATCCACGTAATAACGCGCACCGTTCTCGAGCGTCTTGTTGCGGGCGATGTTCTCCTGCTGGTTCGGCGTGTATTTCTCGCCGTCCACCTGGAAGCCCCGCGCGTCGGCCAGCGGGTTCTCCTGGTCGTAGTCCCAGAGAATCTTCGTCGCCCGGTCTTCGCGGTAGGCGTTGACCAGAAGCACGCAGCTCGAGATCGGATCGAAATCACGGTCGTTCTTGACCGTGATCCCGTACTCGATCTCCGTCCCCATCACCATCGGAATCGCCATATCGATGTCTGGCGCCGCAGCGACGCGAGATCCTCCTACAGGTACTGGCCGGAGTCGACGTTCTCGATCGAACGCTCTTTGCGATTGATCCCGCTGATCAGGGTACGGACGTTGATGATCCGCTCGCCCTTGCGGCCAGAGATGCGCGCCCAGTCGTCCGGGTTGGTCGTGTTCGGGAGGTCTTCGTTCTCCTTGAACTCGTTCCGCACAGCCTGCATCAGATCGCCGACCTTGATTCCGCGCTCTTCGTTGTGGAGGAAGCGCTTGACCGCCATCTTCTTGGCCCGGGCCACGATGTTCTCGATCATCGCGCCGCTGGCGAAATCCTTGAAGTAGAAGATCTCACGCTCGCCCTTGGCGTAGGTCACCTCGAGGAACTTGTTGTCCTCCCCGGTGGCGTACATGTCCTCGATCGTGTCGCGGATCATACCATCGACCATCTTCGCCGGGTCGCTTCCATAGCGCTGCTCGGAGTCCGCATGGTAGGGAAGATCTTCGACGAGGTACTTCGTAAAGATCTCGTAGGCCGCTTCCTTGTCCGGGCGATGCACCTTGACCTTGAGATCCAGGCGACCGGGCCGCAGCACGGCCGGGTCGATCAGATCCTGCCGGTTCGAAGCACCGATCACGATCACGTTCTTCAGCGACTCGACGCCGTCGATCTCCGAGAGGAACTGGGCGACCACGGTGGCCTCCATATCCGAGGAGATTCCAGAGCCGCGCATGCGGAAGAGCGAATCCATTTCATCGAAGAAGATCACGACCGGAACATCCTCGTTGGCCTTGTCGCGCGCGCGCTTGAAGACCTCGCGGATCTTGTGCTCGGTCTCGCCAACGTACTTGTTGAGAAGCTCCGGCCCCTTCACGTTCAGGAAGTAGGCAGGCGTCTCCCGGCCCGTCTTCTCCTCGATGCGCTTGGCCAGGGCATTGGCCACGGCCTTCGCGATCAGGGTCTTTCCGCAGCCCGGAGGACCGTAGAGCAGGATGCCCTTCGGCGGCGAGAGCTTGTGCTCCTTGAAGAGATCCGGGTGCAGGTAGGGCAGTTCGATGGCGTCGCGCAGGATCTCGACCTGCTCGCCCAGGCCACCAATCTGGTCATAGGTGATATCCGGCACTTCTTCGGTACTGCGTCCGGGGATCGACGAGAACGTGGTCGCCCGCCTTCAGTCGCTCACGGCGCAACGGGTCGGAGAGCGTTACCACGCGCTCGTCATCCGTATGACCGAGCACGATGACTCGACCGTCGCCGAGGTTCTCGACGATCGACATGATCTCGCCGCGGAGGGTGAAGCCTGCCCCCTCGACGATGTTGAACGCTTCGTTCAGAACGACGAGCTGTCCTTCCTCGAAGTGAGACGTATCGACGTTCGGATGCACGTTCACGCGCATCGACTTGCCGTCGACCACGATCTCGGCGGTATCATCCTTGTTCGAACGTTGGTATACGCCGTAGCCGTTAGGCGGCGCGCAAAGCTTGTCGACCTCTTCCTTCAGCAGCTCCATCTGCTGCTTGGCTTCCTGAAGCGTGCCAACCAGCTTCTCGTTCTGACGCTCCGCGTCGGTGAGCTGGTCGCGCGTCAGATGGAAGCGACGTCGGATCGCCTCGTACTCGGCGAGTAGCCGATCGAGGCGGCGTCGAAACTCCGCGGAATCGCCCCCAAAGAAGCGCAGCGCCTCTCGAAGGTCTTCGATCTCGTCCTGTAGGGATCGTGCCATGGATTGCCCGCGCTCCGAATCCGTCGACCTGGCGGTACCGCCAGGCGATGAAGCAGACGCCTGCGAATCGTCATCCTCGTTACCGGGACCATTCGGGGAGATCCGTCGCATGACGTCCCTCATGAGACCCCGCCGGCCACCATCGGATTCGAATTCGCTCATTGCGTCCGCTCCTGGTTGGCTCCGTGCCCATCACGGAGACGACCCTGGAGTGTGCAAAGCCCATGCCGCTGCGGGTAGAACGCCCGGGGGGGCGCGGCTTTGAAACGTAAGGAAGAGGAGCGACGCTTGGCTCCTGCGGGGTCGTGGCGCCTCAGCCAGAGGCGCTGGTGGGATCCGGGGGCCAGCCCTTCCTCAGTCACCTCGCGGCCTTCGAGGTTGAGCTGCGGATCTTCGAAAACCCCGATGGATCTCGCCAAGGACGCCGCATGAGGACGCATGAGAATCCCCAAACCCCTTGTTTTCACGTACATTTTCACCGATCGAGCATAGGGTAGGGCAAAGGGGTGTCAAGCAGTCGGAGCGGCAACTCCTGGCCAAGACTGCCGTGACAGCGTGCTCTTCCCGACCCACCCGACCCTCCATGCCATGCGCGACCTGACCCTCGCTGAGAACCGCTTTGGGCTGGCTGGATTCCATCGAAAGCTGCGCCTGGGGTGCCGCTCTACGATGCATTGCTGCGCCCGGAAGCTGCCGGGTACTTGACGCTAGTGTCGTTCGGCCGACGCTCCGTCGGCTACGCGCTGCCTTGCAGAGACAGCGGAAACAGTGAAGGAAATTGCCGTGCCTGGGCAGGAGCAGGCCTCAGATGCCTGCAAAATGCACGTTCGGACGCCAAAACGCGCCTCGCGCTGGACGACCCTGGGGCTTCAGCGAACGTCCAGGCGAAGCTCACGGACCCCGTCGGGCACCTGAAAGACGAAGCGCTCGGGTGGAAGGGCGCCGTTGATCTGCAGATCGTCGAAGGCGACTTCTGTCCGGTTGCCAAGCACGTCGAGTACGAGCGTCCGGAGGATCACGCCGGAGGTCGGATTCACATCGAGCTCGAGCCGTTGGTAGGTGGCTGGCTCCCGTGGCGAGAGCACGAGATGCACGGGCGAGGCGTCGCAATCGGTCGCCGCGACATCGAAGGTCTCGAGGATCTTCCCGGAGCCGAGCAGGAACTGGATGGCCGCGGCGGAAAGGAAGGCCTCGCCCACCTGGAGGATCTGCACCTCCTTCGCGGCCGGATCGTAGATCCAGAGCGTGGAACCATCACTCACCACCTCACTCGGCTCGGGCTCGGTGTAGGTCCACCGCATCTTGCCGGGCTTGGCGAACTCCACCTTTCCCGCGGCACGTTGGGCCTCACCCGCCGCGGATCCGAAGGCCACGCTCTGCGTACTCTGTCGGAAGTTCGCCGACAGATTGCGCACATCGTCGTAGTAGGCCTGAACGCGCGCGGCCACGCTCTCACCGCAGTCGTCAGCGGCAGGCGCCACCTCGACGACGTCCGGGGCCAGCACCGGATCGCCTCCGGCTGCTGAGGCTGCGGAAAGGATCCACCCCAATCCCCCGGCCAGGGCCAGGCAACGCGCTCTGCTCATCCTTCGTCGCCACCGATCGGCTGGACGAAGACCTCGCGGGAACGGGTGCCGACCTGCGGGCCGACCACGCCTTCCTGCTCCATCTGTTCGATCATTCGCGCTGCCCGGTTGTAACCGACCTTCAGCCGGCGTTGGATGTAGGAGATCGACGCGTTGCGCGTTTCGGCGACGATCTGAACGGCCAGATCGTAATGCTCATCAGTCTCCTCCCCCGGCAGGCCCTCCCCGGCCTCGACCAGTTCTTCGATGCGAACGAGATCGTCATCGAATTTGGGTGCTCCCTGGGCGCGAAGATGCTCGACGAGCTTCGTCACCTCTTTCTCGTTGACGAACGAACCGTGCAAGCGCTGGAGCTTCGAAGTGCCCGGCGGCAGAAAGAGCATGTCCCCCTGGCCTAACAACGCATCCGCACCACCCTGATCGAGGATCGTACGAGAATCCGTGCGCGACGAGACCTGGAAGGAGATTCGCGAGGGGAAGTTGGCTTTGATGATGCCCGTCAAGACGTCGACGCTAGGCCGTTGTGTAGCCAGGATCAGATGGATCCCGGAAGCCCGCGCCATCTGGGCAAGGCGCTGCAGACTCTCCTCGACGTCACGGGCCGAGACGACCATCAGGTCGGCGAGTTCGTCGATCACCACAACGATGTACGGGATGCGTTGAAACTCGACCTCTCGCCCTTCGTCTTCGCCGGGCAAGGGCTTCAGGCGATAGGTCTTCTCGCCCGCTTCCAGCGCTTCGTCGACACGCGCATTGAACTGCAAGATGTTGCGCACACCGAGCGCCGCCATTGCCCTGTAGCGCTCCTCCATCTTCAAGACGATGCCCTTCAGGGCCGCCGCGGCGCGTTTCGGTTGGGTGACGACGTCTGCGATCAGATGCGGGATGCCCTCGTAGATCGAAAGCTCCAACAGCTTCGGATCGACGAGCAGGAACTTCACTTCGTCGGGTGTCGCCCGGACGAGGATCGAGCACAGCAGCGAATTCAAGAACACGCTCTTGCCAGTCCCTGTGGCACCCGCCACGAGCAGGTGGGGCATGGCGGCCAGGTTGCCTTCCACCGGGTTGCCGAAGATATCCTTGCCGAGAGCAAGGGTGAGCTTCGACTCGTTGGTGCGGAAGCTCTTCGATTCGAGCAGATCGCGAATGTAGACCGTCTCCCGGTCCGGGTTCGGCACTTCGATGCCAACCACCGATTTACCGGGGATCGGGGCGATGATGCGGATCGAAAGCGCGCGCAACGCGAGAGCGAGATCATCCGAGAGGTTCGTGATCCGGTTGACCTTGACGCCGGGCGCGGGCTCGAACTCGTACATCGTGATGACCGGGCCGGGATGGACCGTCACGACCCGCCCGTTAGGATTCGAGAGTTCATGATCAGGCTGTCGCGGTCGAATTTCTGGCTTCCCTTTGGAGCCTCCTGGAAGATCTCCGAAACGTCGGGCGGCGAGTAGGGCCCGAACGACGTGCTCTCGGAAAAAGTAAAAGCGCCCTGCTCGGGCTCGTGCTTCCCGCTGTCCCGATGATCGACGATATGGGGCGCCGCTCCCTTGCTCGGACGCGGCGCCTTGGAAGCCTTGCCCTTCGGCCGGATGGCGTCCTCCGCATCGCCCGCGATCTCGACCTCTTCGTCCCGCGCAACCCGGCGCGCGCGGCGGGCGCGCTGCTCCCGCCATACCGTGATTCCCGCCGGTACCCGTGCAAGCTGTCGCCCTGCCCGCACGCCTGCTTCCTGCAAGAACGCGAGCCCGGCGCCCAGACCCGCACCGGTCCATTGGGCGGCCAGGCCTGCCCCGCGGCCGAGCCGAGCCAGCGCCACACCGGGAGGAACGCCGGCAACACCGAGCGCGCCCACCAGGAAGGCCAGTGAATTCAACGCGAGGGCCCCGGGGCCCGAGAGCAGCATCCGCTCGACCGGCGCCAACGTCTCACCGAGCCATCCACCGCTGGCAACGGCCAGGTGGGGCGCCAACGATTCCAGCAGCTCGGGCAACGCCGCAAGGCTCACGAGCAGCAGCAACGCGCCGACCCAGAATCGCTTGGGGGGCAGCTGAATCGTCCCGGGCAGCATCAGCCGGAGGCCGAGCACCAACATGCCGAGCACGGGAACCAGGGCGCCCGCTCCCATGGCGCGAATCAGCAGGCCGGCCACGGTTGCGCCGGCCACGCCGCCGCCGTTGCGAACCGGCTCCCAGACGCCCACCGGATCCGCGGGATCGAAGGTCCAAAGGGCGATTCCGGCCAGAAGCGCCAAGCCGACGAGCGCCACCCCGGCCACTTCACGACCAACGTTCTCGAAGGCGCTTCCGCCACTGCGACCGCGGCGTGCCTTCTTCTTCCTTTTTCCGCGGCGCGAACCGCGCGTGGCCTCAGCCATCCCTGCGTCCCTCACCCATTGGGACGGGCAACGGAGCAAGCGTAGTCGGCCCACCGCCGCCGGCAAGCGACGCTGCGGTAAGCCGCTGGGAGCCGCCGTGGGCTAGAAGGGAATATCGCTCGGCGGCGGCTCGCCCGGGTCGAACCCGCCGCCTCCGCCGGAGGGTGCACCACCCCCACTGCCCGCGCCTCCGCCGGAGGGCGCACCGCCCCCGCTACCCGCGTCTCCGCCGCCGGTTGCTTCAGGGCTGTGGCTTCCACCGCCCTCGCGGCGCGGGCCGCCGAGGAACTGGACGTTCTGCGCGACGATCTCGGTGGTGCGCTGCTTCTGGCCTTCCTTGTTCTCCCACTCCCGGGTCTGGATCCGTCCTTCGATGTAGACGGTCCGGCCCTTGGCGAGATACTGGGCGCAGTTCTCTGCCACCCGGCCCCACACGACGATCCGGTGCCACTCGGTGCGCTCTTCGCGGCGACCGTCCTTGGTGGTATACGACTCGCTGGTCGCGAGGGTGAAGTTGGCGACGGCCTGACCGCCCTTCGTATAACGAAGTTCGGGATCGCGGCCGAGATTTCCGATCAGGATCGCCTTGTTGATACCTGCTGCCATGGGGGGGCACTCCGAGACAAAGGGGTGTCTTGCGATCATCCCGTGCCTGCCGCGGACCGTCAATGGCGAACTCACGTTCACCCGTCTCGGGCGAACGCCGTTCTACGGAGAACGTCGCTCGCTTGCGCTAGCGGTCGGTTCGCAGCTGGACGACGAGTTGGTTGATGCGTTCCCGCGCGATGGCATCGAGCTCGCCGAACTCGATACCCATTCCGGACGACTCCACGCGTACGACCCGCCCGCTCAACTTCACGGGCTCCTCGTCACCGGGCAGCTGAAACTGCAGCTGCACCTGCTCCTCGAGGCCAAGCGGCTGCTCGGTCTCGATGAAAACGCCGCCCTCGTTGATGTTGCGGGTGAATTCCGAGAACAGCGAATCCACCGTCTCGTATGCGATCCGGACCGTGACCGGGGCGCGGTCTGAGTGGCGCCGGTCCACGAACGTCTGGATCTCTTCCGGGGCATCCTCCACCATGAGCCTCTCTTCGACCGAGACCCTCTGGGGGCTTTAGGAGTCTAGACCCCCACGGGGACGCGGCCGGCTCCCAAAGGAGCTCCCAGGCGCTTCGTCGAACTCCCCCGCCTCCCGCAGAGAGGCGAATCCGCGCTCGGCGACCACCACGTGGTCGAGCAGGGGCACACCGAGAAGCTTGCCGGCCTCGATCAATCGGCGGGTGACCTGGCGATCCTCGGGGCTCGGCGTCGGATCCCCGCTCGGGTGGTTGTGCACCGCCACCAGGGCGGCGGCGCCTTCTCGGAGAGCCGGCCGGAACACCTCCCGGGGATGCACGAGGCTGGACGTCAGGGTGCCCTGAGAGGTGAGCACCTCGCGGATCACCCGATGCCGGCCATCGAGCAGCAGGACGAGGAAACGCTCGTGAGGGGCATCGCGCAGGCTGGAGTGGAAATGGCGGAAGACGTCTTCGGGGCTGCGAATCGCATCCCCTTCTCGCAACCGCTGGGCCGCCAGGCGCCGACCGAGCTCGACCGCAGCGAGCAGGCTCGCGCTCTTCGCAGCACCCACGCCGGGCGTCCGGCGAAGCTCAGCGGACGAGGCAGCGGCCAGTGCGCGCAGACCGCCGGGGGCTAGGAGATCCTCGGCCAACTGAAGTACGCCGCGGCCGCCGGAACCGGTTCCCAACAACAAGGCCACGAGCTCTGCATCCGCCAGCGCCGCGGGGCCTTGCCCATGCAGGCGCTCACGCGGCCCATCTCTCAGTCCTTTGTGTCTGGATGCTGCGCTCGTAAATGCGCGATCTCGCCCGTCCATCGCGGATCTCCGAGGGACCGGAGGAGTGATTCAGTTCAGGCTCGGCAGGCTTTCTCGGCGGATTCCGCGCGATCGTAAGCTGCCTCGAACTGGTCCGGGGGCAGCTCGGGAGCCAGCAGCCCCCGCAAGGTGCTGTGGCGGTGGTCGGGTTCTTCGACCCGGTCGACAAAAGCACGCAGCAACGCCAGGAAACCCTTGGCTTCACCGGGTTGGCTCATGGCGGCCGCCAGCTCCAACCCGCTCGACCCGAGGAACGTAGAGCCATCGGTCATGCGAATACGCCCATCCGCAGACACGGCGCCAAGCCGCTTCATGGCCGCGCGGATGTAGCGATCCGTGAAAGCGCCGCGCTCCGAAAGCGCCCTGGAGAGTGCCGAGGGGTCGAGCGCCGTCCGCAATGTCTCATCGAAGCGCTCGGCGCAGCCGCTCACTTCGGCGGCACCGATCGCAGCCAACGCGGCCCGTGCCTTTCTCGCCGCTTCGATCCCGCCGTCGGAGGGCACGAGTTCGACCGAGTAGACGTAGAGATCGCGCAGCTCGTCCAGGCTCTGGCGGGAACGCAGCTCATACTCGCCTGCTGCCTTTCGGGTCTCGACCCGCACGAGCAGATCTTCACCGAGTTGGATCGCTTCCACGCCAGCCACGTGCGGACTGGTCACCTGCGCCAGGGTGGCGCCCGCCTGCTCGCTCTTGGCCGTCTCAGCCAGGACCACGCCGAACCCATCCGAGCGGTTCTGGACGCGGACCGTCAGCGCCTCCTTGGTGAGAAAGGCCATCGACGAGCGGCCGGCCAGATAGACGTGGGAGGCCGCGACCAGCATGTTAGGCAGGGGCTCGAGTTCGAGAAGCAGGTTTTCCTGTTTGGAGGAAACACGGATGCTCGCCTCCTTCTGGCGGTAGCCTTCCATGAAAGCGCGGATCATCACCGCATCCCGAGGCCCGGCGTCGATGCGCTGGGGGAGGATGATCTTGACCGGCGCCTCGGTCTGCTCGTAGCGCTTCTGAAAATTGGAACGGATGTAGAAGAGATCGAGAAACGCCCCGGAAGGCACGGTCTCGACTTTGATGAAGCGCTCGCCGTAGTTATGCGAGGCCCGAAAGAAGCCAAAGACGTTGCCGGGGGTCCAATCCGCCTTGTCATCCGGAATCAGATGGATCGTCTCCTCCGCGGATGCGGGGGAGAGGCCGAGCAGGGCAAGGGCGAGCCCGGCCGCAGCCAGCACTCCCCAACTGTGGATTCGTAGTCGTCGACGCGCGCGCTTCAACATGTCCTCTCAGGTCGCCACCGGGGAGGGGAGGCTACAGGGCTTTCCGGGACCCTGCCCGCGCGGTCGGATCAGCGACGCGGAATGGCGGCGACCTGTTCGAAATGGGTCGCCACACCGTGGGCTCGCGGATCGCCACTCTCTCGGAGGCGGGCCGCCAGGACCGACGCGGTGCCCGAGTGGGCGGCGAACCGGGAGAGCTCGTCGAGCCAGCGTTCGCGCGCCCGGTCCGGAACGTTCTCGACCTCGCGCAGGAACACGCGGGGCTCGCGCATCCCAAGGCCGACATGCCAGGCATGCCAGCGCCCGCAACCGGATTCGGCGCCGCGCAGACAGGCCGCCAGGGGAGGCATGGCCGGGAGCGCCACGATACGGCGGCGGGCAGCCAGGGGACTCGCGGCTGGCGACACGTCAGGTCGGGACGACACAGCGGTTTCGAGCGGAATCGAGGTTGCCCCGGCGGAAGCGGAGGACGCGAAGCCCGGAAGGGAAACCTCGACCTCGACGCCCTGGACCAGGACCAACAGGGTCAACCCAAATGCAGCCGTCAATAATGGGGGACCCACGCTCGACTCCATCCAGCGGCGCCACTGGTCGCCGAATCGGCCGATCACACCGGGATCGGCCTCACCGGCCGAGATCCGCGCCATCACCTGCTCTCCGAAATCCGTCGGCAAACCGGCGGAAGCGGAGGAAGAGGCCAGGCTCCCTAATAGATCGATGGTGCTGCGAAGCTGGGAAAGCTCCGTCCGACATTCGGGACAGGTCGCGAGATGGGCATCCATGCGAATACAGACTTCCTGGGGCAGCGTGCCGTCGGCGTATTGACTCAGGCGCCGCGCGCAGCTGGCATGTCTCATGCGAGCACGCCTTCTTTTTCTTCAGCCGGCCCCTCGTCCGGTACCAGATCCCGCAGGCGCTCTTTCAACGCCTTTCGGGCCCGGTGAATGCGAGACTTCACGGTCCCCTCCGCAACCTGGAGCACCTCGGCGATCTCCGCATAGGCGAGCCCCTCGATATCGAAGAGGACGACCGGCGCCCGCAATGCGGGGGGCAGGCCCTGAAGCTCCTGTTGAACCCGATCGCGAATCTCTCCGCCAGCGGCCGAATCTTCCGGGCCTCGGGGCACGGAGGGAAGCGCACTGCCGCCGGACTGCTCGCGGACCAACGCGTCCATATGGGCACGCCGTCGACCCAGGCTGCGGCGCCGGTTCAGGGCGGCGTTCATCGCGACCCTGTAGAGGAAGGTGGAGAAGCGGGCCTCGCGCCGAAAGCGGTGCCCGTGACGGTGGAGATTGAGAAACGTGTCCTGGGCGGCATCCTCGGCCTCTTCGCGGCTGCCGAGCATGCGCAGGAGCAGGCCGAATACGCGGCGTTCGTGGCGACGAACCAAGGCCTCGAAGGCCTGGCTGTCTCCATCGCGCCAGCGGTCGATCAGCTCGAGATCGGGATCGACGCTCTCCACCGGGGCAACCCGGTGGGCGGTCAGAGAAGAGGGTCTGTTCAGGATCGGTTGAGTCACGAAAGCCACGTCCTTGGGACACGAGGACCAACAAGATGGTTCCACAGTTTCCCTTGTCTACGGATGAAGGAGCACCTTCGTTCGACGTTTTCCCCCGGGGGATATTCAGCGCCGACAGAAAAGGCTCACTCCCCGGGACGGCTCCACACGCCGCTCTTGCCCCCGGTCTTCTGGACGAGACGGACGCGGGTCACGGTCATGCCGCGATCGATGGCCTTGCACATGTCATAGATGACCAGGCCGGCAGCGGAAACGGCCACCAATGCCTCCATTTCGACGCCGGTTCGGGCGTGGGCACGAACCGTGGCCTCGACCCGGACACAGGATGCGTTCGCGTCCGGCGTGAGCTGGACCTCGATCGATTCCACGGGCAGCGGATGCGCCAGGGGAATCCACTCATCGGTGCGTTTGGCCGCCTGGATCCCCGCGATGCGGGCGGTCGCGAACACATCGCCCTTGGGCGTTCGACCCTCGGTGATGGCAGCCAACGTCTCCGGCGCCATCTCCACCTCTGCGCGGGCCACGCAAATGCGCTCGGTTACGGGCTTGTCGCCCACATCGACCATGCGCGCGCGGCCGTGCTCATCCAGGTGGGTCAGCGGGCCACTCACGCGAGCGACTCCAACCACTGCCACAGGTCGGCGTAGACCTCCTCGCGCTCGGGCTCGTTGAAGATCTCATGGCGTAGCTGGGGGTAGATGCGCAGATCGCTGCCCTCAGTCGTGACGCCGCTGAAGAAATCGCGGCTACCTCGGGCTGCACACAAGCTGTCGTCCTCTCCGTGGAGCATCAGCAACGGGATCTTCACCTCGCCAGCTCGCGTTGCAGTCCGCGCCGCCGTACCGATCAGCTCCGCTCCGAGCGACGCGGTCATGTCGCGAAAGACCAGCGGGTCGGCGAGGTATTGCTCGATGACGGCCGAATCCCGGGACAGACCGTCGAGGTCGAGGCCACTCCCCAGGCGGAGAGTGGGCCAGACGCTGCGCAATGCCCGTGCCACGACGACGCGGGCCGTCGACACACCGTCGGGGCTGATCGCCGCGCCGGAGGTCACGGCGCTGCTGATGACCGGATCGCGCTCGACCAGATAGGCCAGGAGGATCAGGCCGCCCATGCTGTGGCCTACGAGATGGCAGGGAAGCGTCGGATGCTCGGCCTTCGCGAGCGCGAGCATGCTGTCGAGATCGTCCAGGTACTCAGCGAAGTTGCGCAGGTGAGCCCGGCGTCCCCCGGACCGGCCGTGGCCCCGATGGTCGTAGGCGCTGACGGCGGCACCGCGCCGGGCCAACCAGCTTGCCATGCCTTCGTAGCGACCACTGTGCTCGGCATAGCCGTGCACCAGCACGATCAGCCTTTCCGGGGAGGGCGGCTCCCAGGTGCGGCGAAAGAGAGAGAGCCCATCGGTGCCGGAGACAGTCGTCTCGGTGCGGCGCAGATGCGGCCTGTCCTCGACTGCGCTCGCCATCCCCCAGCTGCCCTGCTGGGTTAGGAGGCGAGAGCGCGCTCGACGCGCTCCTGTGCGGCACGCACGCGGTTCAGGTAGCCGGGGCCGCGGATCTGGGAACCCCAGAAGTAGGAAGAGATGCCGTCCGCCTCGCCCAGGCGCTGGATGTTGCCGGACAGGATCATGCAGCCGGCCTCGATGTTGGCCTCGACGGTCATGGCATTCCCGGCCAGGCCCATCGGCCGCATCATGTACGGCATCACCTGCATCAGACCCAGGGCGCCCTTGGGGCTGCGGGCATCGGGCCGTCCGTGGCTCTCGACCTCGATGACAGCCAGCACCAGGGCGGGATCCAGCCCGTGGCGATCGCTGCTCGCCTGGATCGCGGTCTGGATCCGATCGATCCGCGCGGAAGCCAGGTGGGGATTGAGCCGCACGAGTTCGCTGCGGATCGCCTCGGGAAGCGCCGCTGCCACGGCCGGGCTCTCGACGACTGCCGGGGGCGGTTCTGCGGCCAGGCGCGGGGCGCTGGAGCCACTGAGCATCAGGCCCGCAGCCGCCGCCACCAGGGCGACACGCCATCGACCCCTGCGTAGAGGTGTGCTGTGAGTTGAGTGGATCATGTTGGGGGGCGCCTTTTCGCAGCCAATGGCGCGAACCGAAACTTACTGGAAGGACCAGGGCACCGCCAAAACGGAGATCCCCTGGGGGACAAATCTAAACCTCCGCCCGAGTCCCGCATCTGGGAACCGGTCCGTGACCCGGGCCACACACCAAACGAACGAAGGAGTTGAATCAGTGGGTATGTGGCCTTTGAGATCTATTGGGTGATTCCCCAAATGAGTGTTTGGATTGACCCCCGGTTCTAGCCTCTGATAGCATCCAATCCCCCGCAGATTGCGGGGATTTGGAGGCGGACCGCCGTGTTGCAGCGGACCGCTCCCATGGGCCCGGCAGAGAATCCCGGGCATCGACCTGAGCCAGTTCGCAATGACGCGGGCGGGCGCCCTTGGTGAGGCAACGAAACCAGGACATGAGCGCGGCAGTAGTCGAACACACGGATGGCGAACTCGGAGCCACCCTTCCCCTGATCCAGGGCCTCACCCGGCTCCACGATTGGGTTGCGCTGATGAATGCACAGGGCCAGATCCTGTGGATGTCCGACGCGCTCGCCAGCACATGCGGTGGCGGCCGAAGCTTCAAGGGAATGCATTGGCTGGATTCGGTGGTTCGCGCCGAAGATCGGGCCAGGTTGGAAGCGACGCTCGAAAGCGAGGGCAAGATCTCGGGCGAGCCTGTGCTCCTGATGGACGGCAGCTGCGAGCCGGTTCGCGCGACGGTCTCCGCGGCACGTGTCGCCCCGGGTTGCGGTGCGGTGGTCGCAATCTTCCGTCACGGCGAAGAGCGCAGCGACGAAATGGGCTCGACCCTTCGTTACCTGGCTGCCGTGCTCGATAGCGCCCCCGGCGGCGTGATCGTGGTCGATCGCAGCCGCTTCATCACCTATGCCAATCCGGCCATGCTCGAGATCTCCGGTTGGTCTCACGAGGATCTGGTGGACCGGCCGCTGGCCGTTTTCCTGAAGGCGCAGGAAGATCTGGAATCGCTTGCCGCAGCGCTTTCGGATCACACGACGCTCCGGGGCGTGGAACTCTCCGTTCGGCGTCGGGACGGCTCCCCGCTCGACGTCTCTGTATCGGTGAGTCGGCTGGCTTTGCGAGATGGTACCCAGGTGGGTGCCGTCGCCTATGTGCAGGACATCACCCGGCGCCGCCAGTTCGAGCGCGACCTCTCGCGAAAGAACGAGGAGCTCGAGCACTACGTCCATGCCGTGAGCCACGATCTGCGTTCGCCGCTGGTCTCGATCCTGGGGTTCTCACGGTTGTTACGTGAGGATTTCGCGCCCGCATTGGGTGAGAAGGGACAGCACTTCCTTCAGCGCATCGAAGAAGCTGGTCGGACCATGGAATCGCTGATCCAGGAGCTCCTCGAGCTCTCCCGCATCGGCGTCAACGATGCGCCCCAGGATCTCGTGAACCCCCGTGAGGTGCTGCTTCAGCTCCAGGCCGAATTGAAGCCCCGGCTCGATGAAGAACACGTCGAGCTCGAGCTGCCGGCCGACCCGCCGATGCTGCGTTTCGAACGCACCCGGCTCTACCAGCTCTTCTCGAATCTCGTCGGCAATGCGCTCCGGCACATGGGGCCATGCCCGGAGCCACGCATCCAGGTCGCGATCGAGAACGTCGGAGATGCGACGCGCATCTCCGTCTCCGACAACGGCGTGGGCATCGAGACCGACGAACACGAGCGGATCTTCGAGATCTTCCAGAGCGGTTCGCGTAACGGAAGCGGCACAGGCATGGGCCTCGCGATCGTCAAGAAGATCGCCGAATCCCGCGGCGGGCGAACCTGGGTGGAGAGCCAACCCGGCGATGGCGCCACGTTCCACGTCGAGCTGCCGGGCGCCTGAGCGCCCGCCCGGCGCCCCTCGGCCCAGGTTGCCAATCGAACGGCTTCCCGTAGCCTCGGCGGCCGGAGGCCTCCCACGTGTACCCCGTCCTGTTCGAAGTCTTTGGTTATCCGGTCAGCACCTTCGGGCTCATGATGGCGGTGGGCTTCCTCGTCGCCGCGTGGATCGTGGGCAAACGCCTGGCGGAGTACGGCGAAGATCCCGAGTTCTCTTCGACGATTCTCATCTACGCGATGGTCGGCGGAGTCCTGGGCTCGAAGCTCTACTTCGCCATCGACCAATGGGCGCTCGGCGCCATGCCCTTCATGGACGCATTGCTGAACCGTGCCGGCATCACCTGGTATGGGGGGCTGATCGGCGGAACCCTGGCCGTCACGATCGGGACCCGGATCCACGGCATGTCGACGCTGATGATCTCCAACTGCGTATCCAGCGCCGCACTCGTCGGCCAGGCCTTTGGTCGCGTCGGCTGCTTCCTGGTCGGAGACGATTATGGCCGACCCACCGATGGGTGGTGGGGCGTCACCTTTCCGGAGGGAGCCCCGCCGACGACGATCCCGGTCCACCCGACCCAGCTCTACGAAGTGGTCTGGCTGGTCCTTGCCGGAATGCTGCTCTGGCGCCGGCGCAGATCCAGCCCCTTCTTGTTCGGTGAGTACCTGATGGCAAACGGCTTTGGGCGTTTCTTCATCGAGATGCTCCGCATCAACCCGAAGGTGGCTCTTGGCCTCACCGAGCCTCAGTGGATCGGTGTCGCCCTGGTGGTGCTAGGCGCAGGTGGATGGGTGTACTATCGCAGCCGACCCCAAGAGGCCCCCGCATGACCCCTGAGCGAAGCAGCGGCGATACCCGACGGAAGATCCTCGAGATCGCCGAGGCGGAGTTCGCCCAGCGTGGCTATGCAGGCGCCCACCTGCAGCGCATCGCCAGCCAGGTCGGTGTCCAGAAGACAGCTCTCTACTACTACTTCCCGAGCAAGGCCGCACTCTTCGAAGCCGTGCTGGCCGGGATGTTGGAAGTCTTCGACCAGCAGGTCGCGGAGGTCCTCGACAAGCCCACGAGCCACGTCGAACGCGTGCTCGAGGTCGTGGACCGGATGAACTCTCTGCTGGCGGAGCGGCGCACCTACGCCCAGGTGCTGATCCGGATCTTCATCGACAGCTACGAGATCACCGACAGCGAGCTCCTGCAGGACCCGATCGAGCGCCTGTTCGGGAGGCTTCTCGGCTTCCTGAAGGAAGGGATGGACGAGGGCGTGTTCGTGCGCTGCTCCTCCCGGCATCTGCTCACGAGCACGCTGGGCGCGGTGGTCTTCCACTACGCAACCGGGCCGCTCGGGGCTGCGATTTTCGAGGTCGATGATCTCTTCACCTACGATGCCGTGAAGTGGCGCGCCAAGGAGATTCGCAGCCTCGTGATTCGGGCGATCCTCGTCGATCCGGAAGCGGCGACCGGCGTCTGAACCACTGGCTTCTTCAGGCGGCGGACGCCTCGCCCTCGAACGGCACCTCTCTTCGAATCCGTTCCGCCAGGGCGGTCGCGCCATCGCTGAGAGCTCGCTCCTCGTCTTCACCGACGACCAGCGGGCCCACCTTCGAGAGCGCCGAGAACGCGAGCCTGGCGAAATGAGCTTCTCCCTTGCCGGGCCGCGCTTCCAGCCAGGCGCCAAGCGACGCGATCGCATCCGTGAAGCGCCCCTCCAGAAACGCCTGCATACCCTGGGCGTAGGCCCCCAGTCGGGAGATTTCCTCGGCCGGATACCCGAGCCGGTCGGCGGCCTCGAGCGCACTCACGCCCGCCTCGAAGAACCCGCTCGACAGGTAGGACGCCGCGGCCTGGGCGTAGCCGGCGGCTGCGCTGCCGTGGATGTCCTCGAGCACCCCCTCCAGCGGTTTCCCCATCACCCCCGCGACGTCATCGGCCTGGGCAATCAGGAAGCGGGTGACGTAGGCATTGCTCGCATTGGCCACGAGCAATACGCGGAACTGGCCCGTGGTCTGGCGGAGCAGGGTTTCAGCCTCGAACAGCGACTCCTCGAGACGCACGCCGGAGTCCGCGACGATCTTCTCGAACTCTCGCAGCAAGCCACCCTCGTCAGCGACGCCCGCCTTGCGCAACGCCGAGACCCGGGGGCCATAGACATCCCGGGTGTAGACATTCTCCCGGAATTTCATGGCCTCATGGAAGAGCGAACCGATGGCCAGATCAAAGAGCGCGCCGGGGCCGATCTCCGCGTCCGTGTCCGTGGCACGGAAGACACGATGGCAGCACTCCTTCAGCCGGAAGAGCACGCTCTTCTCGTCATCGCCGACGAGTGCGACGACTTCCTCGAAACGCAGCTCGCCGGCGCGATGATGGGCCACCACCTGTTGCAGGGCCTGGTGGGCGATCAGGAAATCTCGCGCAATATCGACCAGGGTCGAGTCGATCGTCCGCATGGGTCGCAGTATGGTAGACGGGTCACCTTTCAGGCAAGCGACGAACTTCGATGACGAGCCGCCGGACCCTGCTCGGGGTCGTCTTCACGACGATCCTGATCGACTTCGTCGGGTTCAGCGTGCTGATCCCGGTGCTCCCCCTGTATGCGAGCCGCCTTGGCGCCACGCCGGTCCAGGTCGGCCTGATCCTGGCCGTCTACGCCCTGACCCAGCTGCTCTTCCTTCCCTTCTGGGGCTGGGTCTCGGATCGCCTCGGGCGGCGGCCCGTGTTGCTGGTCTCGCTGTTCGGAACCGCCGCGTCCTTCGTGCTGTTGGCCTTGGCGGGGGAACTCGAGACGGTCTATCTGGCCCGAGCCCTCGCCGGGTTCTTCGCCGCCAGCGTCGGCACGGCCCAGGCCGTGGTCACGGATCTCACCCCGCCCTCGGAACGGGCCAGCGGAATGGGGCTGATCGGTGCCGCGTTTGGCGCCGGCATGATCATGGGGCCGATGCTCGGCGGCGGCCTCGCCACCTTCCACGAGCAGGCGCCCTTCTACGCCGTCGCGATCTTGGCAGCCGCCAACGGCGTGTTGGCGCTCTTCGTCCTCGATGAATCGCGCCCTGCCGAGCTGACGCGCCCGCGCCTGCGCGACCTGGGTCGCAGCTTGATCCCGGCTCCCGTCCGCCTGCTCTTCGATCTGCGGGATCGTCGCGTCGGGCTCTTCTTGCTGCTGTTTTTCGTGTTCTTCAGCGCCTTCTCGGTGCTCGAAGCGATGATCACCCTGTATCTGGGAACACGCTTTGGCGCGGACGAGCTGGATGCAGCGCTGATCTTCGGATGGATCGGCATCTTTCTCGTGCTGACCCAGGCCCTCCTGCTTCGGCGCCTGATGCTCTTCGCCAGCGAGTTCTCGCTGGTGGTGGCAGGGCTGGCTCTCATGGCCGTGGGCCTCCTCGCCGTCCCGTTGGCCCCTAGCTACGGCTGGTTCTACGCGATCGGCCCGTTCATCGCCGTCGGCAACGGTTTGGCCTTTCCGGCGTTCACGAGCCTCTACTCCCAGGTGTGCCGGGCGGAGGAAGCCGGGGAACTCCTGGGGCAGAGCAACTCGATGGGCACCGCCGGCCGCATCGTCGGCGCTTGGGGCGGCGGCCAGCTGATGGCCACCCTCGGCCTCGGCGCGCCCTTCTGGGCAGCGGGTGCGTTGATGGTCGCAGCCCTGGTGCTCTTCATCGCCCTGCGCCACCAGCTCCTGCCGCAGACTGCGAGCCCTGCCTCTACTGACGGAAGCGAGACGTCTCCGCCGAAAGCGTGAAATCCGACGCCTTGTCCGGGTGGATTTCCTGCGCCCGGGTGAAGAGCAGAACCTCTTCCTCCACGTTGTTCGGATCCGGCACGCAGCAATCGACCGGACAGACCTCCGCGCATTGCTCGGTCTCGTGGAACGCCACGCATTCGGTACAGAGCTTTGGATCGATCACGAAGGTCTCTTCACCCTCGCTGATCGCCTCGTTCGGACACTCGGGCTCGCATACGCCGCAATTGATGCACTCTTCGGTGATCATCGTGGACATCTGACGGGCTCCTCCTGGCGCGCGGCGCACTTTAGGGGTCACGCCCGATCGGGTCAACGCCCCGCCGTCACTCGGGAAATCCAATCGCAGGAGGGATCGGTCCCGTGCAGAATCGCTTGAAAACGCCCTCCCCTGCCCTATGGTCCGATCGCTGTTCCGTTTCCCTGGACACGTCGGAGGATCTCCATGAACGCCCCCATCGAACGCGAGATTATGGAGGTCGATGTCCTCTTCGTCGGTGCAGGCCCGGCGACACTGGCCTCGGCGTATCACCTGGTGAAGACCTGCGAAGAGCGCGGCCTAGAAGCACCGGCCGTGCTGGTCATCGAGAAGAGCGCG
>JAFDCZ010000118.1 GCA_019312665.1 Deltaproteobacteria bacterium | reverse complement strand
GCGGAGGCGGATGAGGGCGTTGTTGTGGCCAGGCACACCGCCGCGGACGAGCACGAGGTTCTTCTCGGTATCGACCTGAACCACCTCGACGTTGCGGGTCGTGACCCTCTCGTTGCCGAGCTGGCCGTACATGGCCTTGCCCTTGATCACCTTGCCGGGGTAGGCGCCAGCGCCGATGGAGCCCGGACGCCGCGTACCCTCGTGGGTGCCGTGGGTCTTGCGGTTGATCTTGAAAGAAGCGCTTGATCACGCCGGCGTTGCCGCGGCCCTTGCTGATGCCGATCACATCGACCTTCTGGCCGGCCTCGAACAGCTCGGCGTTGATCTCAGCGCCAACCTCGAACTTGGCCAGCTCCTCCTCGGAGACGCGGCATTCCTTCAGATAGCGCTTGGGCGCCACACCGGCCTTGTCGAAATGGCCGAGGCGAGGCTTCTGGAGGGTCACCCGGCGGCGCTCTCCGAAGCCCAGCTGGAGGGCGGAGTAGCCGTCCTTCTCAGGGGTCTTCTTCTGGACGACCGTATTCGGGCCCGCCTCGAGGACGGTCACCGGGATACACTCTCCGCTCTCAGAGAAGATCCGCGTCATGCCGATCTTGCGGCATAGAAGCTCGATAGCCACGTTCAGACTCCCGCGAAAAAATGAAGGCCGGGGAGCCGACGATTGGGCTCCCGGGGCCGAAGGCGGCGGATGATAGGAGGAAGCCAGGATCGTGTCGACCACTCCCAGCGGGGCCAGAATCCACAGGGCAACCTTGATCCGGGGCGACGGAATCGGCCCCGAAGTGACCGAAGCGGCCCTCCAGGTGCTAGAAGCGGCCGGAGTTGCGATGGAATGGGACACCGTCGAGGCCGGGGCCGAGGTGGTCCAGAAATACGGCACCCCGGTCCCCGAGGGTGTCCTGGACTCGATTCGTAGGACCCGTGTCGCCCTGAAGGGCCCGATCGGCACCCCGGTGGGCGGCGGGTTCCGAAGCGCCAACGTCACCCTCCGCCAATCCCTGGGCCTGTTCGCTTCGGTTCGGCCGGTGAAGAACCTGCCCGGCCTGAAGACCCCCTTCGACGGGGTCGATCTGGTCTTGGTGCGGGAGAACACCGAGGGCCTCTATTCCGGGCTCGAGCACCAGGTGGCACCGGGCATCGTCGAGAGCCTGAAGATCGTGACCGAGGCCGCCTCCCTGCGCATCGCCGAATACGCCTTTCAGCTGGCCCAGCGCGAAGGCCGCAGCGAGGTGTGCACCGTCCACAAGGCCAACATCCTGAAGCTCTCGGACGGGCTCTTTCTCGAGTGCGCCCGGCGGGTTGCGAAGGGGTACCCGGAGATCACGCACCGCGAAATCATCGTAGACAACTGTGCGATGCAACTGGTGACGAATCCGGGCCAGTTCCAGGTGCTGCTGCTCGAGAACCTGTACGGCGACATCCTCTCGGACCTGTGTGCGGGGCTGGTCGGCGGCCTTGGCGTCGTGCCTGGCGCGAATATCGGCGAGGACATCGCCGTCTTCGAAGCCGTGCATGGCAGCGCGCCGGACATCGCCGGCAAACACCTCGCCAATCCGACGGCCGTGATCCTCTCGGCGGTGATGATGCTGCGGCACCTGGGCGAAGACGACGCTGCTTCGGCCATCGAGCAGGCGGTGTTCCAGACCCTCGCTGAGCCGGCCAACCACCCCGGCGATCTCGGCGGCCACGCCGGCACGGACGAGATCACCCGTGCCGTGATCGAACGTCTCGAGTAGCCGACGCCCATGAATCCTTCCCTGCGCCCCGTCCTGGTACTCGGCCTCGACGGCGCGACCTTCGACGTGATCCGACCACTGGTGGCTGCAGGCCGCCTTCCGAACCTGGCCCGCTGGATGGAAGACGGCCACGCTGCGCCGCTCCCGAGCACCGTGCCGCCGATGACGTTCCCCTCATGGAGCAGCTTCCTCACGGGCCTGACACCCGGCGAGCACGGCATGTTCGATTTCACCCAGAAGCTTCCCGGGCGTTATCGGCTGCGCTTCACCAACGCGACCGATCGAAACGGGCATAGCCTCTACCGACGCGTGAGCGATGCGGGTGGATCGGTGCTGGCACTCGGCATGCCGGCCACCTTCCCTCCCGAGAAGATCAACGGCTTGCTGGTCTGCGGCTTCGATGCTCCAGTATCGACGGGAACCGACGCTTCGTCCGCAAGCGATCCTTCGCTCTACCGCTCCGTGGCTTCCCGCACGGGCCCCTGGATGCGCCCGGACCTGGATGAGGGTGCAGAAGGGGACGAAGATGCCTGGCATGAGCATGCCATCGATGTCTTGTTAGGCCGCGTGCGCCGCAAGACGGATTTCGCGTTGGAAGCGTTACGGCAGCTGCGTGACGCCTCTTCCCTGCCGGCACTCGTGAACGTGATCTACTCCGAAAGCGACACGGTGGCTCATCATTTCTGGCGGGATCACGACCCCGGCTCCCCAAGACACGACCCGACGGCGAGTGCGAAGCGTCTGGGCGCAGTGGCCGCCGTATACGAAGCCCTCGATGCGGCCTGCGGTGAGCTGCACGACGCGATGGGCCCGGGCACCGCCTGCGTGATCGTTTCGGACCACGGCACCGGCGGTGCGGGGCGCAACGTGGTGCACCTGAATCGGTACCTCGAAACATGCGACCTGCTCGCGCGTTCCGGAGGCGGTGCCGCGGCCTCCCGCCTCGCGCGGGGAGCAAGGGATACCGCCTTGCGCCTGCTTCCGCCGCGAGTGGCCCAGGCCGTGTTCCGACGGGTCAGGCCGGCCGCCGCGCGCCTCGAGAGCGCCGCGCGCTTTGGTGGGTTCGATTGGAGGCGAACTGCGGCCTTCTCGGAAGAGGCGAACACCCAACCCGGGGTGTGGCTCAACCTGGCTGGCAGGGAAGAGGAGGGGAGCATCGGTGCTGGAGACGCGGAACGGGTGCGCCGGGAAGTGATCGACGCGCTGCTCGATTGGAAGCTCGCGACCGGTGAACCCGTGGTGGCGCGGGCGCGGCCTCGTGAGGAGGTCTACCGCGGCCCCTTCGTCGACCGGGCGCCGGACATCGTGGTCGAGCTCGGCCAGGATGCGGGCTACGGCCTCTCCCTAGTTCAAACCCCGTGGCCGACGGCACCGCAGGCCATTCGCAAGCTCGCCGATGACGAGCTCGCCGGGGGGCGCGGCCGAGGCATGAATGGCGTCCACCGCCCCGAGGGCGTGTGGATCGGTCCCGATGAGCTGGGAGCTCCGGCCGCCATGCCGCGGGTGGCCCATGCGTTGCTTTTGGCGCTCGGTGTGGCTTCTGGCAACAGCGTAGGCGGAGACACTCCCGCGCCTCGTGCATACAGCGAGGAGGAAGACGCCATCGTGGCGGCGCGCCTCCGCAAGCTCGGCTATCTGGAGTAACCGCATGGCCATTCGACACTTCGTACGCGATCTCGGTGCGCAACTCTTCTGGCACCTGCGCATCTCGCAGCCACGGCGAGCGGCGGCGGATCGGCTCACGATCGTCACGTTTCACCGGGTGCTGCCCGATCCGAACAATTCCCCGCTCCCGCACCTCGCAGTGACTCCGGCCTTCCTGCGCGGCTGCCTGGATTTCTTCGCCGATCACTACACCTGCCTCACGGTTTCGCAGGCCACCGAGCGTTTCTTTTCCGGCGATCGGCCGACCCGGCCTCTGCTCGCCGTCACCTTCGACGACGGGCGAAAGGATGGTTTCTTGCACGCGCTCACAGCGCTTCGTGCCAGCCATGTCCCCGCCACGTTCTATGTCCCAGCGGGCTGCGTCGAAGACACGAAGCCGCTCTGGCATGATGCGTTGGCCTGGATCGTGCGTAGGCTCAAAGAGCAGGGCGCAACGGATGCCGTGCGGGCAGAAGTTCCCGGACTTGGAGAGGGCGATCTTGCACACGCCGTGGTCCAGCAGGCGAAGCAGCTCTCCGAGCCGGATCGGGACGCGCTGATCGCCCGCCTTGGAAGCCTGGCTGGCAGCGTGAATTTTCCGTTCTGGGAGCAGCCGATGAGCTGGAGCGAGCTTCGACAACTCGCCCAGGAAGGTCATGAGATCGGCTCCCACTCGATGAGCCATACTGTGTTGCGCGAAGAACTCGGCGCGGATCAGCACCGGGAAGTCACCGAATCCCGCCATCTGCTCGAAGAGAATTTGAACGGGTCGGTCACGAGCTTCTGTTTCCCTACGGGCGAGTACGACGATGCGACCCTGCGCGAGCTGAACGAAGCGGGCTATCAGAATGCGGTCACGACACGACCGGGGCCTAACGACGGGGAGGCCAACCGTTTCGAGCTGCGGCGCTTCGACGTTCAAGGCCCGCTGAATTCCAATCGCCGCGGCGAGCTCAAGCGGGCCGTGCTGGCCTGGCGCCTCTCGCGCCTCCCGGGTGCACCGGGATGAACGACCCGGCGCCGCTATGCGTCCTGGTGAGCCGCTATCCGGCGATCTCCCACACCTTCATCCGGCGCGAAATCGAAGCCTTGCGGGCCCTCGGCGTGCAGGTGGAAACCGCGAGCCTGCGCACGCCCGGAGAGGATGAGCTTCTGGTCGAGATCGATCGGCAGGAGCACCAGCGAACCTTCTACGTGCAGCCGGTACGACCGTTCGCGGTGATGGGCGCCGTGCTTCGTGCCTTCGTCCTTCAACCCGCACGCACGATGGCGACCGCACGCCTGGCCTTCCGACACCGCAAGCAAGGCATCCGCGGTCTGGTCTGGGCTGCTTTCCATCTGGTCGAGGCCCTGTATCTGTCAGCGGAGCTGCGACGACGTGGCGTACGCCATATCCACTCGCATTTTGCGAACGCGGGCGGCACGGTAGGCCTGCTGGCCAGCAAGCAGCTCGGCATCGGCTGGAGCCTGACGCTGCACGGCCTCTCGGACTTCGGCGATCCCGTGGGCCAGCGCTTGCGTGAGAAGTTCGAACTCGCGCGCCTCGTCGTCTGCGTTTCCGAACATGGCCGACAGCAGGCATTGGAGATCACGGGGGGCAAGCTTGCGGACCGGATCCACGTCGTGCGCTGCGGGCTCGGCGAGGATGCCTTCGAGGCTGCGGCGTCATCCGCATCCCAGGAAGGCCCCTTGAAACTCGTTTGTGTTGGGCGGCTTGCCCCGGAGAAGGGGCATGCAGGCTTGCTCGACGCCCTGGCAGAGGCGCGGGCGCTTGGCCTGGACGCGGAGCTGCGTCTGATCGGAGAGGGTCCGGAGCGAGCTGCTCTCGAGCAGCGCGTTCGCAAGCTGGGCCTCGAAGCTCAGGTGGTGTTGCCGGGGGCTCGCGGTGGTTCCGAGTTGCGCAAGGAGTTCGCCGCTGCCGATCTGTTCGTGCTCTCCAGCTTGATGGAAGGCCTGCCCGTCACCTTGATGGAGGCCCTCGCGACCGGCACTCCGGTCATCGCCCCGCGGCTGTCTGGGATCCCCGAGCTGGTACGCGACGAGCAGGATGGCTGGCTTTTCGCGACAGGCCGCTTCGACCAGCTGGCGCAGGCGCTGATCGTTGCGCAAGAAAAACGCTCGCGGCTTCCCAGCATGGGTGCCGAGGGGCGCGAGCAGGTGCGCGGGCTGCACGATGCTCGGCGAAGCGGCGAACAGTTGAAAGAGCTGCTCGCCGCCACTGGCGCATGGGGGTAGGCTGGATCCATGCCGCGGCCCGTGCCTGAACTCTCCATGGTCTTCCCGGTGTGGAACGAACAGGACAATGTCGAAGCGCTCCTCCACGCAGCGCTCGGCCTGGGGAAGCAGCTCTCGGGTCCGTTCGAAATCGTGGTGGTGGATGACGGAAGCCGCGACGAAAGCCGAGCGATGGTCGCATCCATGGAACGTGAGCATCCGGAGATCCGCCTCGTCACGCATCCTTCGAACCGGGGCTATGGCGCAGCGCTGCGCTCTGGCCTGCGAGCCGCCCGCGGGCATTGGGTCTTCTTCAGCGATGCCGATCTCCAATTCGACCTGAACGAGCTGCACCGCTTGCTCGGGCATACGGATACCTTCGACATCGTCGCCGGTGTCCGCACGCCGCGCCGGGATCCGTGGGGCCGACGCCTCCTGGCTGGAGGCTGGGGCCTGCTCGTGCGGGGGCTCTTCGATCTTCCGGTGCGCGACATCGACTGCGCGTTCAAGCTGTTTCGCCGTGAGGTCATCGACGCGATTCCGATTGCTTCGATCGGCGCCTTCATCAACACCGAAATCCTGGTACGCGCGCGGCACGCGGGTTTCCGCATTCATCAAGTGCCCGTCAGTCATCGCCCCCGCCAGCGAGGGCAGCAATCCGGCGCCCATCCGAGAGTGGTGTGGCGGGCCGCAGTCGAGCTGGCCACGTTGTACCGCGAGCTGCGCGCGGAAGCCACGACGGCGACACAGAGCCCGGTGACTCCAGAGCGCGCCGAGCCCTGACGGCATTGCGCCTCGCCCTCGTCCTGGCTGCACCTTTCCCGACGCTCCAGGGAAGCCAACGTCACGTCGCCGAACAAGCGCGCGCGCTGCAGGGCGCGGGGGCCGAGGTCACCCTCTTCACGTATGGCACGGGTACCGATACCACACGGGCCGGGCGTTCGGTCGCCGATCTGGAGGTGATCCGAGTGCCGGCGGGCCTCTCGCCGCGCAGCCTGCGCTCGGGTTTTCAGCCTGCCAAGCTGGTCGCGGATTTCGCGCTCGGAATCCGTCTCCTTCGTGAACACCGGCGCCGGAATTTCGACGCGATCCTTGCCCACAACGTGGAGGCCGCAGCGACCGCGTTGAGTGTTCGCCGCTGGCTGCGGCGGCCCGTCGTGTACATGGCACACACCCTCTGGGAGGAAGAGCTCGCGAGCTATCTACCGCAAGCCGCAGCGGGTACCGCTCGCGCACTCGGGGCAAGAATCGATCGCGGTCTGGCTTCCTGGGCCGATGCCGTCGTCGTGCTGAGCCGTGAGGCCGAGGCCCGGCTCGCGCCCTTCGCCCACGGCGATATCACACGAATCGTCCCCGGCTACACGCCTGAGCCGCCCCCGGATCCCAAGCAGATCGAGAACGCCTGCAACCGCTTCGGACTCGAGGCCGAGGGCTTCGTACTCTACCCGGGCAACCTGGATCGCTACCAGAACCTGGCACTGCTCGACGCCGCCGCGGAGCATTTCGACCTGGGGCCCGTCCTTGCCGGGGCGCACGACACCCGAGGCGTCGCCTTCCCCAATCTTCGCGCGCTCAGCATCGACGACCCCGAAACCCTCCGTCAATTGGTCTTCGCGGCCAGAATCGTCGTCATCCCTCGGCGTGCGGTGGGCGGCTTTCCGATCAAGGCGCTGCAAGCAATGGAGGCGGCCCGACCGATCGTGGCCCTGGAAGGCGTCGTCGACACCCTCACCCATGACGAATCTGCCTGGCTTCTCCCCCAGGGAGCCGACGGCCGGGATCTTGCCGCGGCCTTGCACGGTCTCTGGAACGACGCCGAACACCGGGCCCGCCTGGGCAAGAACGCCCGCGCCACCCTGGCGCACCCAAGCAATCGTGGGGACGTTCTTTCCGCTGTTTCCGTTGTTTCGCAGCGAAACAACGGAAACAGCGGAAAGAACGTCCCCACTCCGGACCGCTAAGCTCGTCGCGGAACGATTGAACGACCCGCCCCCGCCTCGTGCGGGGAGCGGGTGTCGTGCGTGTGGCGGCGGTTTGGCGGCTTTTGTTCAGGAGGAAGTTCGAGGGTGGCTGAAGGCGATCTGCAGCCGCTGGCCGAGAGGTTGGCTCGAGGCGTCGGGCCGCGGCGGCTCATGGGGCTTCGCGGAGGGGCGCGCGCCGCAGTGCTCGCACGCCTGGTCCAAGCCGCGGGCTCGCGCACCGTGCTCGTCCTCACTGCGGGCGCGAAAGAAACGGACCGCGTGGCGCAGGATCTGGCCTCGGCCCTCGGCGAAACGACTGCCGAGGAAGGTGGCCGCGTGCGGACCTTCCCGCATCCCGACACACCCCCCTACGATCGCTTCTCCCCCCAACCTTTTGTGGTGGCCCAGCGCCTCGACATCTTGTTCCGCCTCGCCGATCCAGCGGCAGACGAACCCGGACCGATCATCGTGGCGCCCTGGGCAGCATTGGCTGGCCGAGTCCCTGCTCGGGAAGTGGTGCGTGCGCGCTCCGTCCGCCTGGACGTAGGCACGTGGATCGACCGGGACGAGCTCGTCGCCACCCTCGTTTCCGCGGGTTACACCCGCCAACCCCTCGTCGAGGAGCGGGGAGAGGTTGCGGTCCGAGGCGGGCTCGTGGATGTCTTTCCTCCGCAGCGCGCGCGCCCCGTAAGAATCGAATTGCTAGGCGATGAGGTCGAATCCCTGCGCGAGTTCGACCCGGCCAGTCAACGTTCCGCGGTGCGCCTGGAACGCCTGGTCGCAGCGCCAGCGCGGGAGATCCTGGGCAGTCGCGAGCTCGTCGTCGAGCGGAGCGGCGCCATCCGCGAACGCGGCATGAAACAGGGCATCGCCGTCCGGAAGCTCGATGCACTACTCGATGGCTTGCTGCGTGGAAGCTTGCCGCCGGGCGTCGAGGCAATGGCCCCATTGCTCCAACCGGCCATGGAGACCCTCTTCGATGCCCTGCCCGACGACACGCTCGTCGTGGTCGATGAGCCCGCGGCCGGGCACGACGCCCTCTTGCATGCGGATACCGAACGCCTCGAGAACTGGGAAGGAACCGAGAACGGCGAACGTGTCGTCTGTACGCCGGACGAGCTGGCCCTGGGGTTCGACGAAGTGCGGGCAGAGATCGAAAGGCGCGAGCCCATTCTGCTGGAGCGCCTGGAGGCCCTGGCCGGCGAACCCGCGCTGACCCTGCGCTCGTCTCCCCAGGATGAGCTGAGTGCGGCCTTGCGCACGACCCGGGCCGACCCGGCCACGGGCGACGCGCTCCGCCCGCTCGTCGAGACCCTCGCCCGCTGGTGTGACCAGGGCCTTCGTGTGGTGCTCTCTGCCAGCGCCCTCTCAGGCGCGGATCGGCTGCACACCCTGCTTGGAGAGTACGGAGTTGCCTCGCGTCTCACCCGAGAGCGTGCTCCGCTCTGGGAGTGGTCCGCCGCCGGGGAAATCGAGGTGCGCATCGGCGCGGTCAGCGAGGGGTTCGTACTCCCAGACGAAGGCCTGGCCGTGGCAACCGAGGACGAGCTCTTCGGCCCACGCGAAAGGCGGCGCCGGCCCGGCAGCTGGCGCGAAGGCGCTGCAGTGGAGGCGCTCGGACAGCTCACCACGGGAGACTTTCTCGTGCATGCCGAGCATGGCATCGGAATCTATCGCGGCCTCGTGATGCTCGAGCTCGGCCGTTTCTCCGACGAATTCCTGCGCATCGAATACGACGATGGGGACCGTCTGTTCGTCCCTGTCCACCGGCTCAATCTCATCCAACGCTATGTCGGCTCCGAAGGGGGCGCTCCGAAGGTCGACAAGCTCGGTGGGACGACCTGGGAGAAGACCAAACGCAAGGTCAAGCGCTCGATGCGCGACATGGCGAAACAACTTCTCGACGTGCACGCCGCGCGAGAGCTGGCACCTGGCGTCTCGTTCCCGGGAAGAAATCGAGCGCTCGAGGAATTCGAGGCGGCCTTTCCTTTCGAGGAGACACCGGACCAGGCAGCCGCCATCGAAGATGTGATCGTGGACCTCGTACGCGACCGTCCGATGGATCGGCTGGTCTGCGGCGATGTCGGCTACGGCAAGACAGAGGTCGCTTGCCGCGGAGCCTTCCAGGTCGTCATGGCTGGCAAGCAGGTCGCTGTGCTCGTCCCCACCACGATCCTATGCCAGCAACACGTCGAGACCTTCGAAGAACGTTTTCGCGGAACCGGTGCCCGGGTGGAGAGCCTCTCCCGCTTTCGGAGCCCGAAGCAGGCCAAGAAAGTGCTCGAAGGATTGGCCGATGGAAGCGTCGACATCGTGATCGGCACCCATCGGTTGCTGCAGAAGAACATGTCGTTCCGGGATCTCGGGCTCCTGGTCGTGGATGAAGAGCATCGTTTCGGGGTCGCCCACAAGGAGCGCATCAAAGAGCTGAAGAAGACGGTCGATGTACTGACGCTGACGGCCACGCCGATCCCGCGCACCCTGCAAATGGCCTTCAGCGGGTTGCGGGATCTCTCTGTCATCCAGACGCCGCCCGCGGATCGCCTGGCGATTCGAACCCAGGTATGTCGGTTCGAGGAATCGCTGATCCGAGAGGCGATCCTGCGGGAGGTACGGCGTGGCGGGCAGGTCTTCTTCGTGCACAACCGGGTGCGCACGATCGGGGCGCTGGCGGAATTTCTGGAGCGGCTCGTCCCCGAGGTGAAGATCCTCGTTGCGCATGGCCAGATGCCAGAGCGCGAACTCGAAGATCGCATGCTGGCCTTCATGCGCGGCGACCACGATGTGCTCCTGTGTACGACCATCGTCGAGAGTGGGCTGGATATTCCCCGCGCGAATACCATGCTGATCGACAGGGCAGACGCCCTTGGCCTCGCCCAGCTCTACCAACTACGAGGACGTGTCGGGCGGAGCCGGAAGCGAGCCTACGCCTACCTGCTCATTCCCGGCGAAGCGGCTCTCACGGCCAACGCGACGCGCCGGCTCGAGGCCATTCAGGATCTCACCGCACTGGGGAGCGGCTTCCGTCTGGCCAACATGGACCTGGAGATTCGAGGGGCCGGCAATCTGTTGGGCGGAGAGCAGTCCGGAAGCCTGGGAGCGGTCGGCTACGAGACCTACATGGAGCTTCTCGAAGAATCGATCGCCGAGCTGCGCGGCAGCGGCAAGCACCTGGCCATCGATCCGGAGATCCGCCTGCCCGTCGCCGCACGCTTGCCCGAAGCCTACGTCGCGGATGTCAGTCAGCGCCTGGTTCTCTACAAGCGGCTCGCCAGCGCGCCAGACCTCGATGAAGCCCGCCGCTTGAGGGAAGAGTTGCTCGATCGCTTTGGCCCGCTCCCGGAAGAAGCCGAACATCTCGTCCAGGTCATCGAGCTGAAGGTTCGCGCTCGCGAGCTCGGCGTCATCAAGATCGAGATCGAACGCGGCGCCCTCGTCCTGACCGCAGCTGAAAGCAGCCAGGTAGATCCGGCCCGTCTCGTCGATTGGATGAATGCCAGCGATCCCGAGATCGAAGTCCTCCCCGATCACCGGATCCGCGCCAAGGCCCCCGACAAGACCGCCGCGGCCCTCTTCCAACGAACCCATTGGCTCCTCGACCAGCTCAGCCACCCTTCATGAGTCGGCCAGCAGGGGCGAAGATCAGACTCGACTTATGAAGGTTTCGAGTTGGCGGTGGGCTTCTTCGTCGGGGAGTTGGTGCGGGGGGTGTTTCATGAAGGCTGCGCTCGGGGCGAGGAGGACTCCGCCCTGGCCGCGGTCGAGAGCGAGCTTGCAGCAGCGGATGGCGTCGATGGCGACACCTGCGGAGTTGGGGGAATCCTCGACGGAGAGACGTAGCTCGAGGTTCATCGGAACGTTGCCAAACAGCTTGCCCTCCATGCGGAGGAAGCAGACCTTGTTGTCGTTCTGCCAGGCGACGTAGTCGCTGGGGCCAACGTGGATGTTCTCGTCGGCGATCCGCTCTGCGGCGACGGACTGCACGGCCTCCGTCTTCGATTCCTTCTTCGAGGCGAGGCGGTCCCGGTTCAACATGTTGAGGAAATCGGTGTTGCCGCCGGTGTTCAACTGGTAGGTGCGTTCGAGCTTGACGCCTCTGCGAGCAAAGAGCTCGGTCAACATGCGGTGGGTGATCGTCGCGCCGAGCTGAGCCTTGATGTCGTCGCCCACGATCGGGAGCCCGCGCTCCTTGAAGCGTTCCGCCCAGGCCGGATCGCTGGCGATGAAGACGGGGATGCAGTTGACGAAGCCGGCACCGGCCTCGAGCGCGCACTCGGCATAGAAGCGTGCGGCCATCTCCGAACCGACGGGCAGGTAGTTCAAGACCACCTCGGCCCCGCCCTCCCGGAGCACGCGAATCACTTCGGCCCGATCGGCTTCCATCCCATCGGCAACCTGGAACGTTCGCGCGGCGGCGTGCTCTGCCATATGGGCTGAAACGCCGTCCAGGATCCGGCCCATGCGTACCGGCACGCCGGCCTTCGGTACATCCGGCGCAAAGATCTGGGTGCAATTGGGCGCGGCGAAGATCGCTTCACCCACGTCCCGCCCGACCTTGCGACGATCGATATCAAAGGCCGCTACGACCTCGAGATCGCAGGGTCGATAGCCACCGATCTCTTCATGCATCAGCCCGATGGCGGCATCGGGCCCTTGGCGGTCATAGTGGTGGATCCCCTGCACCAGTGAGCTGGCGCAATTTCCGACACCTACGATCGCGATCCGGATTTTCTGCATTTCCCGCGCCCCCATTGCTGGACGGAGGAGTTTGATGGGTTGAAGGTGGTCTCCGCAAGGGCCTCAGCGAGCGGCGGCTCCCGGCACCACGGCCTCGCCGTTTTTGGGCCCCTCGGCCAGGAACTGCATCAGGATCTGCACCAGCTCCGTCGGGGGCGTCGGCTCGGGCTCTTCGACCGAATCCTTCATGTGCTCGAAGCGCAACAGATCCATCTTCTCGTAGGCAGCCCGCACCCGCGGCGTGAGAAGGCCCAGGCGCTTCAGGTTGGGGACGATCTTCGAGAAGGTCATCTGCCGAAAGCCGACCATGAAGGGCATCTCCTTGGCCCACTCGGTCCACAGCGGCACATCCCAGCCGAGGCGTTCGAAGACCTGGGTCATCAGCAGGCGCTCGCGGAGGAGATGGGTGGCCTCGATCACGAATTCCTCGCGCTCGCGAAGCTCGTTCCCACTCATCTCTTCCGTATAGAGCTTGTCGAGGGTCATGACACCGAAGGCCACGTGGCGGGATTCGTCGGCCATGATCCTGGAGGTGATGTCCTGGATCAGCGGCTCGCCGGCCATCATCATGCGCATCATCCCGAACGCGGCGAGGGCCAGCCCCTCGACCATGATCTGCATGCCGAGGAACGTCACGTCCCAGCGCGAATCGGAGATGATGTCGCCGAGAAGTGTCTGCAGGCTGGGATGCACTTCGTAGGAGAGGCCCAGCTTCTCGGTGAGGTAGCGGTGGTAGACCTCGACGTGACGCGCTTCATCCATCACCTGGTTGGCAGCATAGAACTTCGCCTCTTCCCAGGGGACGGTCTGCACGATCTTCGCCGTGGCGAGCAATGCGCCCTGCTCACCGTGGAGGAACTGCGAGAGCATGAACCCGTTCATGTTCAGCTGCAGCTCGATCATTTCCTTGTCGGTCATCTTCTTCGGCGGGTTCATCACGTTGTTCATCACGTCGCCTGCGCCGGCAGCCGACCGTTCGGCCATGATCCTCTCGATGCTGACATCGGTATCCCAATCGAGATCCGAAGCGTTCCAATTCAGCGCCTTGCCCTTCTCGAAGAGCGTGAGGAGATTCTGTTTACGAAGCGAATACTCCCAATCGAAGACCGTACCGATCGTGGCTTCGACTTCCTGGTATTTCCCGGTGGGGGGAATCGGAACGGGGTTCTTCTGCTCGTACTTCATGAGGACTCCTGGGGCGCGACATAAGAAAGGAAATTTCGGGAGATTTCGGTGGCGAGTTCTTCATCGGAAAGCACGCGACCGGCGGCACGCACCTCGCCCATCAGCACCAGGTGGAGCATCAAGGCAAAGGCGAACTGGACACCGAGATCGACAGCGATCTCAGGTTGGGGATGAGTGATGCGCTCGGAGCGCGAGAGCACGAGCCGTCCGATGCGTTCGGAAACGCTCGCACGGAAACGCAACGCGTCGGCACGCGTGGCGGGATCATCGGTGGCCCGTTGCAGAAATGCGGCGATCATGTTGCGGCGCTGCCGGGCGATTCGCACCAACTCGGATGCGCAAACCTGGACGATCGCCGGGAGGCCCGTGTCGCTCCAGCGCTGACCGTCTGCCAGCTGATCGACGAGTGCCGACATGTCGCGGAAGAAGCGCTCCTCGATCGCGCTCAAGAGCTCGTTCTTGTCCTTGAAGCGGGCGTAGAAGCCGCCGACAGAAGAGCCCGCGCGACGCACGATCTCCGGAATCGAGGAATCCGCGAGCCCCTTCTCCTCGATCAACTCTTCCGCAGCCTCGAGGATGCTCTGGAGTGTGCGCTCGCTTCTCGCCTGCTTCGGGCGGCTGACGCTTTGGAGCGGCGGGGCTGTGGATTGGGCCATGGCTTCCCCTTCGTCGCACAATCGTCGTGTGTGGAGGAAAATCCGAATCAAAATCCGAATCTGTTTC
>JAFDCZ010000117.1 GCA_019312665.1 Deltaproteobacteria bacterium | reverse complement strand
CTCGTATCCGCTGCGAGTTATGCGTGGCTCGCCGGAGGCCAGCTCCCTGTACGGAGAGCATGGGTCCTGCTGGCCGCGCTCTCGATGGCGGCGGTCCGCCGCCGCCCATTGCCACGAAGTCATGGTTTGATCGCTGCGGCTGCGCTTCTCCTCTGGGTGGAACCGGCTGCCTTGTTTGCGCCCGGCGCCCAGCTTTCGTTTGCTGCGGCTGCGGCGCTCAGCCGATCGGTGGGCCCATCGCAGGTGGGTTGGCGGGGGAGGGGAGTCGAACTGCTGCATGCGTCGTCCACGGCGATCCTCGCCACCGCACCCCTGGCCGCGTGGCACCTGGGCAAGGTGGCGTGGTTCGGTTTGCTGGTGAACCTGATTGCCGTTCCTCTGGTGGGCCTGGCGTTGCTTCCAGCAGCCCTGGTTGCCGCACTCCTTGCGCCATGGCCTCCAGCGGCCGTCGCCGTGGATGCGGCGGCGGTGCTGGCGGAGCATCTCCTGAGAGCTGCCGACGCGCTTGCGCGAGCACTTCCGATTGCGCCACCCGTGCGTCCTTCCGGCGCTGTCGTGGGCGTCGCGCTTGCGATCGGACTCGCCGCGATGCATCGCCCCGAAACGCACCTCCGCGTTCTGGCTTCCGCTGCCGTCATCGTCGTCCTCACCCTCGGCCCGCCAGCGCGAATCCTGCCGGCCGTGCCCCGTGTCGTCGTCCTCGATGTTGGGCAGGGCGACGCCATTCTCGTGCAGACGAGAAGCTCGAACCTGCTGATCGATGGCGGATCGGCGGTGCCCGGCCGCTTCGACCGAGGCCGCCGCATCGTGGTTCCCGCACTGGTCGCACTCGGCGTCCGTCGGCTCGATCTGGTCGTTGCGACCCATGGCGATGTGGACCACCGAGGCGGGCTGCCAGCGGTGCTCGAGGCCCTGTCGAGCGATCGGCTCTGGTTGCCTCCGGGAGGGCGTCTCGATCCTGTCTTCGGCGGGCTGCTCGAGACGGCCCGGTTGCGTGGCGTGGAAGTCGAGGAAGCCGCAGCCGGAGATTCGTGGCGTGGCCCAGCGGGGGCTCGGGTGACCGTGTTGTGGCCGAGCCGGTGGCTTTCGGCGCCGAGCAGGAACGCCGGATCCCTGGTCCTTCGCGTGGACGTGAACGGCCAACGGGTTCTCCTCCCGGGTGATCTTCCAAGCGACCAGGAAGCAGCGTTGCTTTCGCAGGGAACGGATCTACGCGCGGACGTGTTGTTGCTCGGGCATCACGGGAGCCGTACCTCGACGAGCCGCGCCTGGCTTCGTGCGATCGATCCGCGCATCGCGGTCGTGTCGGCACCGGAACGATCCCGTTTCGGTTTCCCTCACGCCGAGGTTCGCGACGCGGTGGCGCGCCAAGGCGCGGCGCTCCTCTGGACGGGCCGCGATGGCGCCGTGCTGATCCGCCTCGATCCCCAGCTCTCGGTGCGGACCTTCGGGTCGCAGGTACCGAGGGAGGAGTGATCGGGTTCCACTTGGGCCCTAACAGCCTCGGAACACCGGCTTTCGCTTCTCCGCGAAAGCCCGTTGTGCTTCCCGGGCATCTTCAGTCTTCCGCATGGGTCGCCCCAGTTCTTCCTGCCGCACGTAGGCCTGTTCGAGGGGCAGAGTGAGAAGCTCGCGAACCCCTGCGCGGGTTGCTCGCACGGCGAGGGGGGCGTTGGCGGCGATGGCGTCGGCGGCTTCGAAACATGTATCGAGCAGTTGGTCCGCGGGGACCACCGCGTTGAGCAGGCCGATCTCGAGGGCGCGCTGGGCATCGATCGGCCGGGCGGTCAGGAGTAGATCGTGGGCCTGCACCCAACCGATCTGGCGAGGCAGTGCGACCGTGGCATTGCCCGTCGGATACAGGCCGAGGGCAACCTCTTCGAGAGCGAAGGTCGCGTGGGGCACGGCATAGCGAAGCTCGGACGCGAGCATCAGGTCGAATCCCCCGGCGCGCGCATGGCCATTGATGGCGCAAATCAGAGGCTTGCCGAGATCGAAGCCCGCCAGGAGCGCCAGCTGGACATTGCGCAGGCCCTCGAAGCTGCGCTCGTCGATCCGCTCGCCCCGGGCCAGGGCCTGGGAGATGGGGATCGTCGTCTTCATGTCCATGCCCGAGCAGAAGACCCGGTCGCCGCCACCGGTCAGGATGATGCAACGGATGGATTCGTCGTCCGCGAGTGCGCGCCAGATTCCGGCAAGCTCGCCGAGCATTTCCGGATCGAGGCTATTCGCTTTCGCAGGCCGGTCAATCGTGACGAGTGCGACGTGGGGATGGTCGTCGGGCTTTTCGCATCGAACGGGCATGGGGCTTCCTCTGCAAAGGGTTCGGGTTGGCGCTAGTAGAGGCCGAACATTCGTCCGGCCAACGCAACGATGGCGACACCGAGAACGGGGCGGATCAACCGCTCTCCGCCTTTGACGGCAAGTCGGGCGCCCAAAGCACCCCCGGCTGCGAAACCGGCGCCAAGGGCGAGTGCTTCAGGCCAGGAGACCTGGCCGGCCGCAATGAAGATCGGCACCGCCAGCAGGGTGAAGCAGAAGTTCACCAGCACCTTGATGCTGTTGGCGCGAACCAGATCGATGCCGCCGAAAGAGAGGGCGGCCATCAACAGCAGGCCGACGCCTGCCTGGAAGGCGCCCCCGTAAAGGCCGATCGCCACGAACACGAGTGCTCGGAGCCATTCCGGATGAGGCTTGGCGGGCCCGGTGGCAGGCCGGCTGACTCCCCGCACGGTGGGAATGAGCAGGAGGAGCATGACGATGCCGAAGACACGTTCGAAGACGTCGTCGGGCAGCTTGGACGCTACGAGGGCCCCAACCACGGCTCCGGCCGCCACCGGCAGGATCACCGGCAGGCTGCGGCGGAGATCGCCCACGCCCTGGGCCCAGAAGCCCCAGGAGGCCACGCCGTTCTGGATCAGGATGCCGACACGGTTGGTGCCATTCGCCAGGGTGCCCGGAAGGCCGACCATCACCAGCAGAGGGACGGTGAGCATGGAACCGCCGCCGGCGAGGGTGTTGATGACCCCGGCGAGCAGGCCTCCCCCGATCAAGAGGCTGGCGTCGAACGGCGTCATGGATCGGTACATTACTCGACGCTCATGAACCGCACCGCACCCTATGGCTCCTGGAAATCTCCGCTCTCTGCCGACCAGCTGGCCCGCGCCGCTCGGCGGGTCGGACAGCCGCGCCTTCAGCAGGGGAACGTCCTCTGGTTGGAAGGGCGGCCGGATGAGGGCGGACGTCAGCAGCTGATGCGCGCGCGCCCGGGGGAATCGCCGGAGCCTCTGACGCCCGAATCGGAGAACGTGCGAACCCGGGTCCACGAGTACGGTGGTGGCGATTACGGCTTGCTCGGGGAGAGCGTTGCGTACATCGTGCTGGGGCAGGACGGCATCCAACGGCTCGGCGACGCGCCCGTAGGCGGTACCCTGGCCGGTGCGCGCTACGCCGATCTCGTGGCCTCGCCGGACGGCCGCTTCCTGGTGGCCGTCGAGGAGCTGCCGCGAGAAGGCAAGGAGCCGGAGAATCGGCTGGTCGCCTTCGGTCTCGCGACCGGGGAGCGCCGGGTCCTCGTCGAAGGTCGGGATTTCGTGGCCATGCCGGCCTTCTCGCCCCAAGGCGATCAGCTGGCGTGCATCGCCTGGGATCATCCCAACATGCCGTGGGACGGTACGGACCTCTTGGTGTTGGGCTTCGGGCCGGAGGGCCCGCGCGGGGCGCCGCGCCGTGTGGCGGGCGGCCCGGACGAATCGATCTTCCAACCCCGCTTCTCGCCGGCAGGCGTGCTCACCTGGATCAGCGATCGCTCGGGTTGGTGGAATCTGGAGCAGCTGCGCGAGGGCGGGGCGATTCCTGTTTGCGCCGAGGCCGCCGAGTTTGGTCGGCCGCTCTGGGTGTTCGGGCTCTCCAGCTACGACTTCGAAAGCGAGGACCGGCTCTTGTGCATCCGCAGCGGAGAGCGGGGCGACGAGCTGGTGCGCCTCGATCTGAGCAACGGCAATGCCTCGGTGTTGGCGACCCCTTTCAACGAGCTCGAAGGCCTGCGTGTAGAGAGACGCAACGCGGTCTTCCTCGGTGCCAGCCCGACCCGCCCGATGACGGTCTGCAGGCTCGACCTGGACACGGGTCAGATCGAAGAGATCGCATCAGCCTTCGAGACAACGGGCTATGACCCGGCGCTGTGGAGTGTCGCCCAGCCTGTGCGGTACGCGTCGACCGACGGGCGCGAGGCTCACGCATTCCTGTACCGCCCGACGCATCCCGAAACCTCGGGCCCGGCTGGCGAGGCGCCACCTCTCCTCGTCAAGAGCCATGGTGGGCCGACGGCTGCCACGGGCCCGGCCCTGCGGCTTGGGATCCAGTACTGGACGAGCCGCGGGTTCGCGGTGATGGACGTCAACTACGCAGGCAGCACCGGCTACGGCCGCGCCTATCGGAACGCCCTGCGCGGCGCCTGGGGTGTGGCCGATGTGGACGATTGCTGCGAGGCGGCGGCCTTCGCCGTCCGTGAAGGCGCCTCCGACGCTGCGCGGCTGGCGATCACCGGCGGAAGCGCCGGCGGCTATACGACGTTATGCGCTTTGACCTTCCGGGACGTGTTCGGCGCAGGTGCCAGCCACTACGGGATCGGGGATCTCGAGGCCCTGGTGCGCGATACGCATAAGTTCGAGGCGCGTTACCTGGATCGCCTGGTCGGCCCGTACCCCGAGGCGCGCGAACGATACCGCGAGCGTTCGCCGATCCATTTCACTGAGCGCCTCTCCTGCCCCGCGATCTTCCTGCAGGGCCTCGACGATCCGATCGTGCCGCCCAATCAGGCCGAGGCGATGGTGGCGGCCCTGGCCGCGCGCGGCATTCCCCACGCCCATGTCACCTTTCCCGGCGAGGGCCACGGCTTCCGCGTGGCGGAGAACATCTGCAAGGCACTCGAGTCCGAGCTGGTCTTCTACAGCCGCATTTTCGGCTTCCCGGTCGACGCCAGCACGGACCTCGCGATCCCGGGCCTCTAGGTCAGCTCCCATGGCCGAAAGCCTCTCCTCTCGTGCGTTCTGGCTCTGCTTCTGGGTGAACATGCTCCAGGGCACAGCCTTCAACCTTTTCCTTCACTTTCCGGGCTATCTCCACGATCTAGGAGCGGGAGATGCCGAGATCGGCTGGATCTCCAGCATCACGGCGGTTGCGGCCATCGTGCTGCGCCCTCCGATCGGCCGCGCGATGGATCGGCATGGCAGGCGGCCCGTCATCCTGGTGGGTGGTGTGTTGAACGCCGCGGTGGTGGGCCTCTACCTGTGGATCGACAGCATCGGGCCAGCCCTCTACGCGGTCCGAGTGCTTCACGGGCTCGCCGAGGCGATGCTGTTTTCCGCGTTGTTTACCTACGCCGCCGATCACGTGCCGGCGCGGAACCGGACCCAGGGCCTGGCCTGGTTCGGTGTCTCGGGCATGCTGCCGATGGCGATCGGCGGCGTGCTCGGAGATCGTCTGCTCGGGCTCAGCGGGGCAGGGGATGCGAGGTTCGATGCGTTGTTCCAGGTCGCGCTCGGTCTGGCGGTTCTCTCCGCGATGGTGTCGGTCGCTCTGCCCGAGGCGTGGCGTGCGCGCCGGGCCGCGGCCGAAGGGGATGGGGCTCCTGCTGGGCTTCGCGCCGCGCTTCGGCAATCGGACCTGAAGCCCCTCTGGCTCATCGGCGGCACGTTCTCGGTTGCAGTCACTGCGCTCTTCGTTTTTACGCGGCGCTTCGTCGACGAGACGGGCATCGGCAGCGTGGGCTCCTTCTTCACCGCCTATACGGTGGCGGCGCTCTTCCTGCGCGTCTTCTTCGGTTGGCTACCCGATCGCATCGGCCCCAAGCGCATTCTCCTGCCGGCGTTGGTGGCCTTGGCTGCCGGCTTTCTCTGGCTCAGTCAGGCAACGACCGATCGAGACATCGTCATCGGGGGCCTGCTATGTGGCATCGGGCATGGCTACGCGTTTCCGATCCTGTTCGGCATGGTTGTTACCCGAACGCCGGAAGCGAACCGGGGCATGGCCATGGCGGTGTTCACGGCGCTATTCGATGTGGGCGTACTCGCCGGGGGACCGTTCTTCGGGCTCTGGATCGAGCGCTCGGGCTTCTCTGCAATGTTCTTCGCGGCGGCGGCCCTGACGATTCTGGGCACATGCGTGTTCTACGCCTGGGATGGTCGCGTGCGCGATCGCCACAGCGGGTGAGGCGGAACCTCGGGCTCTTGCTGGTCGGAACCCTCGTGGCCTGCGTGGGACCGCGAGATCCCTTGGCCGATCTCCACCCGGTGGTCTGGGTGCAAGAAGGGAGCGTGAGCCTTCGCACCTGTCGCTGGCCCACGGGGTCCGTTCTGGCGGTGGGCGTCGAGGGAGAGGCGAGCGCGAACGAAGATCTCGACGTGAATCTGGCCCTGGCTGCATGGAGTGGTGCAGGCCTCGGCGTGACGCTTCTGCGTGCAAGCGAGGGGCGGCCTGCGCAACTCATCGTACGCTTCCAGGGCGAGCCGCCCACGCGGGATGCAGGCGCGCTTGGCATCGGCATCGCGCGAGTCGATTGTCGAAGGAAGGGTCCGGGTTCGCTGCTCGTGGAGCGGGCAGAGGTCGACATCTCCCGTCAGGTCGGCCCGGATTGGCGCGGGCACATGCGCCCGATCACCCCGGACGAACGGCTTGGCACCCTGGTTCATGAACTCGGGCACGCGCTGGGCTTTTCGGGGCATGTGCGTGCCGCGGAGGGGCCGCTCGTGGCGGCGCCGGAAGCGATCCGGCGTGTGGGTCGGCACGTACGACGCGGGGGACGCCTGGAGGCGCCCAGCCTGCGAGCCCTCTACGCCTTCCCCAGTGGCAAGAGCTTGCGTCGCGTCGCCCTTGCGGCCTGGCAGACCGACCCGTTGGACGCCTTCCTTCCCCTTGCCCAGGGCGCCCGCCTGGACGGGCCCTGGCTGCGCAGCGGCGATCGAACCGCTCGCATCTTCTGGCGTCTCGCGAACGGCGAGGAAGTGGGCTTTCTCATTCCCGAACTGCCGCGCGTCATCGAAGACCCGAGTACCGCGATGGCGATTCCGGATCGCGCATTGCGTGCTTGGCTCGAGGCGGGCGCGCCCTAGACCGTGGCGTTCGGATCGAGCGCCTGGGCCTTTGCGGTCTCGGCCGCAGCGCGCTCGGAATCGCCAGTCGCCTTCAGGACGACAGCCAATCGCAAGCGGGCGTGAGCGTTGTCGCCGTTCAGGGCCAGGGCCTTGTCGAAATGCTCGATGGCTCGGGCATCTTCGGGGGGATTCTTCTTGAACAGCGTCCAGGCCAGCGCGGCTTGATAGTCGGCTTCCTCGGGCCAGAGCTGGACCGCTGCTTCGAGGAGATCGAAGGCGCCGAGAAAGTTTCCGGCATTCATCAACAGCTCACCCTTGCGGAACAAGGTCTCCGCTTGCCCAAGGCGATCCGCGTCAAATGTGGTGTGGCCCTGGAGCGAGGCTTCGTAAGCTCGGCGCTCGTCAGGGTCGGCGAGTACCTGATGGGCTCGGGTGATCTCTGCGAAGAGTTCGTTGGCTGTTTCCTTGACGTCTTCGAGCCCAACCTGGGCGACTTTGTCCGGATGCAGCCGCTTGGCGAGCTTCAGGTACGCCTTCTTGATCTCCGGTGCCGGTGATTCCTGCTCGACGCCGAGCAGCGCCCAGTAGTCGAGGCTGCCGAGTTGCCCGTGGAGTTCGAGGATCTCCTGCCGAAGCTTCTCGGTCTTCGCTTCCGCCTGGGCAGTCGTCAGGCGGGAGGCCGCCACAGAGGCTTTGGCTGAGCTGGCCCCGGAACAGCCGGCGACGACGATCTCGAGCTCGGGAAGCGCCGGTCCTTGCGGCTCAACGTTCTCCTGTTCCTCCGCCTGGCCGTGGGTCGCTGTGCTGCTCCACTCCAGGCTCCGAGACGCGTCGAGCAGCCAGAAGGCTCCGCATGCAGACGGGTCGGAGACTCGTCGCAGGAGGTTGAAGGCGGACTCGCCGCCGCAGATTCCCTCGAGCAGGGTGTCGAGGCTGGCAAAACGAGGGAGCCTCTCGACAACCGCGTCGAACGAGGCTCCGCGGCTCGGGAAGTGCGTGACGTTGTCGCCCAGGCTCTGGAGGACCTGGTCGAAGCGCCAAGTGCGAGCCACGCCCTCCGCCGCAACGGTCAGTACGTCTACCGGTGCGGCCGGCGGGGCCCCGTCGCCAGCGGGCATGGGCTCGAAGCTCACGGTTCCGCTCTCCCAGGCGATGGCATCGAGCAGGCTGCCGCGCAGCTGGTCACCCACCGCGGCGAGGAGATCGCGCGGGGCTGCGAGCTTCAGACCCACGAGCACGGCCAGCTCCGCTGCGGGCTTGGCGGCCATCGCGCGGCGCACCTTGGTGCGCGCGTCCTCCCCGACGAGCCCTCGCGTGATCAGCTGCTCCACGAGGGCATCGCCCTCCGCGTTGGATTCGAGACGGGTGGGCACGCCCCCCTGCCACAGGAATCGACGGCGCACTTTCCCGCGCTCGAGGGTGACCCAGCCTTCGAAGCCCTGACGATGCAGCTCGACGAGCAGGCGGGGAAGCGGTGTGTCCGCGAGGGACGCCATCGCTCCGCTTTCGGGCAGACGCCGACCTGACTTAAAGGGTGTTCAGCCGGGCGGGCAGACGCGAGCCGGACTTGAAGGCTGTTCAGCCGCGCTTCTGGAGTTCCGCGACTTGGAAGCCCAGGGCGATCGCTTCCGGAAGGTCTTTCGAGACCACGAGGTGTGAGGCTTCGAGGCCCGCGACAACGCGTTCGGAAAGTGGCGAGACGCCGGCCAGGATCGGTTCCGCGCCCCAGCCTTCGATGGCCTCGAGGATCTGCTCCAGGGCCGCTGCTCCGAAGCCCTCGTCGATGATCGCGCCGGAGAGATCGATGACCACGACACGCACCTCTCGTGCACCCGGGTCGTTGCCAATCAGCGCGAGGGCACGAAGGGATTCCTCCGGGCCGGAGAACGGGATCACCATGACCGGGCCCCAGACGTGCACGACGGCGGCGCCGGGTTCGAAACCGTCCGTCGGAGTCTCGGTAGGCTCGGGATATTCCGCCATGTGCCGGGAGACCACATCTCGAAGCGGTGCGAAGGGCAGGGCGAGGAGCGCTTCTTCGACTGCGGGATCATCGGAGCGGTGCCACTGAGAAGCGTCACGGGCCTCGAAGCCGCATTCCTCTGCGCCGCTCGCGCGGCAGGTCGTCTCGAAGGCCAGGAGATCCGTATCGTAGATGCCCGAGAGCCAGCCTGAAGTGAAGCCCGCGCTCACGGCGCAAGCGGGCTCGCTGCGAGTGCTGAGCACTGCAAGGATGGCCTCGGCCTCGTGGCGTTGGGGCCAGATGCCTTGAATCAACAGGCCGCCCCCACCCGAGGGTGAGCGCGAGAAACGGATCGGAAGCAACGCGTTGGACGAGGGCGCTGAACTCGTCGCGGAAGAGAGCGTGGCCCCCGAACCGCCGAAGCCCCTTTGCACCACACGCAGCGCGTCGCGCAGGCCGTGAAGGAAACCCATCTGCACCAGGGCGGCGCGTGCATCCACGGGCCCGAGCTGACTGAAGAGCTCCTGGTGAAGAGCGCTCAGCAGGCGCGGATCGAGCAGGAAACGGGGCTCTTCCTGCAACGTGGCATGCAAGTCCATGCCCAGGGCTGCGAGCTCCTGGGAAAGCAGGCGGATGCCGCCGCGCAGGTCGTCTTTTTCAGACTTCGAGGAAGGCATGGATATCGAACTTCTGGTCCTTCTTGATGAACGAGTCGCCCTCGTCCTCGAGCAGCCGGAGCATCACGTCTACGCAGCGCGGGTCGAATTGCGAGCCGGAGTACTTGACGAGTTCCCGCTCCACGGCGTCGAGCTGCATGCCCTTGCGGTAGGGGCGATCGCTGGTCATGGCCTCGACCGTGTCGGCCACGATGATGATGCGAGAGGGCAGGGGGATCGAGTCGCCGGCCAGGCGGTCCGGGTAACCACGCTCGCAGCCGTCGTACCACTCGTGGTGGTGGCGCACGCAGGAAACGACGTCGGAGAGGAACTCCACCGGCTGCAAGATGCGTGCACCGATTTCCGGGTGCATCTTGATCTCTTCGTACTCCTCGGGAGTCAGCCGATCCGGCTTCGTGATCACCGCATCGCGTACACCGATCTTGCCGACATCGTGCAGCAGGCCGGAGATGTAGACCCGCTCGATGACTTCCTTCGGCAGGCCGATCTCCCGGCCCATCTTCGACGCATAGACGCCGACCCGTTCCGAATGGCCGCGGGTGTAGGAATCCTTGGCATCGACCGCCTCTGCCAGCGCGCGAATGGTCTGGACGTAGGCGATGCGCAGCTCCTGGTGCTTCTCGGCAAGCTGCTTGGTGCGATCGCGAACCTTGCCCTCGAGATTTCGGTTCATGTCCTGCAAGCGCAGGTTCTGCTCGCGGCTGACCTGATTGAGCCGCTTGATCTCGTTCTTGAGGGCGTAGTGATCGAAGGCCTGGCGCAGGGTGGCCTTCAGCTCCTCGTCGTTCCACGGCTTGGTGATCAGCCGGAAGATCTCACCCTGGTTGATCGCATCGACCGCGACGTTCATCTCGGTGTATCCGGTCAGCATCATCCGGACCATCGCGGGATGTCGCTGGCGAATGGACGAAAGCAGCTCGACGCCGCTCATCTCCGGCATGCGCTGGTCGGAGACCACCACCTGGGCTGGATGCTGGTCGAGCAGCGCGAGTGCTTCCGACCCACGGTTGGCCGTGAGTACGTTCCAGCCCTCATGGCGCAGCAAGCGCTGCAGGGCTTTCAGGATGTTCACCTCATCGTCCACGAAGAGGACGGCGGGTTCGGACATAAGGGGGGCTTCCTTCGGCGGGTTCCGGACAGGCTGTCCCTTTCAAGGCTCGTGCCGACTCTCTGGGAGTTGCCGGGGGCCGGTGAAGCAATGGCAGATCGCGAGGTTGCGGCGCCTGTTGCCGATCGGCTCAAACCCGAGGAATTCCTGAGTCTGGGACGGTTTGAGCTCGGTTCCGCGCAGATCGCGGGCAAGCGATGTGCAGCCTGCATCGGGGCTGCCGCCTCACGAATGTGCAGCCGTCAGGGGAATCCCCAAGGACGGACGGCTCTATTGGATTCGCCGTTTTGGTGGGGGTTTTGCACTACGTCCGAAGGGCAAGCGCCCCGTCCCAGAATCGGGACGTCCCAATCTTGGGATTTGTTGCCACCTCTTCAGCCGGAGGGCCACTTCCCCTACGAGATGATTATCTGCGCATGGTGTGAATCGGTGATCTCGGCCCGGCCCGATCCTCAGATCGTGGCCGCCCCCACCGAATCGGCAACGAGCCACGGCATCTGCCGCTCGTGCCTCTCGCATCGCATCGCCGCCGACCAGGTCGGCCTCCAGGGCGGCACCGCCCTGACTGCTCGCTAGACGGGCGCTCTAGCTCTCTAGCAGCCCGAGCCGGTCCCGGCGGTAGCTGCCGGTCTGCACGGCCTTGCACCATTCCCGGTTCTCGAGGAACCAGGCGACGGTCTTGGCCATGCCGGTTTCGAGATCGAGGCTGGGTGACCAATCGAGCTCTTCTCGGAGTCGGCGGTCGTCGATCGCATAGCGACGATCGTGGCCAGGCCGATCCTCGACGAAGGTCTTGAGCGCGTCGTAGCGGTCGATGCCCTGGCTCTTCAGGGCCGGGTTCTCGGAGGCAGGGTGGGCCGCCTCGAGGGCGGCGCAGAGGCGATCGACGATCTCCAGGTTGGTGTGTTCCGCGCGGCCACCGATGTTGTAATGCGAGCCTGGGGCCGCGGCTTCGAGCACGCGCATCAGGGCGCTGCAGTGGTCCTCGACGTAGAGCCAATCCCGGATCTGGAGGCCGTCGCCGTAGATCGGTAGCGGTTTGGCTTCCAGGGCGTTCAGAATCATCAGCGGGATCAGCTTCTCTGGAAACTGGTAGGGCCCGTAGTTGTTGGAGCAATGGGTCAGCAGGGTCGGCAGGCCGTAGGTTTCATGGTAGGCACGCACCAGGTGGTCGGCACCGGCCTTGGAGGCGGAGTAGGGCGAGTTCGGAGCGAACGGCGTGTCTTCGCGGAACAGGCCTTCGGGCCCGAGGGAGCCGTAAACCTCGTCGGTCGAGATCTGCAGGAAGCGGAAGGCGTCGAATTCCGAAGACGACAGGCCTGCGGTGTGGGCGCGGGCGGCCTCGAGCAGCTGGAGCGTGCCGACTACGTTCGTGTGGACGAACTCGGCCGGGCCCTCGATCGAACGATCGACGTGGCTCTCCGCAGCGAAGTTGACCACCACCTGAGGCTGCTCCTTGGTGAAGAGCTGATCCATGGCGTCGCGGTCGGTGATGTCTGCGTGCACGAAGGTGAAGCGCGGATCGTCCGCCAGATCTTCCAGGCTTTGCAGGTTGCCCGCGTAGGTGAGCTTGTCGACGACGACGATGCGCGCATCCGTCTTGGCGAGGGCCCGGCGGGCGAAGTTCGAGCCGATGAAGCCGGCGCCACCGGTGACGATCCAGGTGCTCATGGCGTTGATGGCTCCTCGCGGCCTACAGGTAGGTGCCAGCGGGTAAACGCTGGGGCAGGCGCTTGCGTGTGCGCCGATAGAGATCGACCTCGCGCACGAGATCTTCGGTATCCACGGCCGCTACCTCTTCGGCGGCCGCCTCGCAGCGGGCCTTGCGGCGCAGGACGCTATGCATCAGATGGATCCAATCTCCGGTGGAGGGCTCGCGGAAGCGGCTGACGACATCGCTCCAATCAATGTCGCCGAACAGGCTCTTGCCGGCCCGCTTCTCGGCCAATGCGGCGTGGATCTGGAGCGCGGCGATGATGTCGTCCGGGTAGGTCGGCGTGACCTCGACGACGCGTTCGAAACGGCTCGGCTGGACGAACGCCGGCCGGAGCGTGTCCGGATGGCTCGTCGAACCCACGAGCAGGATGTGCTCCGGAGCCACTGCACGATCGGTCAGCTCGCCGAGGAAATCCATGATCGGTCCGATCGGCAGATCGTTCCTGCGGCCGCCGATTTCCTCGGCCTGGAAGAACTCGAGTTCGTGGAAGTAGACCGTCGTGGGCGGCATTTCGGAGAGAACCTGGCTCCAGGCCTCGAGGAGATCTCCCACTTTTCCGCCCTGGTGAACGATCTCGAGGGCGAGCCGCGGCACCGCCAGGTGGACGAAGGCCGTCTGGGCGCGGGTGGCCAGGGCCTTGGCGAGCAGCGTCTTGCCCGAGCCCGGCTGGCCGATCAACAGCAGCCCGGACGGCGGGAAAGTGCCCCAGTTCTCGTAGACCTCCGGATTCGTCATGGCGCAGGCGTAGGTGAGAACCTCGTCCTGGGCCTCGACGAGGCCACCGATCGCGGCGCCATCGATCGCCGGCGCCCCGATCACCTCCGAGGCCTTGGCAAGCGCCGGAATCTTCCGTGTCGCGCTGTTCCAGAGGTTCTGGGCCTTCTCCTGTCGGATCTGGATGTCGTCCATGACCCGGGAGGGTACCAGGGTCGCAGCCCGGGGCCGCACGATTCGGGTTTCAGCTGCGGCCGCTCTTCCAAGCCTCGCCGATGGCCAGATCCTCGCCCGAGCTGCCCCAAGCACGTCGGCCAATACGAGCGAGAGCCCTAATCCAACGATTTCCCGGCCCGCGCTCGCCAGTCTCAACACCATTCGCGATACTGCCGGCCGGCGGCTTCCGAGCCGCGCGTCCCCATCGTCTAGTGGTTAGGACTCCGCCCTTTCAAGGCGGCAACACGGGTTCGAGTCCCGTTGGGGACGCCAATTTGCGCTGTGATTTCGGTGGGTTAGCGTCACCCGAAACCTGCGGGCTACAGGTGGGCAACAAATCCGAGTCTGTCGGCGGATTAGTTGGGCGAAGGACGCTGACTAGCGCTTCCTCGGACATGCGTACATATCGCCGTGTCGATCGCGCATCCGAGTGTCCCAAGAACGTCTGGAGTGCTCGCTCCGGGACTCCACGACGCACGGCATC
>JAFDCZ010000261.1 GCA_019312665.1 Deltaproteobacteria bacterium | reverse complement strand
TGGTCGTCGATCTCTCCTCTCTGTGGGCAGGCCCCCTGTGCGCCGATCTGCTCCGGCGTTGTGGCGCCAGGGTCTGCAAGGTCGAATCCGTGCGTCGCCCAGATGGTGCACGCGCTGGCCCTGCGGCATTTTTCGACTTGCTCAATGCGGGGAAAGCGAGCGTCGCACTTGATTTCCAAGACGCCGCGGGGGGTGCGGCCCTGCACAGGTTGGTTGGAGCTGCAGACATCGTGATCGAGGCGTCCCGTCCGCGTGCGCTGGAGCAACTCGGGATCGATGCCACGGCATGGGTTCACGAAAAGCCGGGACGTATCTGGCTGAGCATCACGGCGTATGGGTTGCGCGAGAGCGAGCGCGAACGAATTGGCTTTGGCGATGATGTTGCGGCTGCCTCGGGACTGGCCTGGAAAGTGCCGGGTGCCCCGCTCTTCGTTGCGGACGCCGCGGCCGATCCACTTGCCGCAGTTCACGCGGCGGCCTCGGTTCTGGCCGCGCGCAGGCAGGGGCAAGCCCGCCGCCTCGATATCTCGCTTGGGGCAGTCATGTCGGCGGTCTGTACTGTGCCACCGGACGGGTCGGAGGTGCAGAGCTTTTCCATCCGGGAGCCGAGCGCGCGGAAGTCCGAAAGGACGGCCCGGATTCTCGGTGCGGATACCCGCGAGATCCTCGCGTCCTACGCAAACTGACGAATCGTCTCACGCTTTCGCCAGACGTGCTTGGCTGGCAAGCGTCCGCCGACTACAGCTCCGTGCGGCCACTTTCCGAAAGGCGCGAGAGCAAGGCCCTGGCCTGTTCCGACTCGGGGAAGGGGGTTTCGAGGGCGGCTTCCAGCGCTTGGCGTGCCTCCTCGCCCTGGCCACTGGCTTCGAGGGCGAGCGCCAGGTGGTAGCGGGCCGTCGAATACTCCGGCCAGCGGTCGATGATCTGGCGGAAGGTGTCGGTGGCTGCGGCGGCTTCGCCCTGCTTGAGCTGGACGTAGCCCAGGGTGTCGAGCACCTCGGCGCCAGGCGCCAGGCGCGCGGCCAGCTCCGCGAGCTTTCGAGCGCGGTCGAGCTGCTCGCCTCGTTCCGCGAAGAACCAGGCCAGATCATTCGCCGCGGCTGCGTTGTCCGGATGCACCTTCAATAGCCCCAGGAACCGGTCGCGAGCGCCCTCGAAATCATCAAGATCGAGCCGCAGGCGGGCGGCCATGTAGCCGTGCTCTGGATGGTGGGCTGCCTGCCAGGCGCGGTCCATGGCCTCGGAAGCGCCTGCCACATCACCCTGCTCGAGGCACACCAGGCTCTGGCCCGCAAGCGAGCCCGGATGTCCTGGCTCCAGCTCCAAGGCGCGGGCAAACAAGCCATCGGCCTCCTCGACGTTGCCTTGCAACAGGGCGACCCGGCCAGAGATCATCAACAGGTTGGGTCGATCCGGGTGCTCGGCGATCAACGCGCTGGCTCGGCGCTTCGCCTCATCGAGCCGGCCGGCCGAGGCGAGTTGCTGGAACACTTCGATCAACACCGGTTCGGCGTTTGGATCGCCGAGATCCAATCCCGCTTCGTTTGCTCGTTGCTCCAGGACCTCGAGCGCCGCGCCGGGTCCATCGGCCGCTGCTGTGATCCGACCTGCCTCGGCGATGCTCTCTCCGGCAAACAAGCCATCCCGAACCGTGGCCATCGCAGTGAGCATCCGACGGGCTTGCTCAGGCTGGTCGGCCCTACGGTAGGCGCGAACGGCGAGAACGTAGGGTGCGGGATCGGTCGGCCCGCGTTGGTTGATCTGTCGCTCCGCGAACCGGGCTGCATTCAGGTAGCTGCCTTCGGCGAAGTACATGCGCGCCAGCCAGATCGCGGCATCGCTGTCGCCCGGCGTCCGGCGTGTGGCCTGCAGGAGGTCGGATTTTGCCCGCTCCGAATCGCCTACGTCGAGTGCCGCCAGCGCGGAGTACACCCGCAAGCTGGCGTTCTGGGGCCAATGGGGAAGTACGGTATCGAAGAGCTCGAGGGCCTTGGCCGCTTCGCCGCGCTCCAGGAGGATTCGGGCCTCGATCGCGTTCCGGTAGAGCGTCTCCGTCAACCGAGCCGACGTGATCGCGGCGTCGTCCGTCAGCCCCTGTTGGAGCTGGAGATCGGCCAGCATCAAGAGGTGGATCTGTGCCGGCGGATCGATCAGCCCGATGGCCTGCTCGATGGCCTCATGGGCCCCGCTCAGATTCCCGGCGGCGGAGCGTACCGAGGCAAGAGCGGCCCAACGTCGGGGATCCGCGGCATTTTCGAGTCCCTCGCTGACGAGCGCTTCGGCTTCTTCGAAGCGGTCGGCGACGAGCAGGTGCGTGCCGAGGGCGTTACGCAAGGAGCCGTCATTGGGATGGGCCTCGACGCCTTCGCTCAGCACGTCGATGGCCTGGTCGCGCAGGTTCAACTCGTCGTACATGGCGGCCAAGGCGAGCACGAATCTGGGGGTGTCGCCGAAGCGCACTTTGCAGACCCCGAGCCGCGCGGCCGCCTCGTCCTTCATTCCCTTGCCGATGTAGATCTTCGCAAGCGCAGCGCATGCGCGTGCCGGGTCGGCCGGGTCTTCCTCGGTTTCCGTTTCCATCAGCCGGTCGAGGATCGCAACGGTTTCGTCCAACTGATCCGCCTCGCTGAGCGCGATCGCGCGGAGGTGCAGAAAGGCAAGTGAGTCTGGCTGGAGGGCCAGCATGTGATCGACCACATCGACCGCGACGTCGCCCCGGTGGAGGGAGATGGCTGCACTGGCCTTGATCGCGAGCGCGGCCGCCTCGTCCGGGAAGCGCGCCAGGACGTCGTCCGCGGCGGCCATGGCTTCCTCGAATTTGTGCCCCTCGGCCAAGGTGCTCGCGAGCACGATCCCGGCCTGTACGCCGAAGTCTTCACTCTGGGCGGCTTGGCGGAGTGGTGTGAGCGCCTCGGCGGAGCGGCCGAGACGGACGAGAGCCATCGCGATGCTGAAGCGGATCTCCGCATTCTCCGGATCCTTCGCGGAGGCTTCATGGAGCAAGACGAGCGCCTGCTCGGGCTGGCTCCCGGCCAGTAGCGCCTGAGCCTCATGCACCAGGCTCATCGAATCCTGCTGACAGCCAACGAGGAGGGAAAGGCACATGCTGCCGATGGGCAGGGCGATCCAAGCCATCGCGGTGAATCCACGACGAGGCGTTCGATTGCTGCGGAGCGTGATGGGGTGAATCGGGAATTTCCTCACTGGCGTATGTCCTGGTTCCGCCCAGCCGTGGTGCGGCGCCCGAGAGGCCCGACCGTTCAAGAGCCACCCTGAGTCGGGCAGAACCCGCGTCCCCTCGCTGGCTTCGAACCGGGAGTGCACCAGAGAAGATCGGAAGTGACGAGCGCTCCCCTTGGGGGACTATTTTGGGTGTAAACTCCTACGAAATGATACACTCCCCGAGGGTTTTCCGAGGAATGAACCCTCCGCTGCTTAGACACCGGCGCGCGTCGCCGGGCTCTCTGATTCGGGCAGGAATGTATTCATTCCCTTGCGATGCTCGATGGACGGGCCGTGGCGCCCGCGACGATTTGGGGCTCAAGGTCTCCCGACGAGCCGGCGATTTCCGAGGGGGGATTCGCTCCCAATGCGCTTCCCCGAGGGGCGCGCCCTGCTGCTGTTGGCGGCATGGGATACGCTCCCGAGCCCGAGGAATTTGATGGCCGAGCCGATGACCACGACTGACGCTTCCGAGCTTCCTCGCCCAGGGCGAAGGCAATCCGACGGACGAATTCTCGTGTTCGTGGTGGCCTATCGCGCTGAGCGCCATTTGGTCTCGGTTTTCAAGCGCGTACCTGCGCACCTGTTCGACGATCCGCGGATCCACTTCCTGGTGATCGACGATGCCTCCAACGATGCGGGCCCGGACTTGTTGCAAGCCTGGATCGATGACCGCGGCATCGAGAACGTCACGGTCACGCGCAATCCGGTGAACCAGGGTTACGGCGGCAATCAGAAGCTTGGCTACCGGCAGGCGCTCGACGCCGGATACGATTTCACCATCCTGTTGCACGGCGACGGGCAATATGCGCCGGAGCTTCTTCCCCAGTTCATCGAGACCTGGGAACGGACGGGCGCCGATGTGGTGCTCGGTTCCCGCATGGGCGATCTGGCCGCCGCACGGGCCGGGGGCATGCCCCTCTACAAGCTCGTCGGAAACCAGATCCTCACGCGCTTCCAGAATCTCTTTACGGGCCGTCAGCTTTCCGAATACCACACGGGGTATCGGGGCTACAGCTCAGCGTTCCTGGCCAAGGTGCCGTTCGAGATCAACACGAACGATTTCCATTTCGACACACAGATCCTGCTCCAGGCCATGCATGTCGGCGCCGCGGTCGAGGAGTTCGATATTCCCACCCACTATGGCGATGAGGATTGCCATGTGGACGGTCTCGACTACGCCTGGAATGTGACCCTCGAGACGCTTCGCTACCGCATGCACCGGATGGGGATGTTGTGCTCGCTGCGGTACCGCAACCTCGACGACCCGCCCTGGCGGGGGAATTCAGGAACCGCGGCGCTGTATTCGGCCCACCGGATGGCGGTTGAGGCGTTGCGGGAGCTCGCGCCGGACACGGTGCTCGATCTCGGATGCGGGGCTGCGGTCGTTGCCGGGGCGGCTACGGCGATGGGGGCCGAAGTCACTGGCGTCGACCGGGAGGAGCCCGCTCCGGGGCAGCTCCACCGCTTCCTGAAGGCGGACCTCAACGATCCCCTGCCGTTCGATCCCTTCGAGTACGACGCGGTTCTCCTGCTCGACATCCTCGAAGAACTCGAGGATCCGGAGGGCTTCCTGCTCGCCCTCCGCAACAAGAGTCGGGTGCTTCGGCCGGGCGC
>JAFDCZ010000260.1 GCA_019312665.1 Deltaproteobacteria bacterium | reverse complement strand
CGAGTTGAACGGCGGCATCGACCATCCAGTGCTGCGGCACCTGGAAGGATCCGATCGGCTTGCCGAAGACGAGCCGCTCCTTCGCATGAGCGACAGCGAGCTCGAGGGCCCCCATACCCACGCCCAGTGTCGCGGCAGCGGCGTTCAATCCTTCGCGATTCACGGTGGCGAAGACCTGGCGCATGCCGCGATCGAGATCACCCAGGATCGCATCCTCTTCGATCTCCACTCCGTCCAGGAAGACATCACAGGTGGACAGACCGTGGATGCCGAAGGTTTCGATCGCACGGATCTCGATGCCCGGGAGGCTCGTAGGCACCAGGAACATCGTTATGCCTTCCACCGGCGATCGCTCTATCTCGGCGCTGCGCGCCAGCACGATCAGCCAATCGGCCTCGGCGGCACCCGAGATCCAGGTCTTCTGGCCACGAAGCACGAAGCGGCCCGATGCCGTCCGGATCGCGCGGGTTTTCATGACACGCGCGACGTCGGTGCCGCCATCGGGCTCGGAGAGCGCGAAGGAGACCTTCGTGCGGCCCGCTACCAGCGCCTGCAACACTTCGCGCGCCTGCGGCGTTCGGCCGAAGCCCGCCAATACCTGTACGACGGCGAACTGCGAGATCATGAAGGCCGCCATCGAGGTCGGTCCCTTGGCGAGTTCTTCGACGATGACGAGCTGGTCGCGAACGTCACCGACCCCCCCCAGCTCTTGCGGCGCGTCGATGCCCAGAAGGCCCAATTCGCCGAGCTTCGAATAGAGCAGCTCGTCGAAGGTCTCGCTCTTGTCGAGTTCGTTCGTTCGCTCGTGGGGCGACACGTCCTCGACCAGCTTGCGGATCAGTCTACGAAGCTCCGCGCGTTCGGGGGAGTCCACTAACGGATCCCCGGGTTGAGTATCGAAAGCGGTCGTCATCGAGAGCCTCCCAGGCGTATTGCATCCGGAGCCGGTCAGCGGTTGCGGTGGTCCCGGTCCAGCCCCGCCTCGGTGGGATGGGGGTAGGGATGGTGGTCGAGCCCGATGCGACGACCGGCGACAGGGGCGAGCTCGCTCATCGCGGCCTGAAAGCGCCCGATCAGCTCGTCTTCGGCGGCGTAGTCGAAAGGGTCGCCAAGCCGCTCTTCGATCTCGCCCCCCGGTTCGGGCGGGTGCTCGACGTACCAGCGCGTGGTGCGGACCAGCGCCTCCTCGGCGGGTACGACATCGCGGTAGCCGAGCTGATTGCGGATCTTGGTCAGGTCGAGGAGCGTGTGGTGGTGGCCACCAAGAGCGAGTGGGCCGGCGGAGAAGGCCAGCTGGTGAGGCAGATTGATGATCTCGATCTCCCGGTCGAGGGTGTGGGCGATCAGCTCGACGATCTGGGCAAGGGAGAGTTGGCGATCATCGCCGCAGTTGTAGATCTGACCGGCCGACACCTCGGGTTGGTCGACTGCGAGGAGCACGCCATGGGCCAGGTTCTCGGCGTAGCCATGGGTGAGGAGTGCTAGCCCCGCGTCGGGTAGAACGATCTGACGGCGGCCGTCGAGGATGCGCCTGATCACGCACCACTCCCTCGGCACGAGCTGGTAGGGGCCGTACACGTAGGGGTAGCGGAACATCGCGGCCCCGGGGTGGGCCTTCATCACCGCCTCCTCGGTGCTCGCCATCAACCAGGAGAATCGCTGCTCCTCCTCAGTGGCGACGAGGGCAGCGTCCTCCCGGACGGGGATTGGAAGGCCGGCCGGTGTTAGGTCGCTCGGCTGGATGAAGCCGCGGTATGTGGCGAACCCGCCGACGGCGACGAATCGGCCGGTCCTGCCTATCATCGCCTCGGCGACGTGGCGTATCCGTCCATAGGTGGCCACGACCAGGTCGAAGCTGCGGCTCCCGATGGCGGCGTCGATCGTCTCGCGGAAATGCGGATCGCCGTGGATATGCTCGACGTCCTCGGGGATCTCTGGGATCTCGTGGGTGCCCCGATGAAAGATCGTGACGTGGTAGCCCCTGTCCCGGAGCCCGTTCACTATGAAGGGCCCGGTCGGCCCCGTTCCTCCCACCACGAGTGCTTGCATTCTTTGATTCTAGCTCGGCACCACGGGGTGGCTTGCACGAAACCCGGTCGGGATCGCCGGATCCCGCTGTGGGTTCTCAGAATCGGTCCGCCCCGGAATCATTGAGCTTTTCCCTGCTGGTATTCAATCGATCAACGACCAATGGTAGTCCGCTCGCAGACGAAGATTCAGCCTCGTATTGAGCGTCGAACCCGTGCAGTATGCACCTCGCTATGTGGCACTTGCTCAAGCTCGCGAAAACCTTTCTGCGCTGTAATCCGGCCCTCCTCCAAAAATGGCCCCTTGGTGCCTGATCCGAAGGCGACTTGTCAGAAGACGACTTAGCGGTGGTGCTGAAAACGCCGTGAGCGTAGGTTGACCACCCAACGCGCGAAGCGGTCGCGCCTCGCCGTCCTGGTCGATGAATCAGGTTTCCTTGCCCGGGCTGGACCTGCCCCGCCAGAAACGTGGTGCAGCGTCTCGCTCTTTGGATTTGCGTGACCTGAGTACACGCGGTTCGATCGACTGCAGCGGTGTTCCCTACGGCGCCGCCGGCACAGGGTTTGCATTCACATTTAAGTGTCTGCCCCGGCGCATCGATCACCGTCCAATATTGGGAGGCGGTTGCCGAAGGCGCCGCCCGGGTTCGTCCTTGTGCTGGTCGGCGCCGATCGTTCAGTGGGTCGCCGAACTCTCAGTGTCCACGAGGGCGGGGGAAGTCAAGCGATGAAGATGGACTCGAGTCTGAGGGTTCTATAAAGGAGTGAGCACATGATGGCTTCTGACGAAGATCGAGCCTTCCTTAGGCGGGCGCTCGAGTCGAGCATTCGGATAGGCCTCGTCCTGTTCCTGGTCGTCTGGTGCTTCCAGATCGCGCGCCCGTTCCTCGAGCCGATTGTCTGGGGGATCATCCTCGCGATCATGGCCCAGCCGATCTACGCAAAGCTCAGCCGCGCAATGGGAGGGCGGAGTTCCATGGCCGCATCGATTCTCGCGGTGGGCGCCCTGCTCGTGCTGATCGTTCCCTCCGTTCTGCTCACGACCAACCTGGTGGAGTCGGCGACCCAACTCGTGGAGAAGGTGGAGACTGGAACACTCGAAGTCCCCCCGCCGCCGGCTCGGGTCGCCGACTGGCCGATCGTGGGCGACCGGGTCCACGCCTTTTGGACGGCGGCTTCGCGGAATCTCGACGCGGCGCTCGATTCGGTCAACGCGCAGCTGACGGCCGTGGGCCGGTGGGCGATGAAGACCGCCGCCTCCACCGGGATGGGGCTCGTGGTCTTCGCGCTCTCGATCGCGCTCGCCGGCGTGCTGCTTGCTTCCGGAGGGCCCGCCACGGACGCGGCCCGCAGGGTCGCGGAGCGGCTGGTACCGGAGCGCGGTAGCGAACTCATCGCGCTCGCCGGCGGCACCGTCCAGAGCGTGGCCCGCGGCATCCTGGGCACCGCGTTCATCCAGGCGTTCCTGGCGGGCCTCGGTATGCTCGTCGCGGGCGTGCCGGCCTTCGGCGTCTGGACCCTGCTGGTGCTATTGCTGGCCGTCGTCCAGCTGCCGACGCTGATCGTGCTCTTGCCGATCATTGTCTGGGTCTTCGGCAGCAGCTCGACCGGGGTGGCGGTGCTGTTCGCGATCTGGAGCATCGCCGTCGGTCTCAGCGACAACGTCCTGAAGCCCCTGCTGCTCGGCCGAGGCAGCGAGGTTCCCATGCTCGTGATCTTCATCGGCGCAATCGGTGGATTCATGCGTGCAGGCATCATCGGCCTCTTCGTCGGCGCCGTCGTCATGGCCGTCGCCCACGATCTCTTCAAGTGGTGGCTCGAGGACGCACCCGAAACGGCGTCGAATTAGCGGAGGACGCGTCAAGGCTGCTTCTATGCGGGCAAGAACGAGGCATGGCGTCCCACTATTCGGATTTACGTGGCACAATGGCACTCGACCCAAGCTATTGCACGGGTACACAAGATATTCAGCTGGCACGGATTGTGCGTTGCAATCAACCTCCAGGCTCCGCACATGCGAGTTCCCTTGGCCTCGTAAAAAGCGAGGGGCGACTAGGAAAGAGGCTTCGAATTGCACATCGGCGCATTCCTCATGCCATCGCACCCTCCTGAGCGGAGCATCCGCGAAGGCCAGATCTGGGATCTCGATGATCTCGAGCGGCTCGACGCGCTCGGATTCGAGGAGGCCTGGATCGGCGAGCACTTCACCGCCGCCTGGGAGCCCTGTCCGGCCCCCGACCTGCTGATCGCACAGGCACTCCCGAGAACGAAACGGATCCGGCTCGGCCCGCTCGGCCACCTGCTTCCCTACCACCACCCCGTGGAGTTGGCCCACCGCGTCGCGTACCTCGATCACCTGGCGGAAGGACGCTATCAGCTGGGCGTCGGCGTCAGTGCCCTCCCGACCGATCATGACCTCTTCGGCCTGGACGCCGGAGGTGGTCGCAACCGCCGGATGACATTCGAAGCGCTGGAGATCATGACCCGGCTGTGGACCAAGGGAGCAAGCGACTTCAAGGGCGAGTTCTGGTCATCCGGGGCCGCGCAAAGTGATTTGCCGGGCCTGGGCTACCACCTCACCCCTTTTCAGACGCCGCATCCTCCGATCGCGATCACGGGGCTCACGCCGGGATCGGAAAACCACAAGCTCGCAGGCGAAAAAGGCTATATCCCGGTCAGCCTCAGCGTCAGCCCCGACGCCTCGATCACCGCCCAACATTGGGAAGCGGTCGTCGAAGGCGCCGCCCGAGTGGGTCGTGTTCCCGACCGTGGCGAATGGCGGGTCATTCGAGACGTCTACGTCGCGCCGACGGATGC
>JAFDCZ010000259.1 GCA_019312665.1 Deltaproteobacteria bacterium | reverse complement strand
CGGCGCGCTTCGAGGGTGCCGGCGAGTACACCCCGGTGCGAGTACCGATCCTTCCGGTTGGGCCGCCCTCGGATCTGCCGCCGCTCGCGAGCTCGCCGTATTGCGGCTCCGATCACCTTCGCACGGTCGTCATCCGTGAATACCTGTTTGCCTCGCTCTACGAGACGTTCCTCGAGGCCCTGGCCTCCGAACACGGTAAGCGCCTCATGACCACGGAGTCCGCCCGTTCCTGGCTGAACGAGCCTATCGGAGCCACCCGCCGTCTCGCGGCCGCGATCCGGCGCGAGACCTCGACGCAGGAAGTTCTCGAGGTGGTTGCGGCCTCGCGCGTTGCACAGCGAACAATCGGAGGCGAGTCATGACGTCCCGGGCGCTGCTGCGAGGCCAGATCACCTCCATCCGCGGCACGGTCATCGAAATGCGCTTTGAAGGCGTGCTTCCGGCGATTGGCTCCGGTGTGGTTTGCCGTCCGGAAGGCAGGGCGCAGGTGACGGGGGAGATCTACGGGCATAATGATGCCACGACGGCTCGCGCGATTGCGATCGAATCGACGCGCGGTTTGAAGCGCGGAGATCCCGTCGAGTCCAGCGGCGAGCCGCTCCGGGTGCCGGTCGGACCGGAGTTGCTCGGACGGGTGATCGATCTCCATGGACGCGCCCTCGACGGAGGTCCGCCCCTGGACGGCCAGATTCGGGCTCGGCTTCGGCGTCCGCCGCCGTCGGCCGCAGAGCGTCGTGCGTCCGGTCACGTCTATGAGACGGGTATCAAGGTGATCGACCTCTTCTGCCCGATCATGCACGGCGGCCGGGCGGGGGTCTTCGGGGGGGCGGGAGTCGGCAAGACCGTCGTCTTGACCGAGTTCATCCATAACACCGTCGAGTCGCTCGAGGGTGTCGCTGTCTTCGCTGGGATTGGCGAGCGTTCACGCGAAGGGCTCGAGCTCTGGGAAGAACTGCGAAGCCGAGAGGTGATGGACCGATCCGTGCTCGTTTTCGCCCAGATGAAGGAGCCCCCGGGCGCGCGCTTCTTGATCGGGTTCGCAGCCCTCGCTGTCGCTGAGTATTTTCGCGATCAGGAGGGCCGCAGCGTCCTCTTCGTGGTCGACAACATCTATCGCCACATCCAGGCGGGGATGGAGGTTTCGGGACTGCTCGGCCGTATGCCGTCGAGGGTCGGGTACCAGCCGACGCTGGCGGCCGATCTCGCCGAGTTCGAGGAGCGCATCACGGCCACCCAGAAAGGCGACATGGTCTCGCTACAGGCGATCTACGTGCCGGCCGACGACTACTCCGACCCGGCCATCACGCATGCGTTCTCGCACCTCGACAGCGCACTCGTCCTCTCGCGCGACATCGCCGCCGAGGGCCTCTATCCGGCGGTTGACCCGCTCGCTTCGTGGTCGAAGGCGCTCGACGTGGAGATCATCGGGCATCGTCACGACGAGGTCCTGCAAGAAGCACGGCGCGTCCTCGGACGCTACCAGGAGGTGCGCGACATCATCGCCATGCTCGGTATGGAAGAACTCTCGAAGGAAGACCGCCGCACCGTGGGCCGCGCGCGGCGCCTTCGGAGTTATTTCACCCAGCCCTTCCACGTCATGGAGTCCTTTACGGGGCAACCCGGGCGCCGCGTTCCCATCGAGACGACGGTGAACGATGTCGCGGCGATTCTCGACGGACGCTGCGACGCCCACGGAGAGCGCGAACTCTTCATGATCGGGAGCCTGACCGACCTCGGAAAGGAGCCAATCGATGGCTGAGCAAACGCTCCGTCTCGTCGTGCGAACGCCGCAGGGCGGTGTGCTGGACGAACGCGTGATCTCGCTGCGCGTGCCGACCGATACGGGCCAGGTCGGACTGCGCCCCCGCTCGGAGGCGGCGGCGCTCGTCGTAGAGCCTGGTCTCGTGCTCGCGACGGGCATCGATCGGGTCTGTTTCATCGCAACAGCGGGAGGGCTCCTGCGTTGCGATGGCAAGCAGGCGGTGTTGTTGACACCGCTCGCCGTGATCGGCGAGAGTGCTGCGGCCGTTCGTGCAGGGCTTGCGGAGGCGTTGGGCAAGCCCAGTCCGGATCTCGAGCTGCGGTCCGTCTTGCAGCGCCTTCAGACCGGGATTCTCCAGGAGCTTCGCGGCACGTCGCCGGCGGACGGGGGAGGCTATTTTGGCTGATCTCGAGGAAAAGGCCTCGCGCGACGGACGCCCCGACGCCCGTCTTTCCCTGGAGCGGGATGTGAATCGCCTGGAGCGGCGTGAGCCTTCCGCTTCTTCGTTCTGGAATTCGCTCTCGGTGCTGGGAACGGTGGGCTGGTCGATTGCGCTGCCCGCCGTGCTGGGCACCTTCCTCGGACTTCGACTCGACCTGCGGTTCGAGAGCGGAGTGCGCTTCACCCTGATGTTGCTGGTCGCCGGTGTGATGCTAGGCAGCGTGGTCGCCTGGCGTATTGCGGGCGAGCATCGAAAGTAGGTCGAATGGATTCACAGATCTTCGGCGAAACGGTGGTGTTCTGGGTCGGTCGGATCCCGGTGACGACGACGATGCTCACGTCGTTGGCCGTCTCGTTGGCGCTCGTCGGAGTCGCACTGGTGCTGCGGATCAGGCTGAAGCGGTCTCCCAATGGCACGGCCGGCGCTTTGGCGCTGCTGACCGTCGACTGGCTCGATCGGCTGGTGCGTGATGTGGCGGGGCGTGCGGAGCCGACGATCGTCACACTGTCTGGAAGTCTCTTTCTATTCATCGCGGCGTGCAATCTTTCGGGGCAGCTGCCAGGCGTTCGTCCGCCCACCGCGAGTCTGGCGACGACTTCGGCGCTGGCCGCGATCGTATTCTTTGCCGTGCCTGTGGCGGGCATTCGTGCGCGGGGCCTGCGTGGATATCTGCTTGGCTATTTTCGTCCGAGCCCGCTGCTCGCCCCACTCCATATCATCTCGGAACTCTCGCGGACCCTCGCGCTTTCGATGCGTCTGTTCGGGAACATGATGTCGGGGCATCTGATCGTGGTGCTGCTTGTCGCGCTCACGGGATTTCTCGTGCCGATGCCGCTGATGGCACTCGATATCCTGATCGGACTCCTGCAAGCCTATATCTTCGCCATCCTCGCCACGGTCTACGTCGGTGCGGCGATTCGCTCAGGCGAGAACTGACGGATTGCTTCGGGGGGAGCGCGGAACGCAGAGTCAGGAGACGACCCGTGGGAGGATCTTTCGTCCCATCCAGCGTTGCAGCGCGAATTCGAGCCCAAACGAGAATGTCACGAATCCGATGAGGAGCACGACGACCTCTGGGGAAACGCGGCTCACGTAGATCGATGCCAAGGCCATGGCCCCAAAACTCGCGAGGGACGCCAGGGCGACGACGAATCTGGATGCCCCGGTTTCGCTGGTTCTCCGAAGGTGGCCGATGTGCGTCACGCCGTGTACGAAGAGGATCGAGATCGAGCCGATGGCGGAGGCGGTCGACACCAGCGCGGCCAGGGCGATCACGCGAAATCCGATCTGTCCGAAGAGAGGAAGTGCGGCTTCGGCCAGCGCATAGTCCTTCGCCGCGATCACCCGCTCGGCGGGAAGGTTGCCAAAGACCGCGAAAGACACTGCAACATAGAGAGCCATTACGAGGAGGATCGAAGTCATCATGGCGCGGGGAAGCGTGCGTGCAGGATCGGCCATGTCCTCGGCGGTGTTTGTGATGACACGAAAGCCCTCGTAGGCAAAGAAAGTGATGGCGACGGTGAGCTTTTCCCAGAATACGACGTCCCGCGTACCGCGGAGGTTGACGGCGACGAAGGCGACTACGATGCCGACGGTGAGAATATGGTGTGCGTAGGCCCTGGAGGCCTACGGCACGAACGTGGCCGCATAATTACCGAAGGTCTTTGCGATCAACGCCACCGAGATGACAGCAGCGATATACAAGACGATGCTCATTGCTCCGGCAAACAGGCCGGTGCCGTAGCATTGGACCAGGTATTCCACGATCCCGCCGGCCGAGGGGTAGCGGGCACCCAGCTTCCCGAGAGAGTAACCACTCAACAGCGCGATGCTTCCACCCGCGATGAAGGAGATGTAGACAGCGCTTCGTGCGATCGTGCCGGCTTCGCCCAACAGGGCGAAGATGCCGGCGCCTATCATGGCACCCATGCCGAGCGACACGGCCGCCCAGAAGGTCATGGGCTTGTCTGTTTGCGCGCCCGCCTTGGGATTCATCGACCGTTTCCCTTGCTCGATATGTACCGATCGATGGCGATCATATCCCGTTCCATTCAGCGAGCCATGTTCGGCCTTGGCCCGAGTTCTTCAGGCTGATCGCGCTGCAACCCGTGCGGCAGGGTCCTGGCGAAAGAATGCCTGCAGGACCCCGTAGAGCTCCGGGTGCCGGGAACGCAGGGGGCCCGGTTGGTCGAAGAACTGCTCCGTCGCGACCGCGAAGAACTCGGCCTCATTGGTGGCTCCGTAGCTGTCGAGCAGGCAGTGTCTCCCACGCTTCGTCTGCTCGCGGAGTGCAAGATATTCCTGGGAACAAACCCGGGACCAGCGCTGATACTCGGCCCGGTCGTGCAGGGGCGGCGTGCCGTCGGCGCGGCCGTCCAGCATGTCGAGTTTGTGGGCGAACTCGTGGTAGACCACATTGTGGCCACTCTCGGGGTGGCGTGCTGTCCGTTTGACCGCGTCCCAGACCAGGATCACCGGCCCGCGGAGCTGTGCCTGGCCGAGAATGGGAAGCGGCCCCCCGACGGGTTCCAAGGTAACCTCGAAGGCTCCCAGACGCCGCTGCGGTGTAGTCACCGTCGACGGGTAGACGAGGATCGATGATACGTTTCGGTAGAGTTCATGCGGTAGATTCAGGACCAGCATGCAGG
>JAFDCZ010000258.1 GCA_019312665.1 Deltaproteobacteria bacterium | reverse complement strand
GTTTCCCGAGACGTACCACATGACGACCTTGTCGCCCTTCTTGATCTGCTTTTCGCCGAGCTCCGTATCCCGCGTCGCCGTTCGCCGCATATGAGCCAGGGGCGTCTGCCAGCGGATGATCTCACTCACCATGTTGGGAATCAGGGCCGGGTCGTCGCGCAGCTTCTGGTACTCGTCCGGGTTCTCGTTCAATGCGAGGACACCGCCCGTGATCGAGTCCGCCCACGATCAGCAGCACGAGCGTTCCCAGATAGTCCATCGGCGCCAGGTCCCGGGTGGCGGCGCCATTGGCCAATGCGGTGATCAGGTCGAGGGGCTCGCCTTGAGGTTTGCCTTCGCGCTCCTTCCACAACCCGGTGAACACGTCGAGACATTCCATCAACGCGGTCTTGCGCTCTTCTTCCGTGATGCCGCCGGCGCCGGTCATCTCGGAACTCGCGGTGGCCATGTCCGACCAGAAGGTGAGCTTGCGCCGATCCTCCCAGGGAAAATCGAAGAGGGTCGCGAGCATGCCGGTTGTCAGTTCGATGGACACCCGGTCGACCCAATCGAACGTCTCGCCGATCGGCAGCCCATCCAGGATCGCGATGACCCGCTCGCGGATCAGCGGCTCGAGCAGCTTCAGGTTCCGCGGAGCGGCGACGGGTTGCGCGACCTTGCGGTGGGCGGTGTGCCTGGGCCCATCCATCGCAATGAAGCCGGGCTCCAACGGAAATTCCGGCTCGGGATCCCCCACCGTGATGCTGTGGGCCGACGAATAGGTTTCCGGGTCTTTCGAAATCATGGCGATGTCATCGAATCGGGTGACCGACCAGTACGCGCCGAACAAGCTCTCGGCGCAGTAGTGGACGGGATCTTCCTTGCGTAGGCGCTCGAAGTATCCCCACAACGTGTCGGTCTCGAAGAGCTCCGCATCCGAGACGTCGATCTTGTCGAGCGGGATCGAGTAGGGGTCGACACCGGCCTGTTTGAGGGAAGGGGGGGTGGTTTCTGCGGACTGGGTCATGGGGTCTCCCGGGTCCGTGTGCGAGGAACTTGCTCACGGACCCGATAGGATATCGCGTATCGTCCCCTCTGGAGGGTGCCTTCCGCGGCTGCCTGACCCCGCGGTAGGCGAGCGGGTGGAAACGGCAGGATCCGCTCGCGCAGCGGGGCCGTTGAACCGATGCTCCATGGCTCGTGACCTACGGCCCAACTGCGATGGGGGCCCTTCTGGCTGCCCAAGGAGACTCGTCATGGCCTTTCGTCCCTTCGCCTGGATCCTGCTCTGCCTGGGCCTCCTTCTTCCTGCCGCTAGCGGCGCCGGGCAGAGGGTGCAGCTCGTCCTGGATGGCTCGGGAAGCATGTGGGGCCGCATCGGGAGTGAGACCAAGATCGATATCGCGCGGACGGCCATCGCGGAGATGATCGATGGCTGGGATTCCGAGGTCGAGCTGGGGCTCACGGTGTATGGCCATCGAAGGAAGGGCGACTGCAGTGATATCGAGACCCTGATCCCTGCAGGGCCGGTGGATTCGGCCGCCTTCCTCCAGGCGGTTCAGGCGATTTCGCCGAAGGGCAAGACGCCGCTCAGCGAGGCGGTGCGGCGCGCAGCGACCGATCTCCGACACCATGAGGAGAAGTCTGCCGTCGTGCTCGTTTCCGATGGCCTCGAAACCTGCGATGAGGATCCCTGTGCAGTGGCCGCCGAGCTCGAAGCTTCAGGCGTGGACTTCACGGTGCATGTGGTCGGTTTCGACCTGAAGGAGGGCGAAGACGCCAAGCTGCGCTGCATCGCGGAGAACACCGGTGGGAATTTCTGGCTCGCCGGAGATGCCGCGGGCCTGACCGATGCTTTCACCGAGGTGGTCCGGGCGGTGGCGAAGCCGAAGCCCGCACCCGCGGTCGTGGTTCAAGAGGTGATTGCGATCCCGGTCGAAGAACCGGCCCCGGCCCCGGATTTCGCGGGCGTGAAGCTGGTTCCCACCATGAGCGAGGACGGCGAGATCATCCAGGGGGGTGTCGAGTGGCGCATCCTCGCACCCGAGGAAGACTTCGAGGGAAAGCGCGAGCAGCACGGTTACACCTACAACGTGGGTCCGCATATCTTCACGCTGGCTCCGGGGTCCTACCTGGTGCAGGTGACGTACGGCAGCGTCACGCGCTGGGAGGAGATCGAGGTCGAGACCGGAGACGGTGAGACCTTTCCGATCAACCTCCGCGCCGGTCGCTTGAAGGTCAACGGTGTCCTGAACAAGGGTGGCGAGAAGCTTTCGGGTGTCGAGTGGTCGTTCCTGGCGACGGAGGAAGATTTCGAAGGCAACCGAGCGCGAATTGCGTACGCGTACAATGCGGGGCCTGACATGATCTTCGTCTTGCCCGCGGGCGAGCACGAGTTGATCGCCAGCTTCGGGAACGCTCGCACGAGCACGCTCGTGACGACCGAGGCCGGCGAACGCAACGTCCTGACTGTCTCGATGGAAGCAGCCCAGCTGCGCCTCTTCGGGGTGTTGGCCGAGGGCGCAACGCCGGTGAACGGCGTCGAGTGGTCGGTCCTGGGGCTCGAGCAGAATTTCGAAGGCAACGTCGAGCGCGTCGCCTATGCGTACAATTCGGGTGCTGGTCACATCTTCACGATCCCCCAGGGCACCTATGATCTGGTGGCGAAGTACGGCAGCATTGCACGCACGGAACGGATCACCGTCACGGCTGGCCAGAAGCAGAGGCATACCCTCGACCTCAACGGCGGGCAGCTGAAATTCGACCTCAAGCCGAGCGAGACCTACGCGGCGCTATCGGGCGTGGAATGGTCGATCTTCACGGCCGCTGGCGAACGGATCGGCTACCAGTACAACGCCGCGCCCGGGGCGGCCTTCACACTTCCCTCAGGCACCTACCGCGTCGTGGCCAAGGGCAACGGATTCGTCGGCGAGGTCAGTCTCGAAGTGGGTCCGGGGCAGCAGCAGAAGGTCGTCGTCATCGGTACTCCGCAGGGCTGAAAATTCAGGTAGCCACGGATCCTGCCCGGCTCTGCTTGAATCGAGTGGCCAGTGCAGCAAGACGGATGGCCATCGTCAGGACGAGCAGCGCCGTCCATCCGGAGTAGAACGCGCTGTCCAGGGCCCGCCCTGCAAAGCTCACGAAGAACGCGAACCAGAAGAAGTAGGTCCCGACGAGGTGCACCGCCTTCCACGCTCGCCGGCCGAGCATGGCCGCCGTCCGGTCGAACGAAGTCGCCATCATCAAGACCAGCAGAAGGATGGGGGCGAGCTTCTCGGGCCCAGCGTCACCCTGCGCAGCGAAGAACTGCTCGGGATCGAGTACCGCAAACGCGGCCACGGCCAGGTAGTGATAGGTGTGGGAGACGCCGAAGGACATCCCCAGAAAGCGTCGATTGCGAAGCAGCCAGGTGCTCGTCGGCCCACGCCGGAGCGTCACCAGCGAGGACGCGGCGAAGGCTGCGCAGAAAAGGACCGCAGAGGTTCGCGCGGTCGCCCTGATCACGATCCGCGCGCCCTCGACGTCGAGACCCTTCTGGACGAGCAGTCCGACGATCATCAACGTCAGCACGAGGGCCGCGCTACCCACGAGGGGCCAGCCCTGGAATCGTCTCGACATGAATGTACTCATTGGGCGGCTCCAGGCTTCGGCTCGAGCCGGACGCGGCCCCATGGGGTGCCGTAGTGGATGCGGCCTGCCTCGTCGATTTCCGTCCCGGAGAACAATGGGTTGTAGCGTTGTCCTCCGATCACGCTGCGAAACGCGCTGCGGCCATCTCGCCATTCGAGTGCCTCGAGAGTCCAGCGGTCGTCGTGTGCCCCGATGAGATAGACCCGATCACTCGGATAGCTCACGATCGGCACGCAGCTCGGTGAGCTCACCTCGCGGTTGACCCAGGCGTCGCGCAGGGAGCGGCTCGCAGGGTCCCATTCGAACTTCTGCACACCGTAGGGCTGATGGCGGGGCTCGCTTCCGAGGAAGCTGATCAGCAGGGTCCGGGCCTGCGAAGGCAGGTACCAGGGCACATTCCGCGGCACATTGTTGACCACGAGGGCGCCGTAGCCAGCGACCACGACCGATTGTTCCGACTGGATTTCGTCCAGCGTCGGATCGCCCATGTCGGCCGGTAGCATGCCGGCGATGCGACGATCCGGTGCGCCCGCCTGGATCTCCCACTCCTCCGGGATCCCATCGCGCCAGAACAACACAACGTTCATCAGCGGCTCGCCGTCCGTGATGACCACGAAGCGATCCTCATCACCGAAGCCCATCAGGCTCGGAGTGGCGCCCGTTCCATGACCCCAACCATTCAGGAAACGCGCCGTCCAGGCGCCGTCGGCCGGATCGGTCGAGAGCCGATCCCCCGCCCAGGCGACCTTGTGCAGGTGCTCTTGGGAGGCGACGTACAACCCGCCCGCTTCGTCGATGGCGACTCCGTTCCGCACCCAGCCGTAGCCTGTCGGGCGGGTCGCTTTCTCCTCGGCGCCCTCCGCATGCCGAAGGCGAACGACGCGGTGTTGCTCGAAGTCTCGCGATAGCGCAACGACATGACCGTGCTCGGTCGGAAGAATCAACCACCCGTCGAAGGTCATGTTCATGCCGACGGTCAAGCCGGTGATCGTGTCCGGGAGCTGGAAGCTCGCCTTCTCGACGATGGCCGACGCCGGATCCGTCGGGTCCGCGTCGACGTAGGCTGTGACCCGGCCGCTCTTGTCGGCGATGTAGTAGGTGTTGTCGACGTCCAGCAAGGTGTAGACGCTCGACAGGTCTCGTAGCTTCGAGATCTCCTGGAAGGCCCGCCAGATCGATGCGATCCCCTGGTTCGATTCATCGAAGCGTGCGATCGATGCGTCGGCCTCTGCTTTGGTCCAGCGCCGGGCACCGGGGACCCAACGTGTTGCCACCACTTCGAAGGTGTCGAAATCGACCTTCACGATGCGATCGAGTCCGTTGCTCCAGATCACGCGCCGCCCATCCGGGTACGGGCTCGACGTGTAGGCGCCCCGGATTTCATGTTCGGCGAGGGCGGGGCCTGGATCTTCGGGGCCCCGAACCGGCAGCGCATCCTGTTGTCCGGAGTCGCCGTGGCCCAACGGATAGACGGAGTCTGCCAGGAAAGGATTCTTCGGTGGCCGGTTCGCGGCCTGCGCCGTCGTGACGCTGAGAAACGCGACGGCTCCAAGCGCCAGGACCAGGAGATCATGGATCGCGGAGGTAGGGGATCGATTCATGCTTCGTCTCGCGCCTGGTGATCTTCGGCCATCACCGCGGTGGTGCGGCTGCCTCAGCGTCCTCGCAGGGGTCGAGTCGGAGGACCACGGTCGTCCCGCTGGGCCTTTCTTCGAACAGGCCGATGCGGGTCGCGAGACGCTGGATGCTGTACTTCTCGTGCCGCAGCCGAACGACGGCTTCGAGTGTTTCACGGTCAGTGAATGGCTTTGCGATCACGCAACGCTCCTCGCCCCGACGGAGCAGCTGAAGCGGCGCGGCGGCAAGCGAATGGGCGTCTGCCTTCTGAACCGGCATCGCGACCCACGCCCCGTCCTCCTTGTCCACGATCCAGAGTCGCAGGTTCGCCGGCTGCCCGGCCGCGTCCTTCGCCCGCAGGACGACGACTTCTTCGAGTTCGGCAAGCGTCGCGTAGAGCGCAAAGAAGAGGACGGGAACGCAGGCGGCAATGGCTCCCCAGCGGAGCGCGGCAGCCAGGCCCCGCGTGCCCCACCACGGTCGGACGAGCCAGGCGCCGAGCAGCAGGGCCAGGACGCCGGCGCGCAGGTTTCCGCCGGCTGGCATCTCGTAGGGCCCCGCGTGTTGGAAGCGGATCAGGAAGACGGAGGCTCCAACGACGAGCATCAGCGCGCCCGCGATGGCCCATCCGACCGACGGTCGCTCCGGTGCGGTCATGGCTCTTCCTCGGGCGCTCGGCTCAGGGGCCGGTGAACATCTTTCCCGTCGGCTCCTTCTCCAGGAAGGCTTCCTTCGGGTTGTAGTCGCTCGCGCCGTCCTCGGACCAGCGTGCGAGCTCGGCGCGCCCTACGACGAACCAGTGGACCTCGTCCGGGCCGTCGGCCAGACGCAACGTGCGCTGGCTCGCGTACATGTCCGCGAGCGGCGTCCACTGGGAGACACCGGTGGCGCCGTGCACCTGGATCGCCTTGTCGATGATCTCGCAGACGCGCACGGGCACCATCGCCTTCACGGCGCTTACCCAGACGCGGGCCTCGGAGTTGCCGAGCACGTCCATGGCCTTTGCGGCCTTCAGCACCATCATGCGCATGGCTTCGATCTCGATCCGCGCTTTTGCGATGTCCTCGGTGTTCTTGCCGAGGCTCGCGATGGGTTTTCCGAAGGCGTTCCGCGAGAGGCCACGTTTCGCCATCATCTCGAGGGCGCGCTCTGCCGCACCGATCGAGCGCATGCAGTGGTGGATGCGGCCGGGTCCGAGGCGAACCTGGGAGATCTCGAAGCCGCGTCCCTCGCCGAGCAGGATGTTCTCCTTCGGCACGCGGCAATTCTCGAAACGTAGATGCATGTGGCCGTGGGGCGCATCATCCTTGCCGAACACATGCATCGGGCCGAGGATTTCGAGGCCGGGCGCATCCGTGGGTACGAGGATCTGCGATTGCCTCAGATGCGGCGGACCGTCCGGATCGGTCTGCACCATCACGATCATGATCTTGCAACGCGGATCGCCCGCGCCGGAGATGTAGAACTTCTCGCCCGTGATGACCCACTCGTCCCCGACGAGTTCAGCGCGGCAGGAAATATTCTTCGCATCCGAGGAGGCCAGGTCGGGCTCGGTCATCGCATAGGCCGAGCGGATCTCGCCATTCAGAAGGGGCTCGAGCCACTTCTTCTTCTGTTCCGGGGTGCCGACGCGCTCGAGCACTTCCATGTTGCCGGTGTCGGGCGCGGCGCAGTTGAGGCTTTCCGAAGCCAGCGGTTGTTTGCCGAGTTCGGCTGCGATGTAGGCGTAGTCGAGGTTGCTGAGGCCCTGTCCGGTCTCAGCATCGGGAAGGAAGAAGTTCCAGAGGCCTTGCGCCTTCGCCTTGTCCTTCACCGCGTCGAGCAGCTCCAACTGGCCGGGAACCC
>JAFDCZ010000116.1 GCA_019312665.1 Deltaproteobacteria bacterium | reverse complement strand
CGCGCCGATATGGACGCCCTGCCGGTCACCGAGGAGACGGGATTGCCCTTCGCCTCGAGGGTTCGCTCGACCTACAAGGGGATGGACGTCGGCGTCATGCATGCCTGCGGTCACGATGCCCACACCGCCATCCTGCTAGGTGCCGCCCGGGTGTTGGCGGCCCATCGGGAGCAGCTCCCGGGCAACGTGCTCTTCATCTTCCAGCCTGCTGAGGAAGGCGCCCCGGCGGGCGAAAGAGGAGGCGCCCGGCTGATGCTGGAAGAGGGCGTATTCGATGACCCGCGGCCGGATGTGGTTCTGGGGCTGCATGTGGTTCCCCAGTACGAGGCGGGGAAGATTGCGGTCGTTTCGGGAGGTGCGATGGCCGGCTCGGATCGGCTTCACATCCGCGTGCGCGGCCGTCAGACCCACGCAGCCTACCCATGGCTCGGCATCGACCCGATCACCGTGGCCTCGAGGATCGTCCTCGCGTTGCAGGCCATTCCGGGGCGCAGGGTCGACGCGCGCTTCCCTTCGATCGTCTCGATTGGTGCCATCCACGGTGGAGTGCGTGGCAACATCATCCCGGACGAAGTCGAACTCCTTGGGACCATCCGCCACACCGAGCCATCGATGCAAGCGCAGCTCCACCGTACCGTCGAGGAGACCGCCACCAAGATCGCGGAGAGCGCCGGCGCCAAAGCCGAGGTGGAAATCGGGATTGGCTACCCGGTCACCTACAACGATGCATCCCTGACCGAACGGATTCGGCCGGCCCTCGAGCGGGCCGCTGGGCCCGGAGGTGTGGTGCGCGGCTTGCTTCGCACCGGGGCGGAGGATTTTTCCTTCTTCTCGCGTGAAGTGCCCGGTGTCTACTATTGGCTCGGGATCCGGAAGCCGGGCCTGCCTGAACAGGAGGCGGCGCCGAACCACTCGCCGCACTTCGTGATCGACGAGAGCGCGCTTCCCCTCGGAGTGAGGGCCATGGTGCTCACCGCGTCGGATCTGCTGATTCATGGCACCGGCGAGGCGCAGGCGAGGTAAGCTGCGTTCATGGCCGAGCCGATCGCCCCTGCTGCCCCGGAATTGGCCGGCATCGCTGGAGACACGAGCATCCCGCTCGAGCCTGACTGGCCGACGGCTGCAAACGGACGCATCAGCTTCCTGATCGAAGCCACGGGCAGGCTCGAAGAACGCATGCTGCGTTCATGGATCGCGCGCGCGCGCCCGGACGATCACCCTGCCGACCAGGTGGAGATCTTGCGAATCCCTTCAGCGAGACGCGGGCGCAGCGACATTGATCCAGGCCTCGAGCCGACTCTGGCTGCGGGTGACGATCCACTGATGGCCCCGTTGCGCGTCGCCTGGTTTCCCGCGACACGCGACGGCCAACGAACCGCGCGCCTTTCGGACATCTTGAAGCTCGGCGACCCCCGCGATCCGGGTTTCTTGCGGACTCGGTGGGTCAGCCGGAACTCTCCTGAGCGCTGCCGAATCGTCGCCGGGGAACCGGCACCGGCCTCCGATCTACGCCAGCGCTGGCGTCAGGCCGCGGGTGGCGACATGGGAAGCACGATCGGCCTCGCTGATTTCGTGGCGCGACAAGCTGCATTGGCGCTCGAGCGCGCGGAGCGCCGTCTGCGAGGAGCGCGCTACAAGGTGCCGCGCTTCGTCTCCGATGAGCTGCTCTCGCGTCCTGCCTTCCGAGGCGAACTCGCCGGGCTGGCGCGAAGCCTGGGCAAGAACGACTCCTCCATTTCGAAAGAAGCCGCTGGCTACCTCAAGGAAATCGCCGCCAGCCACAGTCCTTTCGTGATCGACCTGATCGTCCAGCTCTGGACGTTCATGTACTCCCGCGCCTATGGCCCTGTGCTGCACCACGTACCTGCCCAGATCGAGAATTTGCGAGGACAGCTCCAACAACATCCCGTGGTCTTCCTGCCGACCCATAAGTCGAATCTGGACCACGGCGTGCTACAGGCCCTGCTCCACCAGAATGGTCTTCCGCCCAACCACACCGCCGGCGGTATCAACATGAACTTCTTTCCGCTGGGCCCGCTCATCCGGCGCAGCGGAATCTTCTTCATCCGGCGCACGTTCAAGGACAACCCGGTCTACAAGGCCGTGCTGCGTCATTACATCGACTACCTGATCGAGAAGCGCTTCTCCCTCGAGTGGTACATCGAGGGCGGACGATCCCGCTCCGGCAAGTTGTTGCCGCCGCGCTTCGGCATGCTCGCCTACGTGGTGGACGCCTACCGGCGCGGCTGCAGTGAAGACGTGCATCTGGTGCCGGTCTCGATCTGTTATGACCAGATCTCCGATGTGGGCGACTACGCGAACGAGGCTCGCGGTGGCACGAAGGAGACTGAGGGCTTCTTCTGGTTCCTGAAGATCCTGCGCCGGATGTCCCGCAAGATGGGCAAGATCGTGATTCGTTTCGGGGAGCCGATCTCCCTGGCGGCCACACTCGGCCCTCCGAACCCCGAAGCCGAACCGAACCCCGATGAGCAGAGCCTGGCTCTCCAGAAGCTGGCCTTCGAAGTATGCGTTCGCATCAACCAGGCCACACCCATCACTCCCATCTCCCTCGTCTGCCTGGCCCTGCTCGGGCGAGGCGATCGGGCCCTGACGTCCGCGGAGATGGTCGAGGCCTTGGCCAACCTGGTCGGCTATGTCGAGCGCCGGGGGCTCGCGACGACCGAGCCGCTCGACCTCTCCAGCGAAAAGGGAGTCGCCACGATTCTCGAAGAGCTCACGGAGGGCGGGCTGTTGGTTCGCTACGACGCGGGCCCCGAGGCGGTCTACCGCATCGGTGACGACCAACATCTGGCTGCCGCCTACTATCGCAACTCGGTGATCCACTATTTCGTCGCCGGCGCGATCTGCGAATTGGCCCTTCTACGCGCGGCCGAAGACGACGTGGAAGATCAACGCCACGAGTTCTGGGACATGGCGATGGGGCTCCGCGACCTCCTGAAGTTCGAGTTCTTCTTCGAAGAAAAGGACATCTTCCGGGACGATCTGCGCCGTGAGCTCTCGCTTCACGATCCGAACTGGGAGAGCGCGCTGGACGAGGAGCCCGAGGCCCTGGTCGAGTTGCTCCAGACCATCCGACCCTTCAGCGCCCACCGTATTCTTCGCCCCTTTCTCGAGGCCTACCGGGTGGTCGCCGATGCGCTGGTTCAAAGCGACCCTGACAACCCGATGGACGAGCCCGCCTTCCTGAACAGCAGCCTCGCACTCGGTGGCCAGTACGCCCTCCAACGGCACGTAAAGCGCCAGGAATCGATTTCGAAGGTGCTCTTCGCAACCGCCTTGAAGCTCGCTCGCAATCGCGGCCTGCTGGATCCAGCGCCGGACCTGCAGCAACGGCGCGAAGCCTTCGCGGAGGAACTCAGCGCTGCGATTCGCCGCGTCGATGCGGTCGAAGCCCTGATGCGGGCGCGGCAAGCGGGCTTGTTCGACTGAGCCTGGCCGACGGCCTCGGGTTCAACGCTCCGCTTCGATGAGCGCGGTGGTCAAGCAGAAATCGTAGGGTCCGGGTGTTCCGATCCGCAAGAAATCTCGCGCGACGTTGGGCGCGCCTTCGAGCAATCGGCGTAGCACCTTCTCCTCCGTTTCGGGTGTAGCCATTCGCTGGATCCAAGCATCGAAATCGATCTCGCAGGGCCAGCTGAGCGGTGCTCGGGCTCGCAGCCCGGCAGCTCCGAACATTCCGGCCCATTCCTCGACGGAGTGATCTCGCACGTGAGACGGGTCGCGCACCAATTCGATCGTCTGCAGAAAGCTATCCGCAGCCGGATCGGATGTGCTCACGATGTCGACGAGCAACAAGGCCCCTCCCGGGCGCAGCACTCGCGCGATTTCTGCGACGGCGCGCTTGGGATGCGCATAGTGGTGGGCGCTGTAGCGGGAGGTCACCAGGTCGAAGCTGGCATCCGGGAACGGCAAGGCCTCCACATCCCCTTGTTGGAAGGCGAGGCTGAGGCCGCGCGCGCGTGCAAGGCCGCGGCCTTGCACCAGCATCGGCTCAGTCAGATCCAGGGCGATCACATCGAGGCCGCGCGCCGCCAGGGCGAGGGCGGTATGGCCTGCCCCACAGCCCACATCCAAGACCGTCCTGGCGCTTCGCGCCAATGCTCGCCCGACCAACGCTTCAAGATCGGGCCCACCCGCGTGGACACGGCTGGCCCCGTAGTTGGCCGCGACAGCGCCAAATTGCCGTTGGACAGCTGCCTTTACGTCGCCCGGATCAGAAGATCGCATCGGGGCATCCCTTCATTTGGTTAACTTGCGATGATGATTAACCCAGGTTAATTTGTTTGTCCATGACAGATGCCCGCAACCAGCTGATCTTGAATCTCCAGGAACTCGCGGACTTGTTCGCATGGCGACGGAGCCAACTGGCGGCCGAGGCGGGCCTGCGCGAGAGCGAATGGCGCATGCTCGAGGAAGTCGAAAGCGAGCACTTCCTGCCGTCTCTCTTCGCGAGGGAACGAGCCTGCACGCCTGCTGCGGTCTCCAAGACCCTTCGGGCGCTTCAGGAGGCCGGCCTCGTGAAGGCACGAATCGACAGCCGGGATGGCCGGCAGCGGCGTTACTCGTTGACGGCGACCGGCGGGCGTCGGCTGCGCAGCCTGCGAGCCGCACGCGAGGAAGCCTTGCGTGTGATCTGGAGCGATCTTCCGGAACGGGAACTCGCGCGCTTCGCGCGCTTCAGCGAAGGCCTGGTCGAGCGACTGCGCAGCTACGCAAAGGACCATGAGCCGGAAACGCAGAAAGCCCGGCCAGCAAGCTGACCGGGCTTTCGAGAAAACGCAGGCGCGTTCAGCTTCGCGTGCGACGCCCGAAGCGAGCCAAGCCCACGATACCGCCCATCATCAGGATGAGCGTTCCCGGCTCGGGGACATGCGGGTCTGCACCGACAATGGCCTTGCCGAAGTCGACGCCCCCATCCACGCCGCCGTTCGCGCCGAATACCATCTGGAAGACGTCGGCCGCTTCCTGCGTCCAGACGACCTCGAAGCTTCCGTCGGGTGCCATGAACAGCTTGAAGACGTTGAGCACTCCAGCGAAGAGCACGTCCCGGTTCTTGATCCCGCCGACGAAACCCGTGGCGTAACCCGTGTTCCAGTCGAACGCGAGGTCTTCGATCGCGTACCGGGTGCGCGAGTTCCCCATATTGAACTCGATGCGCGTTCCGTCATGCATGACGACACCCGGAGCCACGCCGCTCACGTTGAGCAACAGCTCACCCAGGGTGCCGATTCCGCCGTTGTCGGTCACATCGATGAGGATCCCGTCGGCTGCGAACTGAGCCGCGCTAGCCGGCTTGACGGTGATCTCAGTGATCTGGATCGCAGCGGCAGGCAATGCCGCACTCAACATCAATGCGCAGGCCCCCAGCGCAACACTCAACATTCTTCGATTCAGCACACTCAACTCCTTCAAGAAAGATCAGGCCTCGGAGGTACGTGGTGCGTGGGGTGTGCTTGTGTCAGGAAAATCCCTCAGGCCATCGAATTTTTCCCACGCACAGGCAGAGAACGATCCCCTCGGGGGATTTGCCGGTTAACGTATGAGAATGATTGGAGTTTCTTGACACCCCCAAGGGGATCCCAAGTGCGAAAGGCGGCGCCCTGGCTATTCTCCGGCGCGTTCCAGGGGGAGGGGTGCCATGCCGGCGAAACGAGCGAAGAAGAAGAGCAACAAGAAAGCCAAAGCGACCGCGAAGCCGCGCCGGAAATCGATCCGGCTCTCCCCCCATGTGCGACCGACGGAAGTCGATGTGCATGTGGAAGTGGATCCGTCGCGGGGCGACGCGTTCCAGGGTGAGGTCATCCATCGGCTGAAGCTGGCTCGACGCACCCGGGTGATCGAGCTCCACGCGGACGACCTGCGCCTCAGCCGAGTACGCGTAGAGGTGGATGGACGAAGGGTGGGGGCGAGCCTCGTGCGCTGCCCCGACCGTGAGACCGTAGAAGTCCAGCTCGCGGAGGGTGTACCCGCGGGTGACGCCACGCTCTCACTCGCCTTCCGCGGGAAGCTGCGGAGCGATCTGCGTGGGCTGTATTCAGCTCGCTCCGGAGAGCGGCGCTACGCCTTCACCCAGCTCGAGGCCGCCGACGCTCGGCGCTTCTTCCCTTGTTTCGACGAGCCCTCGTTCAAGGCACGTTTCCAGATCTCGGTCACCACGGCCGCTGAGAACACGGTGCTCTCCAACGGCGCGGCCGAGAAGACCGTTCCACTGAGCGGCGGACGCAAGACGGTGCACTTCGAGCGCACCCCCCCGCTCTCCACGTACCTGCTCGCGCTCGCCGTGGGAGATCTGGAAGTCTCGGCCCCCACCAAGTGCGGTCCGACGGAAATCCGGGTCTGGCACGTGCCGGGCAAGGGCGCGCTCACGGCGTTCGCATTGGAAACGGCTCGGGAGACCCTCGCTCGCCTCGAGGCCTACTTCGACCTGCCCTACCCCTACTCCAAGTTGGATCTCGTGGCCGTGCCGGATTTCGAAGCCGGCGCCATGGAGAACGCGGGAGCGGTTTTCTTCCGCGAGACCTTGCTGCTCGTGGATCCGACCACCGTGACCTTGCAGGAGAAGAAGCGCGTCGCCGAAGTGGTCTGCCACGAATTGGCCCACATGTGGTACGGCGATCTGGTGACGATGGCCTGGTGGGACGATTTGTGGTTGAACGAGGCTTTCGCCACCTGGATGGCGTTTCACGTCGTCGACAGCTGGAAGCCGGAATGGAAGATGTGGAACGATTTCCAACACTACCGTTCGGCTGCCCTCGGGATGGACGCCCTGCGCGGAACCCATCCGATCTACACCCCCGTGCGCAACCCCCAGGAAGCGACCGAGAATTTCGACCTGATCACCTACGAGAAGGGCGCTTCCGTCGTTCGGATGATCGAGCGTTATCTCGGCGCAGAGTCCTTTCGGGCCGGCGTGCGCAACTACATCGAGGCAAACCAGGAAGCCAACACCGTGGCCTCCGATCTATGGGATGCGTTGTCGGAGGCCTCCGGGCAGGAAGTCGAGCCGATCGTGCGGGCCTGGATCGAACAGCCGGGATTCCCACTGCTGCGCATTCGTCGAGAGCGCAAGGACGGCCAGACCCGCTTGCTCTTGCGACAAGAACGCTTCGCGCCGCTGCCCGCGAAAGGCAAGCGAGCCAAAGCGGGAAGTTCCGCGAGCTGGCCCATCCCGTGGGTGGGTCGTGTGGGCACGGGCAAGGAGCGCAGCCGCACCATTCGCCACCTGATGACCAGGAAGCGCGAGATCGTGCCGCTTCCGCAAGCGCGCCCGCGCTTCCTCTACGGCAATGCGGATGAGGGCGGTTTCTTCCGTCCGCTCCACGAACCGGCCGAGCTGCAGGCGCTGACTTCCTCTCGGAGTGCGCTTTCGGCCGTGGAGCGCATGGGGCTGGTCGGCCATGCCTGGGCAGCGGTGCGCGGTGGCCATGCAGAGGTGGGTCCGATGCTCGACCTGCTGCTGGCCTTTGGAGATGAGAAGGACCCGGACGTACTGAAAGCCGTCGCCGAGCCGCTCGGGGAGCTTTGCGAGACCGCGAAGCGCGCCCTCGGGCCCGATGCCAGCCAGAAACTCCGAGCCCGGATTGCGCTCGCCTTCGGCCCGAGCCTGGAGACCTGCGGTCTCGATGCGCGCAAACGGGAGACGGACGACGAAAGGTTGCAGCGCGCCGTCCTGCTTCACCTGGTCGGGCAACTTGGCGAAGATGAAGCCACGCGTCGCGAGGCGGTGAAGCGATGCCAGCTGTACCTCGATGACCGAGCCGCCATCGATCCGAATCTGGCTGACACGGTCGTGGCCATCGCAGCGGGAGACGGTGACGAGGCGCTCTTCGATCGCTTCCTCGTCGAGGCCGAAGCGTCGACCACTCCCCAGGAGCGGCGCCGTTTCCTGATGGCGGTCGGCGCGTTTCGCGAGCCGGCCCTGGTGCGGCGAGCGCTCGAGCTCTGCCTCACGGAAACGGTGAAGACCCAGGACGTCGCCATCCTGTTGACGCGAATGCTCGGCAACCGGGCCGCGCGAGAAGCGACTTGGGCCTTCATGCAACGGCGCTGGAAACGGCTGGCCAAGCGCATGCCCCCGATGATGGTGACGCGTCCGATCGAGGCGACCCCCCATCTCGGTGGACGTCGCTATCGCAAGGAAGTGGCCCGCTTCTTTTCCGAGCATCCGGTGGCAACCGGCCAGCGCGCCGTGAAGCAGGCGCTGGAGCAATTCGATCTGGATCGTGTCTTCGATGAGCAGACCCGAAAGCCTCTCGAGAAGTGGCTTCGGGCGCAGGGGCTGTAGCCACAGGGCTCGATTTTCGCTTTACTTTCGTCTCATGAAAGGCCGAGGCGCAGCGAACAATCCGCCCAACCGTTTCGACCGTCTGCGCTACGTGCGGACGGCAGCGGATCTTCCGCCCCAGTACGGGGAGCGGGGCGAGCCTGTCGACCCAAGCTTGGAGATCGATCCGGGCACCGTGCTGATCCGCGACGCCACCCGCACCATCCTCTCGACCAACGACAGCCCGGACGTGGGCTTCGACACGAGCCTGAACCCCTACCGGGGCTGCATGCATGGCTGCGCCTATTGCTACGCGCGGCCGAACCACGAGTACCTGGGTTTCTCCGCGGGGCTCGATTTCGAGACCCACATCCTCGTGAAGGAGCGAGCGCCTGAGCTGTTGAGGAAGCGCCTCGGCCTGCCGAGCTGGAAGCCCCAGGTGATCGCCTTCTCCGGCGTGACGGATGCCTACCAACCCGTGGAGCGAAAGCTCGAAATCACCCGGCGCTGCCTGCGCGTGTTGGCGGACTATCGCAATCCCGTCGCGATCATCACGAAGAACTGGCTCATCACCCGCGATATCGACGTGTTGGGTGAGCTGGCGAGCATCGGTGCGGCATCGGTCGTGCTTTCCGTCACGACCCTCGACGCGAAGCTGCAGACCCGGCTGGAACCGAAGGCATCGCGGCCAAGCAAACGGCTCGCCGCCATCGAGCAGCTTGCCTCAGCGGGGATTCCGGTGGGTGTGAACGTGGCACCTGTCATCCCGGGGCTCACCGACCATGAAATCCCGGCCATCGTGCGCGCCGCTTCCGATGCAGGCGCGAGCTTCGCCGGCATGATCATGCTGCGTCTTCCCTACGGCGTGAAACGCATCTTCGAAGATTGGCTCGAACAGCACGCGCCGGACCGGAAGGAGAAGGTGTTGAACCGGGTCCGAGAGATGCGCGGCGGGCAGCTCTACGACGCGAATTTCGCGTTCCGCGGGCGGGGCACGGGCCTGTTTGCCGAGCAGACACAAGAGCTCTTCCGGCTCGCTTGCCGCCGCGCGGGCTTGGACGCGAAGGGGCCCGAGCTCTCGGTGGAGAAGTTTCGATGTGCAGGTGCGTCCAGGCAGATGGGATTGTTCGAAGACCCCGCCTGATCAAGAAGGAGAGAGAATGCCACCGTCCTGAACCGCCAGGCCCACATCCTGTCCGAACGCGACTTCGAGCGTATGGCCATCAGGATCCCGAATCAGGCCGAAATAGCCGACCGGAGGACCGAGGTCGCGGGCAGCCCGGTCTAGAATCCCTTCCCTTCGAGCGCGGTCGCAACGCTCGTCGACCTCTTCTCGTGATTTGCACGCGACGCCAAGGTGGGCGAACGAGGGAACGAGCCGCCCTCCGATCCGGCCGAGGACCCGTCGCAACGTGGCGGACCTGGGAGGCTGGATCAACACCACCACGAAGGGTCGGGTGCGATCCGTCACCCAGGCAACGCGTGCGCCGTTGCCTTCCTTCCGGTCGTGCACCGTCGTCATGCCCGCGTAGCGTTCGTAGAAATCGAGGCTGGCAGCGAGATCGGACACGACGAACGCCACATGAGTCAGACCCAGATCGGACATGGAATCCTCCGTCGGTGCGCGGAAGGTCGAGTCCTGCATGGTATCCTTCCCGCAATGCGCTCGGAAGAGGAGCTCGAACGGCTGCTGCGCAGTATCGACGGGCGAGGTTACAAGGCCTACAAGGAGCTTCAGCGCGGGAGTTACCAACTCCGCGAGTGTCAGCTCTTCGTAGACCATGTGCAGGGCGATCCCTTCGCGGCACCGTCTCGTATGCGCCTGCGGGTTCCCATGCAGACCGCCCGCATCCCGGACGACCTGTTTTCGAATCGCGTGCGACGGGTCGCGTTCGAAGATTTCGTGGCTCGCGCCGTGGCTCGAGCCATCCGGTACGAAACCCGCGGCGGGCGTGGCTCGGGCAAGAGTGGCCGGGTCGAGATCGATGCGGGCGGGCAAGAAATTCTCGAGCGTACGGCAGCCCGGGTCTGCAGTGAGTTCATCGAAGCGCGGCTCGAGGTCGGGCTGCCGGCCGCTGGGCGCCGTGTTCTGGGCCGTGAGGCGGAGGAACTTCTGCTGGACGAGCTGCCGGCGATCGCCCAGGCCTCGCTGCGAATGGAAGCGCTCGGGGAGAAGGACGCGCGCCGCCACATCGAGTGCGCGGAAGATCATGCGGCTCTCCAGGGCGAGCTCGTGGAACGTGGGCTCGTCGCTTTCGTGGCCGACTCGGCCATCCTTCCCCGGGAGAGTGGCGCCAGCGATCGTCCTCCGCGGAAGAATGCGGTGCCTTTCAAAGCTCCGGATGCGTTGCGGCTCACGCTCTGCCTGCCCTTCGCTGGCAATGTGCACGGACTGGGCATTCCGAAGGGCGTCACACTGATCGTCGGGGGTGGCTACCACGGAAAATCCACACTGCTGCGCGCCCTCGAGCGAGGGGTGCATCCGCACATTCCGGGGGACGGCCGGGAGCAAGTCGCCACACGAGCGTCGGCGGTGAAGATTCGCGCCGAAGAGGGTCGTCGCGTGGTGGGCTGCGACATCCACGCCTTCATCGATGATCTACCCCAGGGCCTCGGCCCCATGCGATCAACGCGCAGCTTCGAGAGCGACGACGCCAGCGGCAGCACCAGCCAGGCCGCGAACATCGTAGAAGCCATCGAAGCAGGGAGCGACCTGCTGCTCCTCGATGAGGACACCTCAGCCGCCAACTTCATGGTGCGCGACGCACGCATGCAAGCGCTCGTGCATCCGGATCATGAGCCGATCACGCCCTTCGTCGATCGGGTGCGCGAGTTGCACGACGTTCTGGGTGTCTCGAGCGTGCTCGTGATGGGTGGTTCTGGCGACTACTTCGACGAGGCCGATACGGTAATCGAGATGCGCGGCTACGTGCCGCGAGACGTCACGGCGGAGGCCAAGCGCATTGCTGCGGAGCATCGCGGCGGGATGCGGTTGCGCGAAGCGCGGACTCCGCTCGAGACGCCCCGCCACAGGGTTCCGGACCGGCGGAGCCTCGACCCGTCCCGTGGCCGACGCGACATACGAGTGGATGCCCGAGGCAAGGATGCCCTTCTGTTCGGCACGAACGAGATCGATCTGCGCGCGGTCGAACAACTGCTCGATCCGAGCCAGACCCGCGCCATCGCCCAGATCCTGGTTCGAGCCAGGGAAGAATGGATGGGGCCTGGGGTCACGCTCTCCGAACTGCTCGACCGGATCGAGACCTCCCTCGACGAGGAGGGCCTCGACCGGCTCGCCGGCCGGCCCATGAATCTGGCCCGCCCTCGGCGATTCGAAGTAGCCGCGGCGCTGAACCGGTTGCGCACGCTTCGCGTAGAGCCAGCACAACCCGGGCGTTAGGCGGCCTGATCGGGCAGCTTGCCCGTCGTGAGAAAGACCTCACCGAGAAGTGTCCGCCTGGTCGGGCGGCTCTCGACCTCGACCAGCCCCGCTTTCTCCATCAACTCAGGTAGCTCTCCTGCCACATCCTCATCCCCATGCTGATGCGAGGCCAGATGAGAAAGCAGTCCGTGGATTCCATGGCCCGCTGCGCCGAAGTCCAAAACGTTCAGCGTGCCGCCGGGGCGCAGCACGCGCCGAACCTCGGGAACCACGGCGCGCACCGTGTTTGGCGCAAGATGATGAAATACGAGCGAGGAGACGACGCAGTCGAATGAGCCGTCTTCGAACGGCAGCGCGTCGGCGAACCCCTCGCGCCACTCGAGTTCCACACCCGCCTGAACGGCCTTGCGCCGGGCACGACCCAGAGCCTTGGGGTCGGGATCCATCCCGCAGACCCGCGCTTCCGGGCAGGCCGCGAGGAGTTGGATCGCCAGACTCCCGGTGCCGCAGCCGAGATCCAGCACGCGATCGCCGGGTTGCGGAGCGGCTTCATCGATCAGCGCCGCGCGGATGCGATCCACGCCCATCAGCCTGAGGAGCGGATCGTAGAGGGGCAGCAGCCAATCATGGCCTGCTGCGGGAATGAAGGATCTCGGGGCCTCGGACATCGGGAGGGCTCCTGGCGGGGCGCAGGACCCTCAGAGTGTAGTTTGGAATCCGGATCTCGCCCTCTGCGATAGGATGTCGTCAACTCGGAGAACTGGGAGGCACGCCATTGGAACGCAAGGGACTCATTCTGGGAGCGATCGCGATCCTCGCCTTGGGCCTGTACGCGTTGCGCGCGCCCCTTGCGATGCAGGTCATGCGGGTCGGGGCAGGACGCGCCATGGCCGCGGACGCAGTTGGCGCCCTGCCGGACGGCCTGCATCTCGTGCTCTGCGGCGCGGGCAGTCCCCTGCCCGACCCCCAGCGCTCCGGGCCCTGTGTCGCCGTCGTAGCAGGTGGACGCCTCTTCGTCGTCGATGCCGGATCTTCTGCAGCGCGCAACATGACCTCGTTAGGCCTTCGTCCCGGCCAGGTCGAAGCGACCTTTCTCACTCACTTCCACTCCGACCACATCGATGGCCTTGGCGAACTCGGGCTTCTGCATTGGGCCGGTGGAAACAGCGACCAGGCGCTGCCCGTCTACGGGCCCGAGGGTGTCGAACGGGTTGCAGGGGGCTTCAACGAAGCCTACCGCCTCGATGCGGGGTACCGGGTCGCTCACCACGGCGTGGCCACCATGCCGCCCGCGGGAGCCGGCCTGGAGGCCCGCCCGTTCGAGACCCCATCCGTCGGCGAACCCGTCGTCGTGTGGAACGAAAACGGCGTGAAGGTGACAGCCTTCCGAGTCGATCACGCGCCCGTCGAACCCGCCGTCGGCTACCGCTTCGACTACGCCGGCCGATCTCTCGTCATCAGTGGCGATACGGCCCAGTCGGCGGAGGTCGAGCAAATGGCCAAGGGGGTCGATCTGCTGGTGCATGAGGCCCTCGCGGCGCACCTGGTCAAGCTTCTCACCGAGGCGGCGACCGAGCAGGGGCAGACGGCGCTGGCCAAGATCACGACCGACATTCTCGACTACCACACGACCCCGGTGGAGGCCGCGGAGACAGCCCAGAGAGCTGGCGCCAGGCACCTGCTCTTCTACCACGTGGTTCCCGCGCTGCCGGTCCCAGGATTGGCGACGGCCTTTCTCGACGGTGTGAGCGAGGCCTATGCGGGCAGCTTTACGCTGGGAAAGGATGGCGTTCGGGTATCCCTGCCGGCTGGATCCGACGCGATCGACGTAAGCGGCGACTGAGAAGAGCCTCGACAGGAAGCGGGCGGACGACCCGATTCAGCTGTGCGAACCTCCAGGCCATGAAGTACGACGAGTTCTGCCAACGAGACCATTTCAACCAGGAAGAAGTTCTCGCCCTCGGCCACGGCACGCTGATCGAAGATCCGCCGGAGGGCTTCGTCACCCGGCTTCCCATTCCGCCGATGCTGATGATCGATCGGGTCACCCACATCTCCCGAAAGGGCAACAAGGGCGCGATGACGGCCGAGCGCGATGTGCGGCTCGACGACTGGTTCTTCCAATGCCATTTTCGCGGCGACCCTGTGCAGCCGGGCTGTCTCGGTGTCGATGCCGTGTGGCAGATGCTCGGCATGTATTGCGCCTGGAATGGCGGAATCGGTGCGGGGCGGGCCCTCGGCGTAGGCGAGGTGGATTTCGGCGGCGAGATCCGGCCGTACAACAAGACGGTGCGTTACGAGGTGAAGATCGTCCGCTTCGTCAGTCTGCCGGCCAGTGGCGCCAGCCTGGTGATCGGAGACGCCTCGGTGCTCGTCGATGACGAAGAGATCTACACCCTGAAACGGGCCAAGGTCGGCGTCTTCCGGGACATCGACTACCCCGACTACCCGAAGCATTCGCCAAACTCGGTCGGCGGCAAGACCGGGGAATAAGTCAACGAGCGGGGACGGGGTTTACAATTGACTTGTTGAAGGGGGCAGCGCCGCCCTTCAACAAGTCAATTGTAAACC
>JAFDCZ010000390.1 GCA_019312665.1 Deltaproteobacteria bacterium | reverse complement strand
CCCGATCTCGATGGCGCCGGCGTCCGGTCGTTCGACACCGCCCATCAGCTTCAGCAGGGTGCTCTTGCCGCAACCGTTGGGGCCGACGAGCAAGACGTGTCCGCCACCGAGGTCGAGATCGACGTCACGGATCACCGGCGCAGACGGCTCATACCCGAAGGTGACGCCGTGAAGCCGGATTCGAATCTTGCTCATGAAGCGGGGTCTCCAAGTGCGAGGTGGTGAAGCTCCTGCCAGCGGGTGACCTTCTGCCGCTGCTCCTGCCGCGTCGCGTCGCGCAACGCCCAGGGCACAAGCAACAAGAGAACCGCCGCCGTCCACCCGGAAGCGGCGATCGCGAGTTGCACCAGGCACAGCTCGCCGAGTGCCTGGCCTCCGAGACGACTGGCCCCGCCGGCGTCACGACGGAGCGCTCCGGATAAACGAACGGACTGAAAGATCAGGCCTGCCAGCAGCGGGAGCGCTGCCGTGGGCGCGAGCCAGCCCGAGACCCACAACGGGGGCAGGGCGGCTACGGCAAGAAGCACGGCGTCACGGACGACACGGCCGCGGCTCGTCGAGGGCAGCGAGCGGATCCAGGGCCAGGGCGGCCGCCGCAGCTTCAGCGCTCCGGCGAGGGAGACGAGCACCGCCAGCAAGGCCAGGCCTCCGCCGACACGTGCACCCGTTGCCTCTTGCGCGAGGATCAGCGAGTTGTTGCGCAGGAACAGCCAGACGGTGGCGAGGGGCACGGCCGCGACGAGCCACGAGAGCGGAATCCGCCAACCGAGGGCGCGAAAGGCGATGAGCCAGGACAGAAAAGCCCCTCTCGCGCGCGGCGGGCGCTCGGCATGGTGAACCGTTTCGGGCAAGATCCACAGCCGACCTCCGCGGCGATCCACAACCCAGAGCGTCAACGCTCCCAGCGCCAGCGAGGTCACCGTCCCGAGCGCGGCAGCCACGAAGGCCGCCGTCGCGATCCACCTCGGCCACTCCGAACTCCACGGCAATAACACCTGCCAGAGCCATGAACCGTCCACAAGGCCCGCGCCGATCCAGAGGAAAAGCGCGAAGCAGAGCACCGGCGCCTGGCAGAGCAAGAGAGCCAACCACGCGGCCCTGCGCTCGCCGGTGCCGCTCACGGGAAGGTGCCGGTGCCAGCCCCGTAGCGTCGACGCCAGGGGCTCGCGCGCCACTGCAGCGTTCCATCCGGCCCAGAGCCCGAAAGCCGCCAGCCACAACGGCGCACCGGATCCCAGCCCGCGGGCCAGGGACAGCAGCGCGCCCCCGGGATCAGGGCTCAACCCGATGCCAACCGCCAGCAGGACCGCCTGCGCGAGGGTATTGCGAAACGTAACGCGGACAGTAGTTCGCACCTGGAAGCGCAGCAGGATCGAAAGGATCGACACGCCGACATTGTCCCCCGCGGACCGGGGGATGTCGACTCGGCCTGCGTGCGGTCAGGATTCTTCGGTCGTCGTTTCCACTCGTCCGCCCAGGTACTTGCCCAGGAAGTCCTCCATCGCGCGGTAGAAGTCGAAGCGGTTCTCTTCGTTGCCGAAGCCGTGCCCTTCGTCTTCCTTGACCATGTACGGCACGTCGATGCCACGCGACGTCAGGGCCTCGACGATCTGGTCCGACTCTTCCTGCTTCACGCGGGGATCGTTGGCGCCCTGCGCCACCAGCAGCGGAACCTGGATCTTGTCCACGTGGAAGAAGGGGGACACGGCCTCGAGCATCTCCTTGTCGGTCTCCGGGTTACCCACCATCTCGTAGACCATTTCCAGGAAGGGCTTCCAGTAGGGCGGGAACGCCTCGAGCCAGGTGAAGATGTTCGACACCCCCACGTAGTCCACGCCACAGGTGTACAGCTCGGGGGTGAAGGTCAGGCCGGCCAGCGTGGCGTAACCACCGTAGGAGCCGCCGTAGATTCCGATCCGCTCGGGATCGGCGATGCCCTCGTCGATGAGCCACTGCACGCCGTCGGTGATGTCGTCCTGCATCTTGCCGCCCCACTCCTTGAAGCTGGCCTGCCAGAACTCCTTGCCGTAGCCGGTGGAGCCGCGGAAGTTCGGCTGGAAGACCGCGTAGCCACGGTTGGCCAGGAACTGCACCTCGGGGTTGAAGCCCCACGCATCGCGGGCCCAGGGTCCGCCGTGGGGGTTGACCACCACCGGAAGATTCTCGGCTTCGGCGCCCGCGGGCAGAGTCAAATAACCCCGGATGGTCAGCCCATCCCGCGACGTGTACTGAACGGGCTTCATCGATGCCATCTCGCTTTCGTCGAGCCACGGGCTGACATCGACGAGCTTGGTGAATTCTCCGCTCTCCCGATCGAAGAAATAGTACGCGCCCAGCGAGCGGTCACTGTAGGTGCGTACCAGGATCTTGGTTTCGTCTTTGCTCATGTCGGCTACCGCGACCTGGTAGCCGGGCAGCTTTTCTTCGAGGGTTCGCTGCAGTTGCTCGCGCTGTTCGTCAAAGAACTCGTAGTGCACCCGGTCGGTGAGGTAGCTCGCCCCTGTG
>JAFDCZ010000115.1 GCA_019312665.1 Deltaproteobacteria bacterium | reverse complement strand
CGCTCGGGGCGCACCAGATCGTTGTACGGCGTCCGCCCGAGGTCGCGCTCGATTCGGCAGCGGTTGCCGTTCGAGGGCTCGCCCCGGGCCTCGACGTGCAGACATGGCGAGAGTTGATGCCCACAATGGCTTCCCTTCTCGATTCCGCCAAGGGCGCCATGTTGGCGATGTTCTTCATCGTCTACCTCGCGATCGCCGTATTGATTCTCAACTCCATGCTGATGGCCGTCTTCGAGCGGATCCGTGAGCTCGGCGTTCTGAAGGCGCTCGGAGTTGGCCCCGCCGGCATCCTCGGCTTGATGTTGGCCGAGGCGGGAATCGTGACAGCGATCTCCGTCGCCGTGGGTCTGGCATTGGGCCTGCCGACCCTGCTGTACCTCGCCATCTACGGCATCGAACTCACCAGCGTGGCTGGATTGTCGATCATGGGAATGGCGATGGATCCGCATTGGCGGGCAGAGATGAGTGTCGGCGTGGTGGCGGCGCCGGTCGGAGCCCTCGTGGCGATCGTTTCGGTCGCAGTCCTGTATCCCGCGCTGAAGGCCGCCTGGATCGATCCGGTGCGGGCCATCTACCACCGCTAGGAGCCGACGATGCAAGGGCCCAATCTCTTCGCACTTGCCTGGCGCAACCTCTGGCGTCAGCGTCGCCGCACGTTCCTGACGTTGTCGTCCATCGCGCTCGGAATGTTCTTTGCCTGGATGTTCACGGGGCTGGGTGATGCGAACTGGCGCCAGATGATCGATCTGGCCGCGCGGATGGGTGGTGGCCATGTGACGCTTCAACACGCCGAGTACCTGGAATCACCGACCCTCTCGCGCAGTGTTCCGGATGCTGGCCAGTTGGCGGGCCTGGCTGCAGACGATCCGGACGTGAAGCGGGTGGTGATGCGCATCTCCGGCAACATGATCCTGGCCTCGGCCGCCCGCAGTCAGGGCGCGGCTTTCATCGCATTCGATGCACGGGACGAGGATCAGGACACGCTCTCCGTGCTCGAGGCCATCGAGGTCGGGGAGCCGTGGGCCGAGGGCCAGCGCGGTGCGATCGTGCTTGGCGCCAAGCTCGCGGAGCGTCTGCGCGTTGGGGTGGGGAACAAGGTGGTCTACACGCTTACGGACAAGCATGGTGAGATCGTCCAGGAGGCGGTGCGGGTCAGTGGTCTGCTCCGGACGGGCGCCCCGACCGTGGACAGCCGTCTGGCGCTTCTTCCGATCGAAGATGTGCGCACAGCCCTGGGCTATTCGGACGAGGAGGCCGGACAAGTCGCCGTGTTTCTCCGCGACCAGCGTGCGGCCGACCGCGTGGCCGCCCGGCTCGGTGATCGGATCGCCACGCAGAATCAAACGGAAGTGTCGGCCATCCCCTGGCATCGGCTTCAACCGGAGTTGGCGGGATTCATCGCCATGAAGGTCGGGGGCACCTGGGTGATGGAGGTGATCATCATGCTGCTGGTGGCGGCGGGCATCTTCAACACGATCTTCGTCAGCGTCATGGAGCGGATGCGCGAATTCGGGATCCTGCGGGCGATCGGCTGGAGCCCAGGCCAGTTGGGACGTCTCGTGATGGCGGAGAGCGCGTGGCTTGCGGCGGCTGGGATGGTCGGGGCGGTCCTCGTCACCGCCTGGCCGTATTGGTACCTGAACACGGTTGGCGTCGATCTCATGGCGGCCGCGGGCGTGGGGGCGGACGCCGAGGTGGCCGGCATCGCGATGACGAGCATGATGTACGTGGATATCTATCCGGAGAACGCGTTGCTGATCGCGATGGCGTGCGTCCTGGCCACGCTGCTCGCTGGCATCTACCCGGCCTGGAAGGCGGGCCATGTCGACCCGGCCGAGACGATCCGACTGGTCTAGGAGGCATTGGTGTCCAATCAACCGATCGTCGAGCTCAGCGACGTGACGAAGGTCTACCGGCAGGGTGTACTCGATGTGCACGCACTTCGGGGGATCTCCTTGCGCATCGAGCCCGGGGAGTTCACCGCAATCTCCGGGCCGTCAGGCTCGGGCAAGACGACGCTACTCAATCTGATTGGTGCCCTCGATCGTCCTAGTTCAGGGACGGTCCGCATCGAGGGGCGGGATCTTGGTGCGATGAGCCAACGCGAGCGCAGCCATCTGCGCCGGGATCGCATCGGCTTCGTCTTCCAGGCCTACAACCTGATGCCCGTGCTGACAGCGTATGAAAACGCAGAGATGGTGCTGTCCCTCCAGGGTGCGGACAAGCATGAGCGACGGGAGCAAGTGATGAGCGTCTTGAAGGAGGTCGGCCTGGAGGGGCTCGAAGACCGGCGCCCGGACGAACTCTCCGGGGGGCAACAGCAACGGGTCGCGATCGCCCGGGCCATCGCTTCCCGCCCAGCGATCGTGCTCGCGGATGAGCCCACTGCAAACCTCGATTCGGAGAACGCGACCCACCTGCTCGACATCATGGAACAGCTCAACCGGGAGCGCGGAGTCACCTTTCTCTTCTCCACCCACGATCCCAGGGTGCTGGAGCGCGCCCACAGGCGGGTTCACGTGGTCGATGGGCGCATCGATCGCGACGAGTACCAAGCTTAGAATCTGTCGATTGGGACAAATGGCCCCGGGCTTTGTGCTGGTGAGGCGTTTCGGTTCTCTCTACGTCGCCCTGAGCGCTTCAGACGGTCCCCCAGGCTGGTCCCTCGCTTGCAGTGTTCCGGCGCGACCCGCGGATGGCCGCGGCTTAAACAGGAGGGGCCCATGCTCTCGAAGTCCCAGGCGCGTTGGTTCTTCGTCGGAGGAACCGTTTTCTTTTTTGCGATCTTCCTCTTCTTGACCTTTGACACATTACGCGAGATTCCAGCTCGCCAGAATTCCGAGGCGATGACGGAATCCGTGGTCCGCGGGAAGCACCTGTGGGATGCCAAGAACTGCATGGGTTGCCACACGATCCTCGGGGAGGGCGCCTACTATGCGCCAGAGCTGACTCGCGTGGTCGAACGCCGCGGCAAGGAATGGATCGCGATCTTCCTACGTGATCCGGAGGCCATGTTTCCGGGCCAGCGCCGCATGACCCAATACGATTTCAGCGAAGGAGAGATCCAGGACGTGGTCGCCTTCCTCGACTGGATCGGCGGCATCGATACCAATGGCTTCCCGGCCACGCCGGACCTCGGGCGGGCCCTGGTCGTTGCGATCGAGGCTCCGACGACGGCTCCGGAATACTTCGGCACGGTGTGCGTGGCATGCCATACGGTGGCTGGAAGCGGCGGTACCGTCGGTCCTGCGCTCGACGGAGTGGGCAACCGAATGACGCGCGCCGAGTTGGATCGGTGGCTCTCGGATCCCCAGGCGGTCAAGCCTGGCACGGCGATGCCGAACCTGTCCCTGCCCGACACAACCCGAGGCGAGTTGGTCGACTGGCTCGTGAGTCTCCGGTAGCGGAGAGGAGAAGAAAATGAAGTACAAGTCCCAACGTGTTGCCTATCTCTTCTTTGCCCTCTCACTCACGCTCTTCAGCCTGCAGATCATCTACGGCTTCATCATGGGCTTTGCCCATATGGGCTACGACGTACTGCACGATCTGATTCCCTTCAACGCGGCCCGCGCCACCCACTTGAATCTGCTGGTCGTCTGGCTGCTCTCGGGCTTCATGGGGGCGGCCTACTACATCATCCCCGCCGAAGCAGAGCGCGAGATCTGGAGCGAGAAGCTTGCCATCGTGCAGTGGGCGGCGCTCGCACTCACCGGTGTCACCGCCATCGTGGGCTTCCACTTCGGCTGGTGGGAGGGACGCAAGTTCCTCGAGATCCCGCGTCCGCTGGACTACCTGGTCGTGATCGACGTGTTGGCCTTCATCTTCAACGTCGGCATGACCGCGCTGAACGGCAAGCGCTTCACCACGACCAGCATCGTGTTGCTGCTCGGATTGACGGCCGCGGCACTTCTCTACCTGCCGGGCATGATCACCTTCGAGAGCCAGGTCCTCGATTCGTACTTCCGCTGGTGGGTCGTGCACCTGTGGGTGGAGGGTGTCTGGGAGCTGATCATGGGCGGCATCATGGCCTTCCTGCTGATCCAACTCACCGGCGTCGATCGCGAAGTCATCGAGAAGTGGCTGTATGTGATCGTGGGCTTCACCTTCTTGTCCGGGATCCTGGGGATCGGCCACCACTACTACTACATCGGAACCCCCGAGTACTGGCTGTGGATCGGCGGGATCTTCTCGGCCCTGGAGCCGCTGGCGTTCCTGGGCATGGCGCTCTACGCGGTGGGTATGGCGCGCCTGGGTGGCATGAACCATCCGAATCGCATCGCGCTCTTCTGGACGGTCGGCTGCGGGATCATGTCCTTCGTCGGTGCGGGCTTCCTGGGCATCGCCCACACGATTCCCCAGGTGAACATCTGGACTCACGGCACCCTCATTACGGCCATGCACGGCCACCTGGCTTTCTGGGGCGCCTACGTGATGATAGTGTTGGCCATGATCGCCTACGCGATGCCCCAGATGACCGGCCGCAAGCTCTACACAGGCTGGCTGCCGGAGGCGGCGTTCTGGGTCAGCAACATCGGTATGCTGGGCATGACCGGTGCCTTTGCGGTTGCAGGCGTGACCCAGGTGTACATGGAGCGACGCATCGGGATGGATTTCATGGCCGTGCAGGATGCGGTGCAGGTCCATTTCGGCGGCGTCGTGCTGGCGGCAACCCTGCTGTCGATCGGCATCGGAATGTACATCTGGAACTTCGTGCAGTATGGCCTGCCGAACGACGAGGCGGTGTTGTCGGATAGCTGATGGTGGAGGATCTCTACAGCAAGGCATCGGCGTTGCCCTACTACCGGCCGGTGGCGGGCGAGTGCGCCTTGTTCGAGAAGGCTGCGGAAGAAGGCCTGCCGCTGCTCCTCAAGGGCCCGACAGGGTGCGGGAAATCGCGCCTCGTCGAGCACATGGCGGCTCGTCTCGGTCGGCCCTTGGTCACTGTGTCGTGTCACGACGAGACCAGCGCTGCGGATCTGACCGGGCGCTGGCTCGTACGTGGCGGCGAGACCCAGTGGCAGGACGGCCCGGTGACCCGGGCCGTGCGAGAGGGCGCGATCCTCTACATGGACGAGTTCGCGGAGGCGCGCAGCGACGTGATCGTCGTGATCCACCCGCTGACGGACCATCGGCGCACGCTCTACATCGAACGCCACGATGAGGTGGTGAAGGCTGCGCCGGGCTTCCTGCTGGTCGTGAGCTTCAACCCGGGCTATCAGCGAGGCCTGAAGGAGCTGAAGCCCTCGACCCGTCAGCGCTTTGTGGCGCTGGCGATGGGGCCGCCGGAGCCCGCCGTCGAGATCGAGATCCTCGAGGGAGAGACCGGCACGGATGCGGCGACTGCCCGACGGCTGGTTGCCCTCGGTGCCAAGCTGCGTGAGGTGGAGCCCCTCGGCCTGGCCGAGATGCCCTCGACCCGGTTGCTGGTGAGCGCGGCGCGGCTGATGCTCGCGGGCGTGGCACCGCGCGCCGCGTGCAACGCAGCGATCGTCGAAGCGCTCACCGACGATGTGGAGATCGCGGACGGCTTGCGCGATCTGGTTGCCCTGGCGTTCTGATGGACCTCGATTGGGAGGAGGGCATCTTTCGAGGGCTTCTCTCTCTCGGCCGCCGCTTCGCACCTGTCAAGCCACTGGCACCGCCGCACGCTGCCCTGTTGGCCGATCATCAGGCAGCACTCACGACCTTCGCCCGCCTCATTGCAGCAGAGCCTGTGCGGGTGCTTCCGGCTCGGGAGGCCGGGGGCGTACGCGGGCCCGATCTGCTTCTGCCCCCGACCCTGGCGCTGGCCGCGGATCCGGCGGCCAACCGCGAGCTGTACCGGCTTCGAACGGCTGTCTCGGCCGCGGCGCGCAGACTGTCCCGGCTTTCTCCGCCGGAGCTTCTTCCCGGCGCCCAGGAACTCGCCTCACTACGGATCGCCCACGCAGCCGTCGGCTGGCTCTGCGACGAGTTGCCGCGCTTCTCGGAAGCCTGGAAGGTGGCGTGTCGTCTCGAACTCGAGGCCAGGCCCGCCCCGACGTCGTTGCGCGGCCGCGCCCGGCTCGTCGAGGAGGCCCGCCAAGACGCCCTCGAAGGAGGGCGGCCGTGGGAAGACGCGGCCCTGATCCTCGCGCTTCGTCGCAGCTATTTCCGCCAGGGGCCACCGAGCTCGGGCGTGCTTCTGCTCGGCGAGTGGTTCCCGGAGCTGGAAGAGGCTGCAGCCGACACGGGGACCGCGCCGGACGCCGGGTCGCCTGAGGTGACCAGCGAGGCGGAGGCTCCGGCCGTGGAGAATCTCCACCGGGTGGAGGTCGATCGCCAAGAGCTGGAAGACGCGGTCCTGATGCATCACTTCGAGAAGACCGAGACGCTCGATGAATACCGTGGTGGCGCTCGGGACATGGACGGCTCCGACAATCTCGATGAGCAACTCGAAGCCTTGCGCGAGGTCGATCTCGGTGCGCTGGTTCGGGATGGCACGCAGACCCACGCTGCGCTGCGCGCAGACCTTTCTCTCGATCTCGACATTCCGGACGCAGCTGGTGAGGAGAGCGCCTCCCGAGGTATTCCCTACGACGAGTGGGATGTCCGCCGCCGCCGCTACCGCCCGGGCTGGTGCACCGTGTACCCGATCCATGAACGGGTCACGGGCGGAAAGGGTGGCGATTGGGCCCGCGAAGCCCTCGCCCGCCATCGCCGCCTGCACCGCGAGCTGCGGCTTCGTCTGGAGCGCTACCGGGCTGGCCTGCGGTTGATCCCTCGGCAGCTCGACGGCGATGATGTGGATATCGAAGCCCTGGTCGAATACCAGGCGGCCTCTCTGGCAGGTCATGGCGATGATCCTCGTCTCTACGTCAAGTCGCATCGGCGCCGGCGGGATTTTGCCACCACGGTGCTCCTCGATGTTTCGCTCTCCACCGATTCCTGGAACGAGGGCCGCCGCGTTCTCGACGTTGCGCGCGAGGCTGTGCTGCTGCTGGGTGAGGTGGCCCATGAGCTCGGGGATCGCTTGCAGGTCCTCGCCTTCGCATCCCATACCCGCAACCGCTGCCACGTCTTCCATCTGAAGGATTTCCGCGAGCCGTGGCCTCTCGCTCGAGGGCGCCTCGGTACCCTCGAGCCCCAGGGCTACACCCGCATCGGTCCTGCAATTCGTTATGCAACGGATTGCCTGGCCCGAGAACCCGCGGAGCGCCGCCTGCTGCTTCTGGTCAGCGACGGCAAGCCGAGCGACTACGATCGTTACGAGGGCCGCTATGGCATCGCCGATGTTCGCCAGGCGCTTCGCGAGGCCGAGCGGCGAGAGATCCACGCCCATGCCCTGGCCGTCGATGCGGTGGCGCGCGACACGCTTCCGCCGATGTTCGGGCCGGGGGCGTGGCACGTTCTTCCTCATCCCGACGCCATGACCGAAGCGCTCACCTCCGTATACGGCCGCCTGACGAGCCGTTGAGCTCGGCTGAAGGGGCTAGTCGACGCGGCGCTTCAGGTGGAGTCGGGGTGCAGGCGGGCCAGGGGTAGCTTGCTGCGCATGGCCACACGCCGGGTTGCAAAGAAGAAAGCGGAAGCCAGGATCGGCCCGAGCAGGCCAGCGAGGACAATCAGCCAGCTTCCCATGCCCTGGGTGCGGGTCAGGTTCCAGGTGACGAACTGCAGCAGGGTCAGCCCAGCGTCGAGCGTCGTCAGCGAGAACAGGAAGCTGGCGAGCCAGGGGCGCCAGCGTTGCACCAGGGCACCGAGCAACACGATCAGCATGACATCGAAGCCCACCCAGGCCATCTGCACGGCTCGCGACGGAAACCAGATTCCTTCCGGGGCCAGGGCGATCGCAACCGTCCAGGGAATGAGCAACGCGCCTAGCACGAAGGTAGCCAGGCTGCGTTCGTGAATCAGTGTATTCAAGCCGAATCGCAGCAGGCCGCCGGGTGCGAAGGCCGAGAGCACGTCGCGGATCGCCCACAGCCCCAGGTGATCGTGTGGATAGGCCAGGTAGACGGGCTCCCATCGAGCCGGGCGAAGCTTTTTCTTGAAAGCCCGGACGCCGCCGAAATTGTAGAGCGCAGCCGTATAGTTCCGGGTCAGACGGAGCGCGGTGTTCACCTCGCCTGCCAGGGGAGCCAGGCCGAGGGTCGCGGTGCGGCAGCCCTCTGCTGCGAGGCGTCGCATCATGGCATCCACCAGGGATTCCGCGGTCCCATTGGGGGCGTCCGGATCGCGAATCACGTCTTCGACGAACCACCCTTCGAGGCCATAGATGGGAACGGCCGCGGCGAAGCCGATGACGACGTCGTCGCGTTCCGCAACCACATAGCGGCGCTCCTCCGGGTGGCTGAATGGATGCACCAACACCATGAACTTCATTTCACTGAGGGCGTGGGAGGCAAGCCAACGAGCGATCAGGGCGTCGATTCCCATGCGTGTCGCGTTTTGCGGGTCGGAGATTTCGCTCGCGGTCACACGGCGGAGCGCGACGCCTTTTGCGCGTGCACGCCGCAACTGCTCGCGGAGGCTCTTCGAGCCGGCGAGAACCCGATCCCAGGCGCTCGGATCCCAGTACGGCTCCTCGCCAATATGGGTCCTGTGCAGGCCTGTGGTTGACGAAAACGCTTCGTCGACACCAAAGAAACGGGCCTTGCGCCCGCTGGCTTCCGCGGCTTTGATGAATCGCCGCGTGACCGCAGCCAGCCTCCGTTCGGGCGCCACGGGCGCTCCCGCGGCGACCCATGCGCGGCCGGTGTCTGCGTAAGCCACACAGGCGTCGTCACCGTCGAACCAGTACTGGTAGCCGGGCTCCAGGATCTGGAATGAAGTCGTGTGGCGGCTATGAAGCTTCAGTAATGCGAGGACACGGTCCTCGGTCTCCATGATCAGCCGTTCCGCACGCTCTCGATCAACTTCTCGACGTCGCCGGGTGAGAGCGGCACATAGGCTTCTTCTCCCGGTGCCCACCACAACGTTTCGCCGCCGCCTGCCTCGAGCCCGAGACCTTCTTCGCGCAGAGGGCCCTTGCGAACGCGCTGGCCGGCAGTCTTGGGCAATCTGGAGAGGACGCGTATCACCAGGGGGCGGTGGGGTCCGACCAGGCGATTCTGGATCTTCCTTCGCAGTGCAAGAGGGTCGAGCTTGGCGTTGGAACGCAAGGTGAGGGCGGCCGCGGGGATTTCGTATTCCAGGCCTGGCAGTGTCAGGCCGTAGACCGCGGCTTCATCGGTGAACTCCAGCTCCGTCGTGAGCACGTTCTCGATCGGAAGCGCCGGAACTGCGCCGGCCGACCCCTGGATCAGGTTCGCCAGGTTGTCGACGAGCCAGTAGTCGCCGTCCTTGTCGACGCGCACCAGGGCGCCGGTGCGGAGCCAGGCATCTCCTGCTTCGAAGACCCCACGCATTGGACGTCCCGCCATTTCACCGCGCGCGCGATCCACATTGGCCAGCAAAAGCCCGATTTCTCCGCGGGGACAGCGTTTGGCGAGGCCGCTCTCTTCCCGAATCAGCTCGCCGGCATCGAGGTCCCAAGCTGCTACCGAGAGTTCGGCGCCTCCTGGGAGCGGTCGCCCCACGGAGCCGATCTTTCGACCGGTCACGTTGACGAGTACGGCGTTGCCTTCGGTCGAGGCGAAGAACTCCACGACCCGGGTTCGCTCGAAACGGGCGCTGAGGCGCTTCCAGATGCCCTTCGGCATGCCGCTTCCGGCAAAGAGCTGGATCGGGGAAGAGCGTTCCGTGGGGTGTTCCGGCCCGGAAACCAACGCGCCTAGCATGCTGCCGCTGTAACCGACGACATTCACCCCGTAGCGTCGGACGTCTCCCCAGAAGCGGTCGAGATCGACGTGGCCGAGTTCGGCACTGGGAGCCGTACTCGGTGTCGCCATGGCGAGGCGCGCGCCGCTCACGAGAGCTCCTCCGACACAGACCATGATGCCCGTCGCGTGATACGTGGGCGAGCAGCAGTAGACCGTGTCTCCCGGGCCGAGCGCGCAGGCAGAGGCTGTTCCGTAGGCGGAAGTGGCCCAGCGTCGGTTCGTCACCCGGTTGATTCCCAACTGATCCCCATCGCCCGTAATCAGGATCATGCCGACCTCGCCGGCCATCCCCGCATCGGGCTCGTACCATTCCGGCAGGGCGACCTGATCCGGGTCGATGGCCTCCATGTCGATCAGGCCGGGCCCGAGATCCCGAGCATCGCCACCACCGCCAAGGACGAGTACGTCGCTTCCATAGGGCTCGACGGCATCCGGCCCGCGTTCCGGATCGGCCAACAGATGGTCTACCGGAGCGACGGCCAACTGAGCCGCGAGGGGGGTATCCGGCTGGAGCAGTACCGCAACGGCACCGAGCCGCGAGAGTGCGACCGTGGCTGCTACGGCGCTTGGCCGTGTGTCCATCAGTACGCCGACGTGCTGGCCCTGACGAACGCCACATTGAAGCAGGCCGCGGACGATGTTGTCGATACGCTCGTTGGCGGCCTGGTAGCTATGGGCGCGGCCCTCGAACAGGAAGAACGTCCCGTCCGGCGATTTCTTGGCTTGCTCCGCAAGCGCCTGCGCCATGCTCACGGCCGTGTCTCGACGCATGTCGTCGAGGCGTCCCAGCCTGGGAAGCTGCGGGAAGATGGTCTCGGTCAACCGGCCGAGGAACCCGACCTGCCGGCTCGCGATCCCTGGCAGGTTGCCGAGCAGGTCTCGACCCAGATCGAAGGCGACGCTCAGGCCCTCGGTCACGTTGTCGAGGGTGGAGGTGTCATTCTCCCGGTCGCGGGGTGCCGCCATCGGCTTGACGCGTTCTGGAAGCCGCCCGCGGCCTTCCCGCCACTCGAGCCATTCGCAGACCGTCGGCCAGGTGATCTCCATCGAGCGCGAGCCAACGACGAGCCCGAAATGGCCCGCGGAAAGACTGACCTCGAAGGCATCGGCCTGGGGTGCTGCCGGGACGATGCCTCGCACGGTAGGGGCCGGGGCGATGGAGTCGGTCGTTCCGGTGAAGGCGAGGATCGGGCACTCGATGCTCGCGAGGGAGATGCTATGTCCGTCGATCACGAAGCCGCCCTGCAGGAGCCGGTTGTGGGCGACCAACTGCTTCATTGCGTCCTGGAGTGCGGGTCCCGGGAACGCGACCCAACCCTCTGAGCCCAGGAAGCGGCGCATGCCCTCGCGTTGCTGAAGGGCTTCGCGGTCCGCCAGCTGCATTGCGAAATCGATGCGCTGTTGAACGGCTTTGACCGGATCCATCAGCTGGAAGCCCAGGCGGGTTGCCCACGAGGGGATGCCGTTCGGGAAGATCGAGGCCTGCACGCGGCTCAGGTTGTCGATCAGATCGGCAATCAAGTCCGTCGGTACGCCCAGGGGAAGCCGGCGGTGCATGTCGACCGGGCTGCCGAACGTCACCAGCGAGGCGACGCCGGGATCCTCATCCGAAACCGCGCAGCGGTAGGCCGCCGCCTGGTAGCAGAACATGCCTCCCTGGGAGTAGCCCATCAGGTGGACGTCGCGTCCTGTCGCGGCGCGCACGCTGTCCGCGGCTTCGCTCACGGCCACGACGTGGTCTTCCAACGTACGATCGAGGCCGCCTTCTTCGGTCTCCGGCGAGCCGAAATCGACCACCCACGGGTCGGCGCCGCCCTCGAAGAGCGCCGCCACGGCGCTCGAGTTGGGCGCCACGTCCCAGATCTCGGCCGAGAGCATCAGCGGGGGGACGAGCAGGGCGGCGGGGCCCGCGTCCGCGCGTTGATTGGGGAAATAGTGGCGCAGCCGGTGGTTCCGTCCTTCGGCGACGATCTCGTGGGGCGAAGGCTCGCGCTCCTCGAGCCCACCGAACCTTGCGATCTCCAGCCCGTTCTGAACCGCTGCGATCAATCCGCCCAGCAACCCACCCGTTGCCGCGTTGCGTTCCGCGGGTTTCGTCTCTGCCATGCCCATGTCTCCGTTTTCTGGATGCCGGTCGCTCGGTTGGCCTACGGGAGTGCTGATTTCAATGCGGCGAGGACTCGATCCGGCTGCGAGCGCACCTGGTAATCCGTGCTCTGGTCAATCCAGCGAATGATCCCGTTGGCATCGGTGAGGATCGTGGTCGGGATGGGCAACCCGATGACGCCCGGCGGCTTCACCATTCTTGCCGTGTTTTCGAGGTTGAAGAGACGCGTCACGCTGAGATCCTGATCCGAAAGCATCACGGCCTTCGCGCCGTGCTTGGTCTTGCCCTTGCGGATCTGTTCCGGGCTATCGGTGCAAAGGGTGACGAGCTGGACATTCATCTTGTCGAGCTCGGGCCGAAGCTCCTCCCATCGCCGCAACTCGGCGACACAATAAGGTCACCAGTGGCCGCGAAAGAATTTCAGGAGGATGGGTTTCCCCGCCACGCTCGAGATCGCGAACGGCTGACCATTCTCGTCAGGCGCTGCGAAATCAGGCAACGGGTTGCCCAACTCGATGGCAGGCCGTTGCTTGGACTGCGGTGAGAGCACCGCCAAGAAGAGAAATCCGGCGCCCAGAGCTGCGGTGGTGCCGGCGAGGATGTTCGCCAGCAGGCCGGCATCTCCAGAAAACGTGGCGATCGCCAACAAGACCGATGCGCCGACCATCGAAAGGGGAATCCATCGGCGGCCTTCGAGGGCTACGTCGTTCATCATCCGGAACCAGAAGAAGAGGGCACCGCCGAGCAGGGCGGCTCCGAGCAATGCGAGGGGTGTGGCGCTCACGGGGCTCCTTTAGGCGCGGGGTATCAGGGTAGCGTGGTCCGGGCGGGTGCGAAGGGTTGGGGCGAACTGCCCGGGATCGGGGCGCAAGGGGCCGCTCTGGCGATCCTGGCGATGCTGGGCGCTCGAGCCCGGGCACGGGGGTTGCAATTCGTTCACCCAGAAGGAGTTCGGAGCATGCAGGTATCCGACGTCATGCGGCGCGAGGTGGTGACCGTTCGCCCGAGCGACACACTTCCTCGGCTCGAAGAGGTGCTCTCGCGGCATCGCATCACGGGCGCCCCGGTCGTAAAGGACGGGGAAGTCGTGGGCGTCATCTCTCGAAGCGATGTCATTCGCCAACTCGAACTGGAGCGCTCTCGATTCGAAGACTCCTCCTGGTATTTCGAGGCCTTCGACGCCGAGGAACGAAGCGCTCTCCAGGACAAACAGGTGGTGGATGCCATCGGCGCGCGTCACAGCACCGTCCAGGTCCGCGAGTTGATGACGACGGAGGTGCTCTCTCTCGGCCCCGACACGAGTCTGTCCGATGCGGCCCGGCAAATGGTGGAACATCGCGTGCATCGTCTGCTCGTGATGGACTCGGGGAAGCTGGTGGGCCTGGTATCGAGCCTGGATCTTCTGCGAGGTCTGGCGGAACTGAAGCTGTGACCGCCGGCCCTCTCGTGTTCACTTCGTTTGCCAGGTGTGTCTCACGGCTTCGATATGGCTCCGGATCTGATCGGGCGGCCCTGCCTCGTTCAGCAACCGTCGCGAGGCGATCAGGCGAATGCCGTGGTAGACCGTGGCCGAGAGGCCCAGCCCCGCAGCCACGATCCAGAGTACGGCTCCCACCCCAGGTGCCTGTTCCACCCCACCTAGCGAGCTGAGGGCCATCGTGGTGCCCAGGGCACACACGAAGACGGATCCCAGAACTGAAATCAGGGCGCTGGCCTGCACGGTGCCTGGGCCACGCTCGGCCAGCCGGGTCAGTTCGTTCTGGGAGAAGTGATCCAGAAACCAGCCGGTCTCTTCTTGCTCGGCGTCGCCCGGCGGTGGAAGCATCTGTCCGGTCAAGGGATCGCGTGCGGGCAGGCCGTTGTCGTGACGGGTAATGCCTTCTCGAATGGCTTCGTGGACGGCCTGGGTCAAGGGGTAGCGCCGAGCGATCAACATCGTGACGAGGCCGATCACCGCAGGGGCGATGCTGTAGATGGAGCGGATCGCGAACTGCACGGTGTCGCTTTGCGGCACGTTCGGCACAAAACCAGCCGTGGCAAGGATGGCCAGGGGGATCGAGGCACTGGGGATGACCGCAAATTTCTGGAGGAAGGACCAGAACGCGGTGTACTGGGCTTCCCGGCGGTGGCCGGTGTGGAGCTCGTCGTAGTCGATCACGTCCGCAAGGATCGACTGGGTGATGAAGATGGCCGGGCCGAAACCGGTGCCGGCGAAGCCGAAGATGAGTGCGGCTGGGATCACGTCGCCTGGCCCCATGAAGAAGAGCGCCAGCAAGGCCACGATCCCCGGCACCATGCTGGCGATCCACGCGAAGCGTTTGCCGCGGATCCGGGCCAGCCGAATCCACAGCGGCAGCGTGAGAAAGGCCATGCCGAAGTACGCTCCCAGGAACGCAGCGAACCAGAATGAGAAGTCGTCGGGCTGCACGACGTACTTCAAGAAGTACGGCGTCATGATCGGCGGGATGCC
>JAFDCZ010000114.1 GCA_019312665.1 Deltaproteobacteria bacterium | reverse complement strand
CGGGTCGATGTCTCACCCCCGAGAAAGGGTTCCCTGGCAGGTTCAGCCTTCCTGGCGGCTCTCCTGCGCCTCGATCTGGTTGGCGACGCCAGCCCGAAGTTCCTGCAGGAGTTCGACCTGCAGCTCCGTATGCGCCAGGCCGCTCTCGCGCATGAAACGCACGAAGAAACTGTCGAAGGCCTTGGGATCGTGGAGCACGCTGCGCAGCTGATCTGCGTTCCCGCGGTTCTGTTCGATGGCTTTGTCGATCCAGTCGAGGGCGTCGCGCATGTTCTCTGGCTTGGCGAACAAGAGCTTCAAGAAGAGAGGGACGCGCGTAGAGCCGCTGCTCTCCGGCGGCAGCCGTCGCCAGGCGGCGAGTTCCACAATGCCAGCTTCGGTAATTTCGTAGACCTTCCGGTCTGGACGACCCTCGGCACTGGCTTCCATACGGTGGGTCAGCAGCCCTTCCTCTTCGAGTCGGCGGAGGTTCGGGTAGATGGCGGCCAGGTTCACCGGCCAGAAGCTCGAGATGCCTTCTTCGAGAACGCGCTTCAGCTCATAGCCATGGGTAGGCTTGTATTCGAGTAGCCCAAGAATGGCGTGGCGAAGTGACATACAGGAACCTGCGATATGGAAAACCATCATATCACAGTCCATGCTATCAAAGCAGAGCTCTGCAAAATGGTGAGCAATATGCTAAGGAATCGCTTCAATGCTCCCGAATCGTGTGCCCGAGGAGCCGGCTTCCAATGTCCGCAACAGTCTCCGTGCTATCCGAACAGACCACTAACCCTTTGAATTCCAGCATGTTGAGTGATATCCAGAGCGGACGCCTGGAAGCCTTGAGTGCCCAAGAAATCTTGACTTGGTCTATCAAGAATTTTCATCCCCGGATCATTCTTTCGTGCTCGTTCGGGAATCCTGAAGGGCTCGTCCTCCTCGACATGATGCATCGCATCGAGCCGAGTTCTCGCGTGTACGTGTTGGATACAGGTCGCCTCCACCAGGCGACCTACGACCTGATCGACCGGGTTCGCGACCGCTACGACAAGAACGTCGAGGTGGTGTTTCCCGAGGCCCAGGCCGTGCAGACGATGGTGAACGAGCACGGCATGAACCTTTTCTATGAGTCTCTCGAGAAGCGGCAGTTGTGCTGTCGGCTGCGAAAGGTCGAGCCGAATCGGCGCTTCCTGGCCAACCTCGACGCTCATGTCACGGGTTTACGTCGCGAGCAGAACGTCACGCGCGAGGAAGCACCGAAGGTCGAGGTCGATTCCGATGGGCGGTTGGTCAAGATCAACCCGCTCGTCGACTGGTCTTCAGATGATGTGTGGACGTACGTGCGCGCCAACTCAGTGCCGGTCAACCGTCTCCACGCCGAGAACTTCCCCAGCGTCGGTTGTGGGCCTTGCACACGCGCGGTCCAACCGGGCGAAGACCCGCGAGCCGGCCGTTGGTGGTGGGAAAGTCCGGACACGAAGGAGTGCGGACTGCACGTGGACGACGAGGCGGACGGTTCCGGAATCTGATTCGGATCTCCAGGGGGCGCTTCCTTCAGGCCGGCGTAGGCCCGGCTCGCCATGTTTCTCCTCGATGTAGACCTCTTGGACCGGCAACAGAGGCGCAGGTTCCGCCTCTTTTTCGCCTCACGGGTCAAGGCTTCGCGTCCTCGTGCCGATATCGAAGGGTGAGGAGTCGTCCCATGTCGTCGAGCCCCTTGAGGTTGTCCGCTCTTTTCCGCGCTTCCTGGCTGAACGCCGGTGGAGGCATCTGCCTCGCGGCGATGCTGGTCCTGTGGTCGCCCGGGGTGCAGGTGGCGGGGGCCGAAGAAGCGCCCGTCCGGCACCCGGTGAGTCAGCCGCTGGCTCCCGGCGCTCTCGGCGGCTTCTCGAGTGAAGCTGAATCCTGCGAAGCAGGCGCCCCGAAGGGCGCTGACCTCGCGGCCCAGGTCGCCGATGTCATGGCGGCTCTCGAGGCGAAGGCGGAAGCAGACGGCGAAGACGTCGTCGTGTTCAATGGCGCAGGCAGCAACTACGGGAACGACAACGACGTCCTGGCGGAGATCCGCCGCGTTCGTGCCGAGGTGAAGCGCGCCCAGGCGGCTCCCTAGTCTCAGGATCGGCCCGCGCTGCGTGTCGAGAGCCTGAATGATCGAGGGTGCGCTGCCCAGCCTCACGTGAGCTAGGCTTCCCTGGGAGTGCCCAGAGGGTGAAATGAGCCCCGGCTCGACGGCCCGATTTAGACGCCTGACCGCGGCCCTCGCACTGTGCTGGGCTCTGCTGGCGCTGTTCGCGGGGATTCGCTCGCAGCTTCGACTGCGAGACGCGCCCCTGCCTCCTTTCTCGTTCTCGAGCGCAGCTGGCCGGCATGTCATACATGCCGTTTCACCCGAAGCCGAGGCCGCAGGTCTTCGCACCCGGGACCGGTGGGTCTCGCTCGATGGCCAGCGGGTGGACGAATGGCTGGCCCGCGGCAGTGCGGATCTGCGCGAGGGCATGGCGAACCGCTATGAGATCCAACGCGGAGATGGCAGCCGCCACGCCGTCATGCTCAGTCCCCGCCCCGCCGGCTCGCCCGCCTTTCCAAGTGAGCGGCTCGTTCGCGTGGCGGTTCCCGCAGTGGGCCTGATCTATCTGGTCATCGGAGCGATCGTCTTCCAGCTGAGGAGTGCCCGGGAGGAATCCTGGGCGCTCATGCTCTTCTGCAGCTCGACCGCGGCAATGCTCTTCCTTGCTGGCTCGTTGGACCCGGTGAATTGGAGTCTCGTCGCGATCACGGTACCCCTGATGGGCGCCTCTTCCTTTCATCTCTTCTCGGTCTATCCAACGGTGCCTCGCTGGATTGCCGGCCGTCCACAAATCCGGCCGGCCGTGTACGGGGTGGCCCTGGCCCTGGGCGGACTGGGCGTGGTTTCACCCTATGTCTCGGGTCTGATGGCGATCGTGAATCCATCCATGACGTTCTTTGCGATGGCGATGGGCATGCTAGGCGTAGGAATCGTCGTTTCCGAACGCGCCCGGTTGCCCAAGGGGCTCGTTGCCGATCGCTCGACGATTGCGATGGTCGGTGCGCTCGTCAGTTTCGTGCCGGTCATCATCGCGATCACCCTCCACTCGACCGTCGGGACCCGACTCCCCTGGACGCTCGCGTTGCTCGGCTTCTTCATGTTTCCGATGGCCCTGGGCTACGGAATCTTGCGGTCCGAGATCTTCGACATGCGCTTGCTGGCGCGAAGCTCCGCTGCTTACGGTGCTGTCACGCTCGGCATTACTGGAACGTTCGCGCTTTTCATCACGTTCGCGGACGCATTGGTGGGGCGTTTCAACATGGACGCACGATCGCCAGTGGCATCGGTCGTGTTCCTGTTCTTCGCGATCCTGCTCTTCAACCCGCTGCGGGGGCGGCTCCAGAAATGGGTCGATCGATTCTTTGATCGCGATCGTGTCGCCTATCGGGATGCGGTTCGCGAAATTTCCGAGGCGATGGTGTCGATGCTCTCGGTTCGCGAAATCGTCGAGCGCATCCTGATCGCCGTGACCGATACGATGGGGTCGGAGCGCGCCCTCGTCCTGCTGGTCGGGGAGTCTGGCGAGATATTCCGTACCGAAGCCGCGCGGGGCGATTGGGATGAGGATCTGGAGCCCTTCACGATCGATGCTGAGCACCCCATCTGTCGAAATTTGTGGATGCGGCGCACCGAACTTGCCCGAGTGGATTTCGACGAGGAACCGGATCCCGATCTCCGCGAGCAGTGTCGCGATGTGTTCGACACCCTCGAGGTGGAATTGTTGGTTCCGATCCTCTTTGGGGTCGATCTTCTCGGCGTGATTGCCGTCGGGCGCCAGCTCACCGCGGAGCGGCTTGGCCCGGACGAGCGACAGCTGCTCCGGACCCTGGCAAACCAGAGCGCGATCGCGATCGAGAACGCCCAGGCCTTCGACGAAATCGCGAAGCTGAACGAGACGCTCGAAGCCCGCGTCGAAGAGCGTACGCGAGAGCTGCGCGAGACCCAGGCCCAGTTGGTGCAGAGTGAAAAGATGCGCAGCCTGGGCCAGTTGGTGGCTGGCGTGGCCCACGAGCTGAACAACCCGATCGGCTTCGTTCACGCGAACCTTCAGCTTCTCGACGGCTACGTCGAGAGGCTGGTCTCGCCGAACTCCGACGCGAAACGCCGTCAGAAATCCCGTGAAGCCATCGACAAGCTCCTGGGTCGGAGCCGCGAGGGTACGGATCGCGTCAAACAGATCGTCCAGGATCTCCGCACCTTCTCGCGCACCGATCACGCCGATCTCCAGCAGGTATGCCTGAATGAGGAGATTGATCGAACGCTCACATTGATGGAGCCGCGGTTGAAGGCTGGGGTCGAGGTCGAGAGAGACTATCAAGAACTGCCGCAGGTCCGAGGCTTCGCCGGGCAGCTGAACCAGGTGTTCATGAACCTGCTCATGAATGCCTGTGACGCGATGCAAGGGCGCGGGAAGATCTCCATTCGCACGCGGCCGGAAGGAGACGGGGTTCGTCTGGAGTTCGGGGACGACGGCCCGGGCATGCCGGAGGAGATCAAGAGCCGGATTTTCGATCCATTCTTCACGACGAAGCCGGTAGGGCGGGGCACGGGCCTCGGACTCTCGCTCTCTCACGGGATCGTCGAGCGGCATGGGGGCACGATGGAGGTCGAATCGGAGACGGGTGTGGGAACGACGTTCATCCTGCACTTGCCCATCGAGCCGCCGGCGGAAGCTTTCGAACCGGCGAGTGCCGGAGCCGAGGGCGTGGCATGAGCCCGGACGCGACGCGGCGCTTTCGCCGTACGACGGCTGCGTTCGGCGTGGCATGGGCCGGCGGCGCTCTCGTGCTGGCGATCTGGGGCCAACTGGCGACGCCCAGGACCGTCGACCCTCCCCTGCATACGAGTTCCATCGGCAGGACGGCCATCGTCAACGATGTTTCCGAGGAGGCACGTGCTCTGGGCGTTCGCGAGGGCGACCGGGTGCTCGAAGTGGATGGCCTGGTCGTTCAGCAGTGGTACCGGGAACGCGGTTGGGATCGGATCGTCGCTGGCAAGCCCGTGACCTACAGGATCGAAACGGGGAAGGGAATCCTCGACCTCTCCCTCCAACCCCGCGCGCGTCGCTCTGCCTATCAAAACTTCACGATCCCGATCTTCGCCGCCCTGGCGATTGCAGGCTCCGCCTACTTGCTGCTCGGCCTCTTCGTTTGGCGCTCGCGGCCAGACCACGCCGAATCCTGGGCATTCCTGCTCTTCTCTTGTGCAATGGCAACGGCCTTGTTCGGCGGCGTGAACACCTATGACGCGCCCTTCGGCTACGAGCGTATGGTCATCACCCTGCCGTTGATCGGCGCGTCGATGTTCCATCTCTTCACGATCTATCCGTTGGAACCCCAATGGGTCTCCCGTCGGCATCGGCTTCGTCTGGTCCCCTACCTGTTGGCGCTCGGGATCGCCGTGGCGGTGATCTTCGAGCGCCCGCTGGGGATTCCGCCGGGTTGGCTCGCAGGCCTGGGATACGGACTGGGAACGGCGGGCTGCGCCGTCGCTTTCCTGGTGTTGGTGCACGAACGCTACAAGCGGCGTGGCTCCGGGCAGACCGCAGCCGCGGATCTCGTGCTCACGGCTGCTCTCGTGAGCTTCGTTCCTGTCATGCTTGCGCTGCTGGCCCAGACCATGATGTCGCTGCCATTCCCGATGTCCTTGGCAATGGTCTGGTTCGTGGTCTTCCCCGGGGCGATGGCCTACGGCATCGTGCGGCGGGGGCTCTTCGACATGCGGGGCCTGGCGCGATCGTCCGCGGCCTACGGCGCAGCCACGCTCGCCATCACGGGAGTATTTGCCGGCCTGATCACCTTTGCCGACGCGGCGTTTCGCCAGTTCAACGTCACAGCCAACTCACCGCTCTTCTCCATCACGTTCCTCTTCTTCGCCATCCTCGCCTTCAACCCCCTGCGTGACAGGCTTCAATCCCTGGTCGACCGACTCTTCGATCGCGATCGGGCCGCCTATCGAAATGCCGTGCGCGAAATTTCCGAGGCGATGGTGTCGATGCTTTCACTCGAGGAGGTGAGCGATCGCCTCTTGCTCGCGGTGACCGATACGATGGGTGTGGAGCGGGCCATGGTGCTGCTGCTGGGCGATGACGAGCGCTCCCTCGTCCCGGTGGCGTGGCGTGGCGATTTCGACGAGGAAGCGACCGTCCTCGAGCTTCCGATCGATCATCCGGTCGGCAAGCATCTCTGGATGCGCCGACAGGAGCTGGCCCGCACGGATTTCGATGACCTCACCGATCCGGAAACCCGGGAGGAATGCTGGGACGTTTTCGACATGCTGCACGTGCAGCTGTTGGTTCCGATCCTTTTCGGAGTGGATCTTCTCGGCCTGATCGCAGTCGGTGAGAAGCTCTCGGGTGAGCGCCTCGGGCCCGACGATCGGCAACTCCTGCGAACGCTCGCAAACCAGAGTGCCATCGCGATCGAGAACGCTCAGGCGTTCGATGAGATCGCCAAGCTGAACGAGACCCTCGAAGCCCGGGTCGAGGCGCGCACCAACGAGCTCCAGGAAGCCCAGGCACAGCTGATGCAGAGCGAGAAGCTCCGCAGCCTCGGCCAGTTGGTGGCCGGCGTGGCTCACGAGCTGAACAATCCGATCGGCTTCGTTCATGCCAACCTCCAGCTGCTCGACGATTTCGTCAAGAAGCTGGTGCGGGCGCAGGAGGCAGGCGCGGATATCCAGAAGCCGCGGGAGGCCATCCGAAAGCTGCTCTCCCGAAGCCGCGAAGGGACAGAGCGAGTCAAGAAGATCGTGCTCGATCTCCGAACGTTCTCTCGCATGGACCAGGCCGAGATCGCCGACGCAAGCCTGAACGAGGAGATCGAACGTACCCTCGCATTGATGGAGCCACGTTTCGCCGGGGGGATCACGCTGGAGCGGGATTTCGGAAAGCTTCCGAAGGTGCGCTGCTATCCGGCCCAGCTCAATCAGGTATTCATGAATCTGGTGATGAACGCCTGCGATGCAATCGATGGTGAGGGCACGGTGCGGATCGTCACGCACTCGGCTCCCGACGGAGTGATTCTGGAATTCGTCGACGACGGACCGGGAATTCCAGACGAAATAAGCGGCCGCATCTTCGAGCCGTTCTTCACGACCAAGCCCGTCGGCCAGGGCACCGGCCTCGGCCTCTCGATTTCCCACGGCATCGTCGAACGCCACGGCGGAACACTGGAGGTAGAAAGCGGCCCCGAAGGAACCGTCTTCCGCATCTACCTCCCCCTGGTCGCAAAAGTATCCGAAGAAAAACCGCCCACCCACGGCTGACTCAAGACTCCGCCGTCCCCACCATTCCACCCAGCCTACGCCCAGCCCCGGCGACGAGGTTCCAGTTCCCAACACGGCCAATCGCAGGGCGGGGGGCGGGCAGCGCTGCATGGCTCACCAGACCCTCGAACGCGCTTGCACCCGGTTTGCCGAGCTAGAAGTGCGAGGGCGCGTACTCTCGGGGCTGGCTCCGCTTTTACTTCCGCGCTGACCGCCCCCCGCCCTGCGATCCGCAATGAGAAGCGAAGCGGCCCTCGACTCAAGAAAAGAGGGTGCAGGTTCCCACCTACCCTTCGAGGCGGTAGATCTCCCGGACCATCTTCAAGATGCTTTCAAAAGGGATTTCGAGATCGTGCAGGATTCCGTCTTCGAGTGCGTAGACCCAGCCATGCACGATGGGATAGCCGAGCTTGTCGTAGCTCTTCTGTACGAAGCCTGTCTTGATCACATTGATGCATTGTTCGTGGACATTGAGCTCGACCAGCCGCCGGGTTCGGGCACGCGGATCCGGGATGGCGTCGAGCTCATCGCGATGAAAACGGTAGACGTCGCGGATCTCGTGCAGCCAACCGTTGAGCTGGCCCATATCCGAAGACTGCATGGCGGCATCGACACCGCCACATCCATAGTGGCCGCATACGATCACGTGCTGCACATCCAGATGTTCGACTGCGTACTGGATGGTCGAGTGCACATTCTTGTCCGTGTTGGGGACGATGTTCGCCACGTTTCTGTGGACGAAGACTTCGCCGGGATCCAGGCCCATGATCTCATTGGCGGGCACGCGGCTGTCCGCACATCCGATGAAGAGGAACGCCGGGTCGTGCGTCTTGGACAGCCGCTCGAAGTAGTGTGCGTCGTTGGCTGTTTTCTCCGCGACCCACTTGAGGTTGTTCGCGAAGATCTTCTCGTAGAGCTTGGTGGTTCGGTCGCTCATGTCGATGTCGCGCACTATACCGGGCTCTCGCGGTGAGAGCAGGGTGAAACGCTCGATCGCTCGTAGCCCTGATCGACACTGCCCCCAGGGATCCGACTCCCGGGGTTGCTCTTTCGGCAGGCAGGAAAGAGGCCGCAGGCTTCGGGGGTTGCCAGACATCGGCTGGCTGGTGCTCCGAAGTCAGCGGGAAGTCGAACACGACAGCGTCCTGGGGCGGATCGCCACCTGGGAACGACGCATAGAATCGCCTTGCCGCAGTGTTTCCGGAGTCGGCGAGTACCCACCGCCTGGGCACATCCGAGATGCCTGCCATGCTCGAAAGGAGGAGATCGAGGATCGACGTAGCGATCCCGCGGCGCTGGTGGGATGGACTGACACCGACGTCGTAGATCATCAGATCCGGAGGGGCTTCATCAGGGTGGAGAAGAGTTCGGGATCGGAGCCGAGGATATCAGTCATCACGACGTGGCTATGCTCGGGCAGGCTCGTCTCCGCTAGGCTTCCGCCGTGCCTTTCGAGACATGGCTTGCGTTCTGTGCGACCGAACTATTGCTTTGCTTCACGCCAGGGCCGGCAGTCTTGTTGGTCGTGTCGGTCTCTCTTGCCCGCGGCGCGGGTGGGGGGCTGGGCGCGGGGCTTGGCATCCTGACGGCAAATGCATTCTATTTCGTACTCTCCGCCCTCGGTATCGGTGCGGCAATCGTTGCGTCCCACGAACTCTTTCAGGCCATCCAATGGGCCGGTGCGGCCTACCTGATCTACCTGGGTACGCGTGCGATTTTCTTCAGGAGACGCTCCGGGGCGCAACGTGAGGAGACCGCGCATTCTGGCCGTGCGTTTTCCCGGGGCTTCATCGTGCAAAGCGCAAACCCGAAGAGCCTGGTCTTCTTCACGGCGCTGCTGCCCCAGTTTCTCGATCCGGAGCGCGCGCTCGGAACCCAGGTCGCCGTTCTCGGCGTGAGCTCGGTGGTCATTGAAATGCTGGCGCTCGGTGTCTACGCGTTTGCCGCTTCTCGTGCGAGGGGGTTCGCAAGCGGCCGCTGGGTCGACCGCATCCAGCGTATTGGCGGCGGCTTTCTCCTGGCCGCCGGCCTTCGGCTCGCGATCGTCTCCCGTTCCGATTGAGGAGCTTCGATGGCCTGCGACGAGCGCCTGGCTGAGCGCGTGCTCTTGAAGAAGTGGCGCCGGGGTTCCCTGCGGGCTGCTACCAGAAGCGCGTGATCTCGCCCTCGTTGCCGGCCGTCACGGGTATCTCATCGTCGACATGGAAGAAGAGCGGGAAGATCATGTCGGCGCTGGTTCCGAGGGCCGCTGCGAGGCGTTCGGCTTCCCGCTCGGAGAACGCCGGAAGGTTCCGATTGAAGGAGTACTCCTCGCCGAGATGGAAGATGCCGAACGCGTGAGGCTCGAGAAGGTATCCCCAGAGTCGGGCTCCATCGGCCGCCTCGAATCGGGTGGCGACCACTAGATCCTTGCGATCACCGAGGTCGGCAAGGTCGAGCACGGGATACAGGGGCACGGGTCCGCAAGATTCGAAGAGCTCGATCTGGCGGTCGAGTTCTTCCTCTGCGACGCCCCAGGCAAGCACGCGCTCGCGGTCGACCTCCGGGGCCCAGTGGCTCCACACCGGATGGCTCACCAGCGCATCCGCAGACACGCTTTCGATCAGCTCGAAATCGTCGGTCGTTCGCATGACATCACCCGATAGGCAGCCTCGGTGTGCCGCCGCCCGGGCTTTAATGGGCCGCCCGCCCTGCTCCAGGCGGGTGCTAAGGTGGGCGTCCCACGCGCACCCGAAGGAATGCCCCATGCGAATCGGCCTCAATACCGGCTACTCCGGGCCGAAGCTCCAGATCGATATCGAGCGCATCAAGCTCGCGGAATCATTGGGGTTTGACTCCGTCTGGACTGCGGAGGCCTATGGCTCGGACGCGATCACCCCCCTGGCCTGGATCGCCGCCCAGACCACCAAGATCAAGCTCGGTACGGCCATCATGCAGATGCCTGCGCGTACACCCGCCATGACGGCGATGACGGCCATCAGCCTCGATCAGCTCTCCGGCGGTCGGTTCCTGCTTGGCCTCGGGCCCTCCGGCCCGCAAGTGGTCGAAGGCTGGCACGGGGTTCCCTACGGAAAACCGCTGACCCGCACCCGTGAGTACGTGAAGATCCTGCGCGACATCTTCGCCCGAGAGGGACCGCTCGAGCACAAGGGCGAGCACTACCAGATTCCCTATCAGGGTGAAGGCGCAACGGGGCTTGGCAAACCGTTGAAGAGCATCCTGCATGGCCGAGCGGACATTCCCATCTTCACGGCCTCGATCGGCGCAGCGGGCATTGCCTGCAGTGGTGAAGTCGCGGACGGCCTGATTCCGGTTTGGATGAACCCGGAGCGCATGGATCTGATCGCTCCGCATCTGGAGAAGGGCTTCGCCAAGGCTGGCGGCGGCAAGAGCATGGATGATTTTCGCATCGCTCCTTTCGTCACCGGTGTCATGGGAGATGATCTCGACCAATGCCGCATGCCCATGCGCGGAATGATGGCGCTTTACATTGGCGGCATGGGTGCCCGCGGGAAGAACTTCTACAACGACTACGCAACCCGGCTCGGCTACGGCGAGGCGGCGAAAAAGATCCAAGACCTGTACCTGGACGGCAAGAAAGCCGAGGCGATGGCCGCGGTACCCGACGAGTTGATCGACGAGGTCGCACTGGTCGGTCCGAGGGAGCGAATTGCAGAGCGTCTCCAGGCCTGGAAGGCCTCACCGGTCACGGACATGCTGATCAGCGGCGGCCAGCCGGAGCTGCTCGAAGTTCTGGCAGAGAACCTGCTCTAGCCCGGCCGCCCTGGCAGAAGAGCTTTCGGAGAATCCATGGATCGGGATCGCATCGTTGCACTCGACAAGCAACGCGTGTGGCACCCCTACACGCCAATGGATCGCTACCGCGCCGAGGTCGATCCGATCGTCGTGGCGCGGGCGGAGGGCCCCTACCTCTGGGACGTCGACGGCAGCAGGCTGATCGATGCCAACTCCTCCTGGTGGGTGGCTTCCCTTGGCCATAACCATCCGAGGCTGGTTCAGGCACTGAAGGACCAGGCGGATCGCAACTGCCATTCAGCCTTGGCGGGCATGACGCACCAGCCCGCCAGCGAGCTGGCCGAGCGTCTTTGCGCCGTCGCCCCGGACGGCCTCGAGCACGTGTTCTATAGCGACGATGGTTCGACCGCGGTCGAAGTCGCCCTGAAGGTCACGCTTCAGTATTGGGCTCAGGCGGGGCAAACCAAGCGCAAGCATTTCGTGGCGCTTCAAGAGGCGTTCCACGGCGAAACCCTCGGCGTCACGGCCATCGGTGGCGTGGATGTCTTCCGGGCGCCATTCAAGGGAGCCGTGCTCGAGAACTTCTTCGTGCCGACGCCCACCCAGGCAGGGGGCCTCGAGCCTGCCGTCGACGCGTTGCGATCCGTTCTCGACGCCCACGGCGATGAGCTGTCGGCAGTCGTGGTCGAGCCCGTGGTGCAGGGCGCGTCGGGCATGCAGATGTACGACCCCGCCTACCTTCGCGAAGTCCGGGAGCTCTGCGATCGCCACGACGTGTTCCTGGTCTTCGACGAAGTCTTCACCGGCTACGGACGCACCGGGCCGATGTGGGCGGCGGATCATGCGGGCGTCCTTCCCGATATCCTGTGCACGGCCAAGGGTTTCAGTGGCGGGATGCTTCCGATGGCCGCCACCCTGGTCACACCGCGGCTCTTCGAGGGATTTCTCGGGGACGCGGATCGCGCGTTCTATTACGGGCATTCCTTCTGCGGAAACCCACTGGGCTCCGCCATCGCAGTGGAGGTCTTGAAGGTCTACGAGGAGGAACACATCCTCGACCGCGCCAAGCCGAAGGCGGAGCGGATCGGAGAAGCCTTTCGAGCCCTCGAAGCGCTGCCGGCCGTGGCGCGCACCCGAAACCGGGGCATGATCGGCGCTCTCGACCTTGCTGGCGACGATGGATATCTCGCTCAGGCAGGCTGGCGCATCTACGACGAGGCTCGGCGTCGCGGCGCCTATCTGCGGCCCATGGGCAACGTCGTGTACGTGGCTCCGCCCTTGAACATCGACGACGACGTATTGGTCGAGCTGCTTGGCATCGTGGCCGATTCGATCGAGGCTGTTTCATGAGGTGCGTCGCCGTCCTCGGTCTGGCATTCCTGTTGTTGGCCAATGCTGCCTCTTTCGCAGAACCGAAGTCGGCCACCAATGGCTTCGATCTCTCTGCCGCAAAAATTCCGAAGGATCAGATCTTCGGCGGAGGCCCCGGGAAAGATGGAATCATGTCGGTCGACGAGCCGACCTTCGTGCCTGTATCCGAGGCAACCTGGGTGAAGCCGGGGACTCCCGTCCTGGCCGTCACCGTCGGTGATACGACTCATGTGTATCCCGTGCACCTCATGGAGTACCACCAGATCGTGAACGATCGGTTCGGCGAAATTCCGGTCGTCGTTTCCTACGATCCGCTGGCCGGGGTTCCCCGGGCTTTCGATGCCACGGTGGCCGGCGAGTCAGCCACGTTCGGCGTTTCGGGCCTGATCCACAATCATGGCTTCCTGCTCTACGACCGGCAGACCGAGAGCCTCTGGCAGCAATTCGACGGTCGGGCCCTGAGTGGTCCCCGTTCCGGCACCACACTGCGCCCGCTTCCGATCCGGCAGGAGACCCTGAGCGGAATCCTGGCCCGCCATCCGCGCGCGCCTGTCCTGGCCCGACCTTCGCCAAAGAAGAACAACTACGCAGTGAGCCCGTTCCGGCGCTACTGGGATCTGGACAAGTTCTTGTTTCCAGTCGCAGCGGAGGACCGCAACTATCACCTGAAGGAAATGGTTCTCGGTGTCATCGTCGACGGCAAGCAGCGGGCCTATCTGGGCTCGGTGGCCACCGCGGCGGGCGGAAAAGTGGAAGATGAGTTCGCCGGGAAACGGATCCGCTTCGTCTACGACCCGGACAGTGCAACCTTCGCCTACGAAGTGCCCGAGGGCGCCCGCGTGGTCGAAGCGTACTGGCTGGCGTGGAAGGCCTTTTTCCCGGACACCGAGGTCTGGCACCCATAGCGGGGCGGAATAGGGGCGGCTATGCCCGGAGGTTGCTGGCCGCCAGAGATTCGGGGCCGGTATGCGTTCGCGCAGCGTGCAGGAGGGCCTCGAGCACCCGGCGGTTCAGCGGGGTGGTCACGTCGTGTCGTTCGCCGAGGTCGCAGATCCGGCGATGGTAGGCGTCCGCTTCGGTCGGAAGGCGGCGCGTGAGTGCGGACCAGACCTGGTTGTAGAGGGGGATGGGCCGGGCGCTCGTGCCTCGTTCCAAGGAGGCGCGTTGGAAGGCGATCTCTTCGTCGAGGGATCGGTCGAGGCCGTCGCAGGATCCCGTTTCGATGGCTGCGGCGGCCAGGACGGCACGGGCCTCTTCGAGCAGGCTGACCTTGATTTCGACGAAGTCGCGGCCGGCGTGGTCTTCGCGGCGAATCAGAGCGTTGGGTGTGCTCATCAGATTCACACAGAGCTTCAACCATTTGTCCAAGGTCACGCATTCGGAAACGCCGCTGCGGATGTCGCCGCGTTCGAGGAGTGCCGCAATCGCGTGAGCATCCTGGCTGTGTCCGCTCGGGTGCAAGCCCACGATGGCCCGTGAGGGCCGGTCGTGAAGGAATCTCACACGTGCATCACCGGTGCGTGTGCAGGTCTCTCGCCAGACGCCTCCTAGAACGGTCGAATGGTACCGGGCCGCGGTTGCCTCGTGGACCACGTCGTTCTGGAAGGTGACGAGGGGTGCCTGGGGTGCGCGTCGGGCAACCAGTTTCGCGGCGGCTTCGACTCCATCACCTCTCGTGCACAACAACACTGGCTGGTCGGGCCATGTTTCGGGATGGTCGGCGCAGCGAGCGTCGAGTTCGACTTCGAAGCACGTGCCGTCCGCGGGATGCTCGGCAACCAGCCCGGCGGATAGCGCGTGCGCTGCTGCTTCGCGGCGCGTGAGTACCAGGACACGCACGCCACCCCGGGCCAGCCGCGCGGCCAGGGTGAGCCCGACCGAGCCGGCACCGAGGATGGTGAGGCTCACTTCCGGGCACCGAGGGTTGC
>JAFDCZ010000113.1 GCA_019312665.1 Deltaproteobacteria bacterium | reverse complement strand
CGCCGCTGACCTGCAGCCGCTCGGGCGCACCGAACGCGTGGTGGTCGACCATTCGGCGCGTGACGTAGAGATCCACACTGCCGGTGAGCTCGCCCTCCTGGAAACGCGGCGCGCGTACTTCGATCGTCCAGACACCGCGTTCGAGCAACCGGCCGTCGGGGAGCTGCTCGATGGCGCGCACGAGGTGGACCCCCGGCGCCAGGGCGACCGGCATTTCGAGAGTGGTCACCCCCTCCTCGCGCCTTGCGAAGCCCGAGACATCGAGATCATCGATCTCGTAGGAGATGCGGTTGCGAACCTCAGCCGAGGCGTCGCCCGTCGAGATCTCGATCGCGGCGCCCGGTTCGATCTCCTCTCCAGAGCCGCGGAGCTCCAATACGGGGCCCACATCCTGGGCCTGCGTCGCGGCGGGAGTCGCGAGCATTGCGACCAGGATTGCGGCACCGAGAGCGCACGGAGCCGGCCCGGTCGAGCCCGCACGGCTGCGTCTTCTGTGCCATCCCTGCTTGGCGTACACGTCGATCATTTCCCGGGTGGTCGGAGCCAGGCCCCCGATGGTTCAACGAGGGTGCCTGTCCCCCGTGATCCACCCTAGAGAGGTACCCGCGGGGCGTCTCTGACCATTGCCTGACCAGACGCTCAACTCGTGCGAAGATGGGGAGGGAGGGGAGCGCTTGATCTTCGTGTTTGGAGAAGGGCGAGAGTGGGAGCTGGACGAAGGCGTCCGGGAGCTCCGACGTGGGGGACGAAAAGTTCCCGCTCAGCCAAAAGTGCTGGCGTTGCTTCTCCATCTGGTGCGGAACCGGGACCGGGTCGTCCCGAAGCGCGAATTGCTCGATGTCCTCTGGCCCGACGAGATCGTGGGCGAAACTTCGCTCACACGGGCCGTTCGCGGCGCGCGGCGCGCGCTCGAAGATTCTGGGCATCGCCAGGACGTCATCCAGAACGCCCGTGGACACGGCTACCGCTTCATCTCCCCAGTGGAAGAAAGGGGGGCAGCAGCAGAAAGCGAGGCCCCGCTTCACCCGCCCGCCCGCGGCCACTTCTTCGTCGGCCGCGAAACACTTCTCGAAGCCCTCGATGATCATCTCGAACTCGCCTTCCAGGGCACCTGCCAGCTCGTGTGGATTTCAGGTCCGCCGGGCATCGGCAAGACCCGCTTGATCGAGGTCTTCGCCGAGCGCGCACGTCGCCGCGTCGCGGAGTGCCTGATCGGGCGCTGCATCGAAGCAGATGGCGCACCGCCCTTCTGGCCCTGGGCACAGATCGTGCGGAGCTACGCGCGAGGCCGTTCACCTGCTGCACTGCGCGAAGCCCTCGGCCACGGCGCGACCGATGTGGCCCAGGCGATCCCAGCGCTGGCAGAATTCCTGCCGGAGCTGCCCGCGCCTCCAGATATCGATCCGACCCAGACGCGTTTCCGCTTGCACCAGAGCTTCGCCGAGTTCCTTCGCCGGGCCTGTGCGGCTCGGCCCCTGGTCGTGATCCTCGACGATCTCCACCGTGCCGATCAGGCGTCCCTCGGATTGCTGGAACATCTGCTCCGCGAGCTTCACGATGTGGGCATCACCTTTGTCGGTACGCTTCGAAGCACCACGCGCCTCGGAGGCAAGCGCGCTGAACTGTTGGCGAAGCTCGGACAGATGCAGCCGGAAGGCACCTATCCGCTGGGCGGCCTGCAGTCCAAAGAGATCGCGCATTTCGTCGCGCGCAGCACCGGAAAGACGCCCGGTGACGATCTCGTCTACTCACTGGAAGATCGCACCCAGGGGAATCCGCTCTTCCTGGGCGAATTGCTCTCCCATTCGACGGCAACCGGCGGCGAACTGCCACGGGCTTCGGGCGTGCGGGACGCCATTCGCCGCCACCTCGAAGACTTGAGCGCACCCTGCCAAGCGAGCTTGCAGATCGCTGCGGTCCTCGGCCGCGATTTCGGGATCGGAACCGTTGCACACGCCGCGGGCTTGCCCATGGAGAAGCTGTTGCTCCAGCTCGACGAAGCGGTAGCGGCTCGGGTCGTGGAGGCGCTCCCCGATGGCGTCGGCCGGTTCCGCTTCCGTCATGGCTTGATCCCGGAAGTCCTGGTCGGAGAGCTTCCGCCTAGCAGGCGGGTCCACCTTCACGATGCCGTGGGACGTGCCCTGTGCGACCAGTTCGGTGCCGAGCCCGGCGAGCGTCAAGCCGAGATCGCCCACCACTTCGTAGAGGCAGCCCCTGCCGGAGAGCGCAACCGCGCAGTGGAAGCGTGCCTGGCAGCAGCCGCCCACGCGGCAAGCGTCGCCGCCTTCTCGGAAGCCGCCCGCCACATCGACGCCGCCCTCGGCGTGGTCGAACTCGGGCCCTCGTCTCCTTCTGAACGCGCGGATCTGTTGACCCGAGCTGGCGAACATTGGACCGAAGCGGGCGAACTCACCACCGCACGGGGACGCCTGCGACGCAGCGCCCAGATTGCTCGTGCCACGGGCGATCATGCGTTGTTCACACGTGCGGCGTTGGCCGCGCAACGCAGTGACGAAACAGGGCAAGTGGACGACGAGCGCGTCGCGCTCCTTGCGGAGGCACGGGCCAACCTGGCACCCCACGACTCCGCCGATCATGTGCGGGTGGTCGCCGCATTGGCTGAGGCGAGTTATTTCGCGGACCCGCCGGAACGCGCGCTCAAGCTCTCCGCGGAGGCCGTCTCCATGGCGCGCCGGGTCGATGATGCGGCCGCCCTCGCCATGGCGCTTCGGGCGCGACACGTGGTTATGCGCCATCCCGATGGATTGGAGGAGCGGCAACGCATCACCGACGAGTGGGTCGCTTTGACGGAGCGCCTGGGCAATCGGGAGCAGCTTGCCCACGCGTTGGCGGCTCGTTTCCAGGATTCCCTCGAACGGGGAGACCGCGAGGCGGTCGACCGGGACTTTGCCGCCCACGCGCAGCTGGCCCGCGAGCTACGCCAGCCCTACTTCGGTTGGCATGCCGAGCTGCATGGCGCCCTCGTGACGCTGCTCGCCGGAAGTATCGAACAGGCCGAGGCCCACGCGTCGAAGGCCCACGAACGAGGCAAAGCCATTCAGGCGGAGCTCGCCGGGCAATGGTATGGCGTGCAGCTCTTCCTGATCCGCCGGGAGCAGGGCCGGTTGGAGGAATTGCGTCCGGGCATCGAGCAGCTGGCCGCCGACTATCCGGTCATCTCCACCTGGCGTGCGGCCTTGGCATTGATCGATACCGAGGCTGGAGAGTTGGCCGAAGCTCGCCGCCGCCTGCGCGGTGTGGCCGCCGACGATCTGGTCACGGTCCGAAGCGATGTCAACACCCTGATCACGCTCGCCGTCCTTGCAGAGGTCGCTCTCCGGGTCGACGATGCTGCGACAGCGGCTGTCCTCGAACGCCGCCTCCTACCGTATGCCGGACGGTTCGTGGCCATCGGCCTTTCTGCCGCCGGCTATGGCGCCTGCTGCCGCTACCTGGGCATGGTGGTCGAAGCGCAAGGCCGCATCGACGAAGCCCTCGAATACTACCGGAGCGCAACCACCCTGGATCGCCACATGGGAGCGCGGGCCTTCCTGGCACGGGGGCGGATCGACCTCGCGCGCGCATACTGCCGGCGCGACCAGGAAGGCGACCGAGCCCGCGCCACCCAGCTGCTTGCAGATGCCGAGGCCGAGGCCGACCAGCTCGGCATGCTGGCCGCCGTAGACGATGCGCGTGCATTGAGGGCAAGAATGCAGGGAGCCATCCCGCTTCCGCGCACACGGCGACGTTAGTTTACCTTCTTCACGGGGGTCGGTGGCCCCCTACTGGGTCGCCCGGACGTAGGTGCCGAGATCGAAATAGTCCCGCCACACGGCGATCTTGCCGTTTCGGATCTCGAATACGCCAGCGCAGGGGAGATCGACCTTCTTGTCCCCCAGCTCCGTGCGGTCGACCCGTTCGGCGATCACGATATCTCCCGTCTCCGCCAGGTTGAGGACCTCCCAATCCGTCTTCGTCCAGCTTCCAGCGAACCCCCGGATGAAGTTCTCGATCTCCGCCCTGCCCTTGATCGGACCCGTCGGCATGTTGTGATAGACCCCGTCTTCGGCGAAGTAGCCCGCCAGCTCGACCGGATCGAGGCGAGACCATGCCTCGCAGAAGGCCCGCACCAGTTCCGTATTGCTCGACATGACCCACCGCTCCTCCTGGAAGTTGAGGAAGCGAGCCTACCGCAGCTCGGTGCAGCTAGGAGAGGACCTCGTGCATGAACGGTACGACGATGCGTACCAACACCGCACTCACCACGCCGACGCTCAATGCAGCCACCAGGCCCGCCGCCAATGGGCGCAAGCCAAGGCTGCGAAGACGCTTCAGGTTGGTACCGAGGCCCACCGCCGCCATGGCAATGGTGAGGCTCCACGCCGAGAGCGTGGAGACGAAGCGGATGACGCCGCTCCAGGTCTCTGCCGTGATGAGGCCAGCGAAAGGCGCGTCTCCCAGATCGCCGATCGTTCGCAGGAATGCCATGGCAATGAAACCAAACACGAAGCCCGGGATCATCGAACGGATCGAAGGACGCTCACCTGTAGGCCGCTCGTCGGCAGCCTCTGCGTGGTACATGAACGCCATCAACGGGATCACGGCGATCATGAACAGGTTGCGCATGAGCTTCGTGACCGTCGCAGTATCCAGGGCTTCGGGCGAGGCGTATTGCTGCATGTAGAGCAGGCCCGCGCCGGCAACCTGGGCCGTGTCGTGGATGGCGGTTCCCAGGAACGTCCCTGCCAACGCAGCATCCCCATCGAAGAGGCTGTGGGCGAGGAACGGATAGACCACCAGGGCCAGCAGGCCGAAGACGGTGATCGTTCCAACCGCGTAACTGGTCTCGTCCTCGTCGGCACCGATCACGGGAGCCGTCGCCACGATGGCTGTGTTTCCGCAGATGGCGGTACCTACCGCGATCAGTGTCCCCAGGCGGCGCGGCAAGCCAAGCACACGCGTGATGCCGCTGACCAGCAGGAGTGCGGTCGCGATACAGGCGATCACCACGGGAAGGGCCGCCAGGCCGATGACCCCGACCGTGAGCAAGGAGAGACGTATGCCCAGAAGCGCCACACCAATGCGCAGGACCCGTTGGAGGCCAAAGCGCAGCCCCGCTTCGTAGACCGAAGGCAGGCCGATCGTGTTGCGGATCAGCAACCCGACGAGGATCGCAACCAGGATCGGGCTGATAGGGCTCTTTTCCAACCCGAGCAGGCCGCTGCCGATGCCCTGGGAGACGAGGCGCCCGAACCATGCCAACGCGACGGCGATGGTGATACCGGGCAACAAGGCGCCTAACAGAGAGAAACGTTCGTGCCCCTGCTCCTGCCAGGCGACGCGCCCTTCCCGCTCTTCGACGGTCTCTCCCGGGTCGATCCACTCGGGAACACCCTCCATCCCCCCGGCCCAACGCCAGAGATCCGGGTTCTCATAGGGATTGACGCTGGATGCACGCGAGTGAGTCCGCACCTAGATCCCCATTCCCAGGAAAGCAGGCTCGGCATCCTGACGGCCAAGCCGGTCCATCATGGCGGCCACCCCGGGCCCGCCTTCCTGCTCGGTCGCAACAGCCTGGGCGTCGTCGATGAGACCGCTCTCGAGGTTGGCGGGAACGGCGAGCTTGATCTTGCGCGGGTAGGCCAGGTCGAGCCCGTTCATGATGGCCACGAAGGCTTCCTCGCTCGTCCCGTCGCGCAGCCGGGGGCTGAAGCCGCGCTCTTCGGCGACCGTCGTCACCGTTCGACCACGGTAATCATGCCCTGGATAGAGCAGGGTTTCCCCCGGCAGTGAAAAGATCTTCTCATGCACGGACTGGAAGAGCGTGTGCGGACTGCCCTCCTGGAAATCGGTACGCCCGCATCCCCGCACGAGCAGCGCATCTCCGGTAAAGGCCATGACCGCCTCGTGGCAGACGTAGGTCATGCAACCCGCCGTATGCCCCGGCGTGTGGCGGGCTTCGAGTTCGAGCGCACCGAGCTGAAGAAGGGCGCCGTCCTCCAGCTCGAGGTCGGCGTTCGCAACTCCAGCGGCAGCGCAAACCGCCACCTGCGCTCCGAGCTCCTCGCGCAACCGACCCGATGCCGTGACGTGATCCGCGTGCACATGGGTTTCGAGGGCGAACCGCAGCTCGAGATCCAGCTCTCGGATCAGGCCGAGATCCCGGTCCAGCTGCTCGAGCACGCTGTCGATCAGGACCGCGTGGCGTGAGCCCTGATCGGCGAGGAGATAGGAATAGGTCGAAGTCTCCGGATCGAAGAGCTGTCGAAAGATCATATGTAGATATATGAATATTGCGATTCATGATGGACGTCAATAGAATTCTGCCATGGCCCGCCGCCCTCCCCCGCCCCCGACGCTCTCCGAGGAGGCCCTTCGCATGGTCGCCACCCGCTTCCGCGTCCTCAGCGATCCCGGCCGCCTGCGGATCCTGAACCAGCTGATGCTGGGCGAAGCCTCGGTCGGCGAGCTGGTCGAGGAGGTGGAGCTGGAGCAGCCCACCGTCTCCAGGCATCTCGCGATTCTGCGCCGCGAAGGCATCGTGAGCCGCCGCTCCGAAGGCAACCGCGCCATCTACCGCATCGAGGATTCGACCGTGACGCGGCTCTGCGCAATCGCCTGCGGCGGCCTCCTGGAGCAGCTCTCGGGGGATCTAGACGCCCTGCCCGAGGCCGGCGCCTGGCGAGGATCCGGGATCTAGCCGGCCGCCTCTGATTGACACCCCTTCGGGCCGTGTCTAGCCTCGCTCGTTCCGGCGGTGGGCGTAGCTCAGTTGGTTAGAGCGCCAGGTTGTGGCCTTGGAGGTCGGGGGTTCGATTCCCCTCGCTCACCCCACATTTCGTCGCGGAGACGGCCTCTTGCGAGGACGGCCTCGCGCGCTTCAGGATCTGCCTCCAGGGACGCTGGGCAAAATTTCTGGGGTCAAAGCCAGGAACGACCCGGGCTTCCGCAGATGACGCTGTCTTCCGGATCGGACTCTGGGGCGATGAACTTGCCGATCGTATTGCGATACCCACTCTCCGCAGCGCTGTACTCGCGTCGTGCCTGCTCGACTGTGTCGACGACGTACCCGCGCCCAGTTCCGTAGCGTGTATCAACGCCCGCGCGATGCGCCCTTCGGCGAAGAGGAACTAGGGAGCCAGCTCAGCGCCCTGCAGCTTGGCGATGGCCCTTGCGACGTGCTGCGGCGACTTCGTTCGCCGGGCCAGTACCGAGTAGAGGGCCGGGACCACCACCAGGGTCAGCACGGCCGAGACCACGACGCCCGAGACCACCACGATCCCAATTGGCTGGCGTGATTCATGACCTGCCCCGGAGCCGAGCAGCAGGGGCAGGGCACCGAAGGTCGTGGACGCGCTCGTCATCACGATGGGGCGCAGCCGGATACAGGCGGCGTCGATCAACGCCTTGTCGAACTCCTCGCCGCGGTCGCGAAGTTGGTTGGCGAACTCGACGATCAGCACCCCGTTCTTGGCGGCAAGCCCGATCAGCAACACCGCGCCGATCTGACTGAAGACGTTGATCGTGCCGCCCATGAGCCACAGCCCGAGCAGCGCTCCGGTCAGCGCCAGAGGCACCGTGCCCATGATGATGAAGGGGTGGGTGAAGCTCTCGAACTGGGCGGCCAGCACCAGGAATACGATCAACAGCGCCAGGGCGAAGGTGAGGTAGAGACTGCTGCCGGACTCGAGGTACTCCCGCGACTCGCCGTCCCAGGAGAGCCGTGCGTCACCGGGAAGCGCCCGGCGCGCGGACTCACCGAGCGTTCGAACCCCCTCTCCCAGGCTCACGCCCGGGGCGAGAGCCGCTTCGACGGTGATGGCGCGCATGCGATCGAAGCGACTGAGCAGTTCGGGGCCGGCCTCTTCTTCGAGGGTGACGAGGTTCGAAAGGGAAATGAGGCGTTCGGTCAAGGAGGAGCGAACGTAAAGGTTGGTAAGGTCGTCGGGGCTGGCGCGGTCAGCGTTCTCTCCCTGAAGGATCACGTCGTACTCGCGGCCGCGATCGACGTAGGTCGTGACGACCCGCGAGCCGAGCATGGTCTCTAGAGTTCGGCCAATTTCGGCCAGGGAGACGCCGAGCGTGGCGGCGCGGTCCCGGTCGACCCGGACTGTCATGCGCGGCTTGCGCTCCTGATAGTTGCTGTCGGGGCCCGTGAGCGCGGGCATCGCCTCCATGGTCTCGAGCAGGATGTCGCGCCACTTCTCGAGGCGCTCATAGTCGGGCCCCCCGATCACGAGCTTGAGGGGGCGGCCGTCGCTGCGGACACCGAGACTCGAGGAAGGGAAGATCATCACCCGCACGCCCGGCAGCTCGCGCAGCCGCTCGAGCAGTCGTGCGGAAACCTCGCTCTGGTTCTCGTCGCGATCGTCCCACGGATCGAGGAGCACGATGAAACGTGCGCTGTTGACAGCGCCCGTACCGCCCCAACCCCCCGGCAGTCGCAGCAGGAAGCGCATCAATGGGCCGTCCTCGACCTCCTCCATCAGGATCGTCTCGATCTTTCGCGCGTAGCGATCCATGTAGTCGAAGCTCGCGCCCTCTGGCGCGCGAACCATCATCATCATGGCGCCGCGGTCCTCCTGCGGCGCGTACTCCGAAGGGATCACCTGCAGCAGCAGGACGGCCAGGGCCGAGACGGCAGCGGCGCCGCCGAGGGTCACCCAGGGCTGCGCCACCACCCGCTCGAGGACTGCGCGGTAGCCGGCCGACAGGCGCTGGAACCCGACGTCGACGCGGTGAGCCAGGCCGGCGCGCTCTTTGTCCGTGCGTCGCGCCCGAAGCAAACGCGAGCACATCATGGGCGTCAGCGTCAGCGCCACGAAGCTCGAGAAGATCACGGCAGCCGCCAGCGTGATCCCGAACTCGTTGAACAGCCGGCCGATGTCACCCCGGATGAAGGAGAGCGGCACGAAGACGGCCACCAGCACGAGTGTGGTTGCGATCACCGCGAAGCCGATCTCCCTCGAGCCTTCCAGGGCCGCGAGCAGTGGCGGCCTCCCTTCCTCGACCCGGCGATAGATGTTTTCCAGGACTACGATCGAGTCGTCCACGACGAGGCCGATCGCCAGGACGAGGCCGAGCAGAGTGAGGATGTTGACCGTGTAGCCGAGGAACCCCATCACGATGAAGGTTGCGACCACCGAGACGGGTACGACCACTGCCGGTATCAAGGTGGCGCGCAGGTTGCCCAGGAAGAAGTAGATCACGAGCAGCACCAGCGAGATCGCAAAGCCGAGCGCGTAAACGACCTCGGCCATGGATTGGCCGATGTAGTCCGCGCGGTCGTAGTTGACCTCGAGTGTCATGCCCTCGGGCAGATCCGATTGGACACGCTCAATCTCGGCCCGCACTCCCCGCGAGACCTCGAGGGAATTGGCCTTGGAGAGTTGCTCAATACCGAGTGAGACGGCCGGCACGGTGTTTGCCCGCGCTACGTTCCGCTCGTTCTCGGCCCCGACCCGCACGTCGGCCACCTCGGCCAGGTGGACCAGTTGGCCGTCGCTACCGCGCCCGAGCACCAGGCGGCCGAATTCCTCGGGCGTCCGGAAGCCGGTGTCGGTGCGCAAGCTGAACTCACGCTGGCTGGACTCGAGGCGGCCAGCCGGTAGCTCGACGTTCTCGGCGCGCATCGCCATCTCGACGTCCACGACGGTCAGGCCGTGGGCCGCCAGGGATTCGCGGTCGATCCAGACGCGCATCGCGTAGCGGCGTTCCCCCGAGAGACGCACCCGGGCCACACCCGGGACGGTCGAGAAGCGGTCCGTCAGGTAGCGATCCGCATAGTCGGTGAGCTCGAGGCCATTCATCCATTCCGAAGTGAGGTTCAGGTACATCACCGCGCTGGTATCATTGTCGACCTTGGCGATCTCGGGCGGGTCCGCCTCGTCGGGCAGATCGGCCGCGACTCGGGCGACGCGGTCGCGGATGTCGTTGGCGGCCTCGTCGATGTCACGATCGAGGCTGAATTCGACCCGGATCGACGAGCGCTCCTCACTGCTCGAAGAGGTCAGCTTCTCGATACCCTCGAGCCCGGCGATCCGGTCCTCGATCACCTGCGTGACCTTGGTCTCGAGGATCTCGGCATTGGCGCCTCGGTAGACCGTCTGGATGGATACGACCGGCGGGTCGATGTCCGGGTATTGGCGGACCGGTAGGCCCGCCAGCGCCGCGAGGCCCAGGATCACCAGCAGGAGGGACAGGACCGTCGCGACGACAGGGCGTCGTACGGAGAAGTCGGAGAGGATCATGGCGCGGATTCAAGTTGGCGGGCGGCTTCCCGGTCCCCGGGGACGGCCGCCCGGGTCGAGTCGATCTCGCGCAGGATCAACACGGCGCCACCAGGGCGCACCTTCTGCGTGCCCTCGACGATCACCTGCTCGCCTTCAGTGATTCCCGCGAGGATCTCGACCAGGCCGGGGCGGCGGCGCCCAGTGCGCACCTCGCGCTTGATCACAGTCTGGTCTTCGCCAACGACGAACACGAACTGTCGACTCTGCTCAGGGACGACGGCCTGTTCGGGAACGACCAGGGCTGTGACATCCTCGCGCAGCAGGGCGACGGTCAGGAACATGCCCGGCCTCAGGCGCCCATCGCCGTTCGGGACCCGCGCCCGCACCGTGACCGTGCGGCTGACCGGGTCCACGCGAGTGCCGATCGTCGCGACCCGTCCGCGGAAGGTGGTGTCGGGCCAGGCGGCGCTGCGGGCCTCGACGGGCAGGTCCGTCGCCAGACGGGCGATCGACGTCTCGGGTACGTCGAAGTCGAGCTTGATGGTGCCCGTGTCGTCCAGCGTGGTGATCACCGTCGCGGGCGTGACCAGGCTGCCGAGACTCACGTGGCGGAGCCCGAGACGACCTGCGAACGGAGCGCGGATGTCGGCGTGGGCGAGGCGGGCCTCGGCAGCGCCGAGCTTGGCCCGGGCAGCGTCGCGTTGGGCGATTCGCTGGTCGCGCTCGGACTCCGAAACGGTACGGCTCTCAAACAGCTCCCGCGCCCGTCGAACCTGGTTCTCGAAATCGACGAGGTTGGCGCGCGCTTCGGCCACATCGGCGAGAGCCTCGGCGTTGTCGAGTTGGACTAGCAATTGTCCGGCCTCGACACGCTCGCCCTCCTCGAAGTGGATCGCGCGGATCGACTTGCTGACCTCGGGGCGGATGTCGACAGACTCATTGGCGCGTGCGGTGCCGAGCCCTTCGACCACGAGCGGAAAGGCTATCGTGGTGGCGCGGGCAACAACGACAGCGGTCGGCGAGCCACTGGCTCCGAGCAGGAGCAGTAGCGTAATGGCAAGCGGAGCGGACGGTCTCATGCTTCGCGAGAGTCTACCCCGAACTCGGCGCCGGAAACTCCTCTCGTGGAGGCGGTTTCTTTCAGAAACACGATGAGCGCCTCAGTCGTCAGGTCGCCGGAGCGGATCCAGTAGGCAAGGGCGAACGTGCAGGGTCGGGGGTTCGATTCCCCTCCCTCACCCCACGGACTCCCTTGGCGTCGCGGCCACTTGCGACTGCGGAAAGAGCGCCGTCCCGAGCGGATCGTCAGAAGGTCCATTGGAGGGAGAGGCGGGCTTCCAGCCAGCTCTCCGAATCGTAGTAGTGGCCCTCGAGTTCGACGAGGGCCGCGGTGGTGCGCGTGAGCGTTCGGCGCAGGCCGAGATCCGCCTGGAGGTGGGTCTTCGTGTCTCCTGCAACGAAGCGCGTGGCACGGGTCTGCAGCATCGTCTTCCAGCGATCGTCCGCGCTGGCGAACTCCATGCCGAGCACGACACCCGGGCCGAACGCCCAGCCGTGGTCGAAGCCCGAGCCCACTTCCAGCCCGAGATCGACAAGGCCCTGCACCAGGAGACGGCCACCGACGGGCTCAAAGCTGAACCCGGCCGATCCCTTCGTTCTCCAGACGTGACCCCGATCCAGATCGCCATCGTCCTCGGGAAAGAGCCGCGTCCGCAGGCCGGTCTCGAAGCCCCAGGTGGCTGGCTTGAAAAAGCTGTCGCGGGGAGTATTCGAATGGAGTTCGAGCAGGACCACCTCTTCGAGCCGCAGCTTGTTCTCGCTCGGGAACCATCGGACACGCGTGTCGAAGACGCCTACCGTCGAGTCCGCGGGGAAACCTCCGCTCGGATCCAGCCGCCCATGAAAGCCTGGCCGCAAACGGAACTCGACGAAGCCTGCGCCGTCCTCGACGCCACCTGCGAGCGCCAGCAGGGCCGTACCGTGGCCCTGGTCCGGACGCACGGCAGGGCGCGGAGCGGGTGGGGTTGCGCCGCGCGCTGCACGGCTGCGTGCGGCCAGGAGCGTATGTGCACGCTCCCGGGCTTCCTCCTCGGTGCTGTCGCCCTTCGCATAGCGGTAACGAAGCGAGCGATAGGCAGCTTCGAGAACAGCGCCCCGTTCCTCGGAGTCCAGTGCTTCGATGCGCGGGTCATCGGGCTCGATGGCCGCCGAGTAGAGATCGAGGGCCAGCTGTCGATGGTCGGGCGGAAGTGCTCGCAGCGCCGTGCGCAGCTCCGTCGCGGGCGAAGGCCGGTAGCGCACCTCGCCTAGCAGGCCGACCCGGTCCAGCACGTCCCGTACCGTATCGACCGGCGCGATCACCCTCGCGATCCCGTGACTGAAGTCCAGGCCGGGAATCGCGACAGCCAGCAGGCGAATCAGCTGGTAGGAACAATTCTGTCGGAAGAAGTAGTAGGGAATCCCGATCTCACTGAGTTCCCAGAGATGGAGCAGGATGAACTCGACCTGTTCGTTCCGAAGATCGAGCGGGTACTCCCAGATATCCCGATTTTCCCAATCGGCATAGCGCTCGAGCTTCTCGTAGAAGGGATTCAAGCCAAAGAAGCCGTCGTAGAAGCCGAAGGTTCCCTTGAGGGAGAACATCACTCCCGTTTCTTCTTCGGACATCGCCATGAAATCGATGGCGTAGGCCAGCAGGTTCTGCGGCGCGGACGGGTCAGCAACATCCAGGCGCAGAAGCGTGTGCCCGAACATCGAGGCGGGATTGTTCATGAACGCTTCGGGCGCGATCAGGGTGATCCCGCGAGGCGCCAGCCCCTCCTGCCATTCCGTCAGTGCGGGGCATGACGCTTGCGCCGACACTTCGGCAGGAAGGCCCAGCTGCTGGCCAAGCCAAGCGGCGCGCGCCGGAAAACGACAATGCGCTGCCTGGTCTCCAGCCGGGGTCACCTCGAAGAGCGCCCGCAGCGTCACCTCGAGCTCGCGTTCGGGGTGGGCCGCACCGTCGCTCGCCAGGAAGAACGCGCTCTGGGGAATCTCGCTGTGGCGTCGAAGCCCGAAGACACCGGGCACGACATGGAGCAGCGCTTCCCAGGTCGCGTGCCGGGCCAACCCGAGCGCTTCGGCCTTCACCAATGCTTCGCCGAGGCGAGTCGCCCCAGCGGTGGATGCTGCCGGCAGCGCGAGCGCAAGGAAGAGGACGAGGGAAGCGCGCCAGCTCAAGGGGAGGAGGTCAACGGGCCCGCCGCCGAAGCGGCGGGCCCGGGCGGTCAACCCTGGAGCAGACCGTAGAAGGCGTCGATCATCTGGTTCGAATCGACGTCTGCGCTCGGAAAGAGCGTCTCGAAGTGCGCCTGCGTGAAGGCACCGAACACCTCGGCCTGGCTCCCCTGCACACCCAGGAGATGCGCGAAGGCGGCCAGGGCCTCACCTTCACCGCGTGCCACGTCATGGGCAAGCTGGTCGATGTTGGCAGCGGCAAACTTGCGCAGCTGTGCATCGGCCGTCACTTCGCCGGTCGAGTCGCATCCGAAGCTGTTGAACGTAAGCGACACGGAGTTGCCCGTGGAACCATTGGTCCACGAAGCCAACACATGGGAAACGAGACCCGAGCGTCCCGCCATCAGGGTCGTACCAACACCACAGCCGACATCATTGTCGGCCAAGGCCACTCCGCTCGAGAGCGGAACTGCGATCAGAACGAGCAATGCCAATCTTCGCATTTCTTCCTCCGACCCCGTGGTTGGGGCTCCCGATAGCGAAGCAGGCCTTGGGAACCAAGTCAACGGCCTTCGTCATGCTCCCTCCCGGCTGGCGTGAAATGACATGTGGAAGCAGCCGCCGAAGGACTACCGTGCCCCGACAGAGTGGAGCCGCCCTTGAGCAGAAAACGATTCCTTCTCACAGCAGCCCTGGCCTCTCTCATGATCGTGGGCCTTCCGCTGAGTGTCCGGGCCGAGGAAGCCTCGGCCGACGAGATCGCCCGGGAGCTCGCGAACCCGAACACGGCGCTGGCAAGCCTGACACTGAAGAACCAGTACCGCTTCTACGAGGGCGACCTTCCGGGCGCGGACGACCAGCACGGCTTCACGTTGCTCTTTCAGCCCTCCTTACCGTTTCCACTCGCAAACGGCGACACCCTTCTCTTCCGCCCGGCCATTCCCTTCCAGTTCGACCAACCCGTCTTCGATCCGGACAGCTTCAGCTTCGACGGGAAATACGGCCTGGGAGACGTGGCCTTCGATCTCGCCTACGCCCGCACGGCCAAATC
>JAFDCZ010000112.1 GCA_019312665.1 Deltaproteobacteria bacterium | reverse complement strand
CCCGGGAGAGGCTGAGTTGGAAGGCGATGAGGGTGAAGATCGATGCGGTGGCGATGCCGATCCGCGGACCGAGCTGCGACAGATCCAGCCAAAAGACGCTCCACGCCATGATGACGATCAAGCCCATGGGCACGAGGACCTTCCACACGTAGTACCCCGTCAAACGTTCGGCGACGATCGACAGGCCCACTCGGGCCGCAACGCGCTGGCCAGAGATGATTTCGATCGAATCCACCTTGGCTTCACCGAGCTCCACTTTCCATCCAGCCACCGAGAAGCGCGGCAAGCGTCCGGTCAGCTCGGGTGCCGAAACCAGGGCGACTTCATCGGGCCCGTAGGGTGACGCCAGGTGGATCCACAGCGTCTGTCGGTCGAACGGGAACTCGCGCAGATCGAGAGCCGATGCGAGAGTTGCCACGACGTGCTGCCGATAAGAGACGGATCCGTCGGCTTGCACTCGGACCTCGTGCGGGTTCATGAGGGTGGTGCGTCGTTGGTTGGTGAGCAGCAGCCGCGGGTTCCAGACGCGCGAGAGCGGCAAGATCCGGATGCTGCCGCTCTCGGATGTCGGCTCGAAGGCGAGCCGCGGGTCCTTCCAGCGAAGATTGATGACCATATCCACGAAAAACGTCTGGGACGGATCATCGAGGCTCGCGAGATCGATGATGAAGAGACCGACATGCACCGGTGTCGGCACGCCTTCCGGATCCGGTCGCGCCATTGCCTGCGGGTCAGCCTGCGCCCCCGCCCACGATGCCGTCAGACAGAGGGCCAGGGCTAACGCACAGGATCGGGTCCAGCGCCTGTGGAGAGGGTGCCTCGCCTGCGATGTCGGGCCTGGAGACATCCATGCCTTTCCTGTCCTGATGCTGCTCTGGTGCTGAACGGATGGTAGGCGTTCTTCGGCTATGTGGCCGCCTGTCGAAGGCCCCTACCTCGCCGGCGTGTCCGTGGCATGCTCTCCCGAACCCAAGGAGACCCGATGCCGCGAATGACTCCCGAGCAGCTGCTCGATCGTCTGGAGATCGATGATCTCCTCACCCGCTACGCCACTGGCGTCGACCGCAAGGATTGGGATCTCTGGGAGAGCTGCTTCACCGCAGATGCGGTGATCGACTACACCGCATTTGGGGGGATTCGCGGCGGCGTGGGAGAGGTCCGCGAATGGCTCGAGAAGACCATGGTGATGTTTTCGATGAGCCAGCACATGATCCTGAACAAGGAGATCGAGATCTCGGGCGATTCGGCGACCAGCCGCGCTGGGTTCTACAACCCGATGGCCTTGCCGATCGACGGCGGTGAGAACCGGCTGCTCTTCTTCGAGGGCGGCTACTACCTCGACCAGCTGGTGCGAACGGCCGAGGGCTGGAAGATCCGCGAGCGGGTGGAGGAATTCAGCTACTCGTCCCGCCTGAACCCCCAGCTCAAACCGACGAAGAGCTAGTGGCCGCTCTCGTGCAGTGTAGGCCGATCGCCTCTTCCGATCTCTCGCGCGTTTCATGCTGGAACCGCCAGCTCCAGCTCGACGAGGGCGCGGAACCGATGGAGCTCGATGCGATTCGGGCTCGATTGGAGCGTTGGCTTGGCGAAGGCTACGAGGGGCTCATTTTTGAATCCGATTCGCAGCCCGTTGGGTACGCGCTCTTCCGCGCGACCGACCCGGACCTGAAGGAACCGGACGGTCTGTACCTTCGGCAGTTCTTCGTTCTTCGGAAGCATCGGCGATGTGGCTTCGGCACGCGCGCGTTCCGACTGTTTCAGAACGATGTCCTGGGAGAACGGCGGCTGGTTCTCGAGGCGCTTGCTTCCAATCCCGATGGCCGTGCGTTCTGGCAGTCCTTGGGCCTGACGCCCTACAGCGTGACGTTCGAACTCAAACCTGATGCCGCCACGTAGCCGATCGCGACACTCAGCCGAGGAGTTGGCGGGCTCGGATCAGATCGTCGGGGCTTCCGATGTCGATCCAGGTTCCCTCGCCCCGTTCAGCCTCCAGGCAGCCTCGAGCACACCACCATTCTGCCAGGTGCCCGAGATTATCCGGTGGGTGGCCGTCCGCGAGGTAGGCTGCGAGATCGGCGAGACGGCTGCGCGGGATTCCGTAGGCGGCCGTTACCGCCAGTGTAGAGGTGGGATTCGGATCCTTCTCGACGAGTGCGGTGACGACGCCCTCCGCGGTGAGATCGACACTGGCATAGCGTCGGACCTTCTCGAAACTTCCTACGTCGTAGGTGACGACGGTCGGAGTGCGGCGCATGCGCTCCGCCAGCTTGGCCAGACTGAAATCGAAGACATTGTCGGCTGCGAGGACGAGTAGATCCTCGTCGACGCTCGCGCTAGCGACGTAGCCGGCCAGGTCCGCTACGGCCCCTCGCCTTTTCGTGTGAGACGAAACGCCATTGCCGAGGACACGAAGGGGGAGCCGCCCTGCCCGGTCGGCTGCCCAAGCGGCGATGGCAGCGAGGCTCTGCTCATTCGCGAGGACGTCGATGGCGTGAACACGCTTCAGCGCCTCAGCTGCGTCGGCCGCCCAGTCGATGGCCCGTCGGTTGCCAATCCGTAGCAGCGCTTTCGTGCTGCCGTCGTGCTCCGGGCCGAGGCGTGTGCCCCAGCCGGCTGCCAACAAGATCGCGCGCACAGGGCCTTAGCTGCCAGAGCCTCCGCCGCTGCCGAGGCTGGGGGAACCGCCCTTGTCTTTGTTGAAGCCCGTGGCCAGGGCGATCATCGAAGCGATGTCGCCCAGGTTGGAGGGTACGACGAAGGTGTTGCCTTCCTTCGCCAGGTTCCCGAACTCCCGGATGTACTGCTCGGCGACCCGAAGCTGCATGGCTTCGCTACCACCGGGCGATCCCAGTGCCGCGGCCACCTGTCGCAGGCCCTCGGCGGTGGCGCGAGCTACCGCCTCGATCGCCTCCGCCTCGCCCTGGGCCTCGTTGATCTGCCTCAGCCGAGCGGCTTCGGACTCCTTGATCACCTTCTGCTTGTCGCCCTCGGCCTCGTTGATGGCGGCATCGCGATGACCCTCGGATTCCAGAATCACGGCCCTCTTCTCCCGCTCGGCCCGCATCTGCTTCTCCATGGCCGTCAGCACGTCTTGGGGCGGGTTGATGTTCTTGATCTCGTAGCGCATCACCTTCACGCCCCAGGGATCCGAGGCCAGATCGAGCTCGGAGACCACTGACGCATTCATCTGCGCACGCTCTTCGAACGTCCGGTCGAGATCGATCTTGCCGACCTCGCTGCGCAGCGTCGTCTGGGCCAGCTGAGAGATGCCGAAGATGTAGTTGCCGATGCCGTAGGAGGCGCGACGGGCGTCCAGGACCTGGAGGTAGAGCACGCCGTCCACGCCGACCTGGACATTGTCCCGGGTGATGCAGATCTGCTCCTGGATGTCGATCGCCCGCTCCTTCAAGGAGTGCTTGTAGGCGATCCGATCCACGAAGGGCATCAGGATGTGGAAGCCCGCGTGCAGCGTGTCGGCGTATTTCCCGAGCCGTTCGACGATGTAGGCACTCTGTTGGGGTACCACGACCGCCGTCTTCGCCAGGACGAAGATGACGAGCGCGGCAATGGCGCCAACCGCAATGAGAGTCTCCATGATTCGATCTCCTTCAGCGGCTCAGGCCCTTGGGGCCCGTACTCGCAACATGACTCCATCGACCCCATCAACCTGAGCGGTCGCACCCTCTTCCAGGGTTTCGGTTCCTTCGTTGTGCGCGCGCCAGGTGGACCCGCGCAGTTCGACCTTGCCGGTCTCACCCGGCGCGATGGCCGCTCCGACGACCCGCGCGCGCTCGCCCAGCAATTCCGGTGCGAGGTCCACCGTCTTCGCCATGAGTCGTTCGTAGGCGGGGCCGCGGACGAAGACCGCGAAGAAAACGGCCAGGCCCGCGAAGACCGCCCATTGCGTCCAGATCGGTGCGTCGAACCCGAACAGGCCGAGCAGCGACGTACCGAGCGCGGCCGCTCCGACGACGGCGAGCCAGAAATCAGCACTCACACCAAGCTCGGCCGCCAGCATCGCGGCGCCAACTGCCATCCATCCCCACCAGGGCACGTCGAATCCCCCCTCTGGTTCGCTCCCACCAGTCTAGGAATTGTTCGGGGGTTCGGGGACTCCAATGAAGAGGAAGTGACCCTGCTAACCTCGACCGCGTGAGAGTGGGGGGAAGCGCCCGCAGGCGCCGGTCGGTCCGGAGCCCGGTGGATTTTCGGCTGCTCCGCTCCTGACGGGAGATGCGAATGAGCGGTCTGGTCGTGGAAGGTTGGGTCGAGGACCTGTGGGAGGCGTCGATCCTGCCCGCGCTCGAGAGCTACATCCGCATCCCGAACAAGTCGCCGCTCTTCGACCCTGCCTGGCGCGAGCACGGCCACATGGATCGGGCCGTGGCGGAGGTCGCCGCCTGGTGCCGCAGCCGAAACATCCCCGGCCTCGTCGTCGAGGTGATCGAAGATCCAGACCGCACGCCGCTTCTCTACATCGAGGTTCCCGGGCAAAGCGATGACACGGTGCTCCTCTACGGGCATCTCGACAAACAGCCCGAGATGGTCGGGTGGGAAGACGGGCTAGGGCCGTGGTTGCCGGTACGCCGCGGCGCTCGGCTCTACGGGCGTGGCGGCGCGGACGACGGCTACGCCGCTTTTGCCTCGCTCACGGCTCTCGAGTTGTTGACCCGCGAGCAGGTGCCGCACGCACGCTGCGTGCTGCTGATCGAGTGCTGCGAGGAGAGTGGGAGCCCCGATCTTCCGGAACACATGCGCCGCCTGCTGCCGCGCATCGGTCAGCCCTCGCTGGTGGTCTGCCTGGATTCGGGATGTGGAAATTACGACCAGATGTGGGGCACCACCTCCTTGCGGGGCATGGTCACCGGAGAGCTCACGGTCGACGTGCTCGACGAGGGCGTGCACTCTGGAGACGCGGGGGGCATCGTCCCTTCGAGCTTTCGGATCCTGCGTCAGCTGCTTTCGCGGATCGAGGACGAAGCCACGGGCCGGGTGTTTCCGCCCGAGTTGAATGCCGAGATTCCGGAGGATCGCGTCGCCGAGGCTCGCAAGGTGGCCGGCGAGATCGGCGATGCCGTGTTCACCAAGTTCCCCTTCGCGGGTTCCACCAGCCCGCCGGATGGAGATCCCGCGGAGCTGATCCTGAACCGGACCTGGCGCCCTGCCCTCGCGATCACGGGCCTGGGCGGCGCGCCCGCTCCGAGCGATGCCGGCAATGTCCTTCGCCCGTCCACGACCGCGAAGCTCTCGCTCCGCCTGCCGCCAAGTATCGACGGCGAAGCCGCCACCGCCGCGGTCAAGGCCTTGCTCGAGGCAGATCCGCCGAGCGGCGCCGGCGTGCATTTCGAGGCCGAGCCTTCGGCGACGGGATGGAACGCCCCTCCCATCGCCCCTTGGCTCGAACAGGCCGTCGATGCTGCCTCCCAGGCTTGTTTCGCTCGCCCCGCGCTCTTCATGGGGGAAGGCGGCACGATCCCCTTCATGTCCATGCTTGGCGATCTCTTCCCCGAGGCCCAGTTCCTCATCACTGGTGTTCTGGGCCCCGCATCGAATGCCCATGGCCCCAACGAGTTCCTCCACATCCCCACGGCCAAACGCCTCACCACCGCCGTTGCCCGGATCCTCGCCGACCACCACCGCCGGACCTGAGGCTCGAAGAGCGCCCCTCTAGATGCGCTGCAAGATGTCGTCGGCGAAGCGGCGGAGCCCGTCGCGTTTTTCCTGGAGCGAGTGGGGATCAGCGCCGTAGAAGACCCAGGGCATGGTGTTGAGGTGCGTGATACCGAGATCCTGGAGGCGGCGGTAGCCATCGAGATCGAAGGCGTCGTTGCAGGAAACGACGACTTGAAAGGGGCGATCGGCGCGGGGGCCGGCTGCGCGTAGCTCGCCTAGCGTCGAGACGAGGCTCGCCAGTTCCTCGGTGCTGTGAAGATCGGAAATCCATCCGTCGCCTGTGCGGGCCGCGCGTTCGAGAGCGGGTTTCGACAGGCCACCCACGAGGATCGGGATCTCCTCCTCCGGGACCGGGCTCATCTCGAGGCGTGGAAAATCGTAGAACTCGCCGTGGTGCTCGACCCAACCGCCCTTCCAGAGCAGCCGGAGCACCTCGATCATTTCGTCCATGCGCCGCCCGCGGCGGGCGAAGGGCTGCTCCATCAGGCTGAATTCGTCGGCCATCCAGCCCGCGCCGACGCCCAGAGAGACGCGGTCGCCCGAGAGCACGGCGGCCGTGCCAACGGCTTTCGCCACCAGGAATGGATTGCGCATCGGGAGCACGAAGATGCTGGTGATCACCCGCAGCCGTTCCGTCACGGCCAGGAGCGCCCCGGCGGTGACCCACGGATCTGGCCAATCCGTGAAGGGTTCCCAGCGCGGCGTGCCGTCCTCCGTGTAGGGATACGGCGTCTCGAGCTTCTCCGGGTGGATCACGTGGTCCGAGAGCGTCACCGCATCGAAGCCGGCTTCGTCCGCGGCTTTGGCGAGAGGCGCAAGATGAGCAGGCGGTTGGAAGGCGAGTGACGTCACGAATCGAAGCGGCAAGGGATTCCTCCAGGTACGCCAGAGACGGCGCATTCTGCCTTGCTCGAGAGCAGACCCGCAAGGCGCGGCCTACCCTTCGAGCCCTGAGGCACCCATGGCACGAACGTTGACACCGCTCCTCGAAGGCCTGGCTTTCCCCGAAGGCCCGCGCTGGCACGATGACCGGCTCTGGTTCTCGGACATGCACGCTCGCACCGTGCTGACCGTCACCCCGGCCGGCAAGACCGAGGAGATCCTGCGGGTGGAGGAGCGACCGTCAGGCCTCGGCTGGCTCCCCGACGGGCGCCTGCTCGTCGTGTCCATGCACGATCGCCGGCTCCTGCGCGTGGAGCCCGATGGCACACGGGTGGTGCACGCGGATCTCTCCAGCCTTGCCCGCCATCATTGCAACGATCTGGTCGTCGATGCCCACGGCCATGCGTTCGTCGGCAACTTCGGATTCGATCTCGATGCCGGTGCTACGCCGACCACGACGGCACTGCTTCGGGTCGATCCAGACGGCTCGGCTCATGTGGCATCCGCCGACATGTCCTTTCCGAACGGAGCGGTCATCACGCCGGATGGCGAGACGTTGATCGTTGCGGAGACCTTCGGCTCCTGCCTCAGCGCCTTCGACCTGGCCTCGGACGGAATCCTGTCCAACCGACGGGTCTGGGCCCAGCTCGAGAAAGCGGTGCCCGACGGCATTTGCCTGGACGCTGAAGGCGCCATCTGGGTCGCCTCTCCCACCTCCAAGGAGATTCTACGGGTCCGCGAGGGCGGCAACGTGACCGAGCGCATTCCCACCGATCAGATGGCGATCGCTTGCATGCTCGGAGGCGAAGAGCGGCGAACGCTCTTCATTCTCACCTCTGAAAGCGTCAGCCCCGAGGAATGCGAGGTTTCACGCGACGCCCGGATTCTGACGACCGAGGTCGAGGTTCCGGGCGCAGGCCTTCCCTAGTAGGTGAGAACGGAGTGAAATTCGGTGTCGAGCTTCTCCCGCCCGCCCAGGGCGAGCAGCTCAATCAGGAAGGAGCAGCCGACCATTTCGCCGCCGGCCTTTCGGACCAGTTCCACAGCGGCCGCTGCGGTTCCGCCCGTGGCGATCAGATCGTCCACGATCAGGACCCGGTGCCCGGCCTCCACGGTGTCCACGTGCATCTCCACGCGATCGATGCCGTACTCGAGCTCATAGCTCGCGGAATGACTCTCCCAGGGCAGCTTGCCCGCCTTCCGAACCAGGCCGAAGCCGGCGCCCAGGGCCTGGGCAATCGGTGCGCCGAAGATGAAGCCCCGGGCTTCGATGCCCAGCACCCGATCGACCTTGGCCTGCTTGAACGGTTCGGCCACCGCCTCGATGGCAGCGTTCAGCCCAGCGGGATCGAGGAGCAGAGGAGTGACATCCCGGAACAGGATCCCCTCTTTGGGGAAATCGGGAACATCTCGAATCAGCGAGCGCAGTTGGTCGACCGTCACGTGGGCAAAAACTCCATGGGAATCCTCAGGGCAGGAACAGTAGCGGGTCCTGGGCGATCTCGTCCCGCCGGATTTCGAAGTGCAGATGGGGCCCTGAGGCGTTTCCGGTGGTCCCCACCTCGCCCACCACGCCACCCTTGTCGACGAATCCGCCCTTGCTTACCCGGTTGCGCCGATGGTGGGCGTAGACACTGGCATATGCCGGAGTGTGTCTCAGCACGACGACGTTGCCGTAGCTGCCCATCCGGCCGCTGAAGACCACCCTTCCGGCCTCGGCTGCCCGCACCAGGCTGCCCCGGGAAGCAGCGATATCGAGGCCTTCGTGGAGCCGCCGGCCGCGCGGGCCGTAGTGCGACGTGAGGCGGCCGCGCAGGGGCCAGGCGAAACGCAGGCCGCCACTGGCCATGGCATCGGCCTCCGCCGCATGCTTCGAGGGCAACGGCGGCCGCAGGACGTGTGTGCTCGGCCGCCGAATGCGGGCGCCTGGAATCCACAACTCGACGCCTGTGGGAAGATCCCGGACGTCAGGAATGTCGTTCGCGTCGAGAATCTCCGAGACGGGCACCCCGTAGTGCTGGGCGATGCGGAAGAGATTCTCGCCTCCGCGAACGGTATGCACGACACCTTCGCTTCTGTGGGCGCAGCCGAGCGGCAGTATCAGCAACGCGACCAGTCCACAGCTCATCGCGAGTTCGCCGAACTTCGTCAGCCCATCCATCCGTGCTCGCCAACCAGATCGACGAAGCGACACGGACCCAGGGATTCGCGAACGATCTCGCCGTCCGGCTTGCGTCGCACGCGGATCAGCTCTTGCTGGCCACGCGGGCCGAAGGGGCCTATCAGGCGTCCGCCTGGCGCCAGCTGCTCGATCAGGGGCTCGGGAACCTTGGGCCCACCTGCCGTGACGATGATGGCATCGAAGGGAGCCTCGCTGGGCCGACCGCGGGAACCATCGCCCAGGTGGACCACCACGTTGGTCACGCCCAGCATGTCGAGGGCGGAGCGGGCGCGATTGGCGAGGCCCGGAATCCGCTCGATGGAGATGACACGCGCTGCCAGCCGCGAGAGGATCGCGGCCTGGTAGCCCGAGCCCGTGCCGACCTCGAGCACCGTCTCGTCCCCTTCGAGCTCCAGGGCTTCGGACATGGCGGCCACGATTCCAGGGGCAGAGATCGTCTGGCGATCGCCGATCGGAAGCGGGACATCTTCGTAGGCCTGGTCCCGCAATGCTTCGTCGACGAGCAGATGCCGGCGTACCTCGGAAACCGCTTCGAGGACACGCGGATCCCGCACGCCTTGCTCGCGAAGGCGCTCGACCAGGCGCCTCCGCGCACCGACGTAGCCATTTTCCTCACTGCGTTGCAGGCTCGGCATCGGCGCTCAGGCTAGCAGGAGGCGAGTAGAGAAAAACGCCGCATCAGCGTTCGGGTGAGATCTCTTCGAGGGAGCGCCCGGCCGTTTCCGGAATCGCAAACCAGACCACGAGAGGTGGGATTGCCAGAACCGGAAGCATCCAGGTGATGGCCTGAGCGTGAGAGCCGGTGATGCCGTAGAGAACGGATTCTAACGCCAGCCCTGCCACACCCCCGAGCGTACCGATGGCCGCCCGGACACCCGAAGCCGTAGAGCGGTGGGATGTCGGGAAGAGTTCGGTACCAAGCGTCTTGAGTGTTGCACCGAGACCGATCAATGCGAAGACCTGGAAGATCCAGAATGGGATCACCACCCAGCTGCCTCGAACATTGTAGAAGCCGCCAAAGGATACGAACGCCAGGATGACTCCCGCCACCACGACCGCTCGTCGCCCGAAGCGATCGCTCATCCGCCCTGCGAACAAGCTACCCATGATTCCGATCGCCCCGCCGAGCAGATACAGCACGCTGATCGCACCCGGACCGTATCCGTGGATCTCCTGGAGGGATTTGGGAGCGAACGTGTATCCGGTCATCATCACGAATTCGAGCGGGAGGACGACTGCGGACAACGCTGCGATGCGTCTCGGATAGCTCCGCACCAGCAGTACCGCCGGTTGCCACCAACTGCCCGCGGCGTGCTCGTTCTGATGGGATTCGAAACGCCGGGTTTCCGGTAGCTCTCGGCGCAGCCAGGCGAGGAAGAGCAGCGGGACGACGCCCAAGGCATACAACCCTCGCCAGCCGAATGGCACGACTTCGATGAACCCGAACGCAAGTGCTGCAACCCCGTGTCCCAAGGAGCCGAGGGCACCCAACATGCCGATGCCCCAGCCGCGATCCTCGGAGTTGAGTTCCTCTGTCAGGACGACGACAGCGAGTGCCGTCTCGGCATAGGCGAAGGTGCGCACCAGGAACTGCAACGCGACGAATTGAAGCGGTGTCTGCGCGAACCCCGTGAGGAAGGTACAAAGCGTGAGGCCCAGCACCGTGCCCAGCAGCAATCGACGCCGGCCGATCCGGTCCGCCATCAGGGTGATTCCCAGTGCGGGCAGAACGCCGAGCCGGATGACGCCGGTGAGCCAACCGACATCCGCTTCGGAAATGCCGATGCCTTCCTGGATCTGCTTGAGGGCGAGCAGGAGCAGGCCAACGTCATAGTTGTCGAAGAGTTCCGCGGCAGAAAGGAGGCCGAGGACATGCCACTGACGAGGCTTCAGGTCCGGCATGCGGCCGACGTAGGGGACCGCGTAGGTCCACCACGGGCGATGAGGCTTCTGTTTTCCGGAATCGCTCATGCGGAGAGGTCTGGCGAACCCGCCTCTCCAAGAACTGCTGCCACGCTGCCTCCCGATCCGCTCGTGGGCGCGAAGCGGCGTTGCAGGCTAGCCCATTGGGCACGATGTCGCGTAGGATTCGCGCCGTGCCGTGGCGCCTGAACCGCAGCTGGATCCCTGCATGCCTTGCCGTCGCGATCGCGTTCGGTGGTTTGCCCGCGGCCAGTGAAACGCCGGGGACAGTGGCAAGTCCGGCTCGCGAGCCGGGGGTCGCAGGCTGGCCCACCTGGGGCGGTAGCCCGAAAGGAACACGCTTCTCGCCACTCGACGAGATCGACTCCGAGAACGTGCACGCGCTCGAACTGGCTTGGAGTGTGCGAACGGGCGATTTCGATCCATCTGGGCGCGTCCGAACCTCCTTCCAGGCGACTCCTGTTCTGGTTGGAGACACGTTGGTGCTGTGCACGCCCTTCAATCGGGTTCTTGGGCTGGCCGCCGAGACCGGTGAGATGCGCTGGAGCTTCGACCCGAAGGTTTCGCGTGAAGGCAAGACGGGCAGGACGTGTCGTGGGGTTGCGGTCTGGCGCAGCGGCGGCGAGGCGCCCGCCTGCGCCACGCGCGTCTTCACGGGAACCGTCGATGCGCGCTTGATCGTGCTCGACGCCGAGACCGGGCGCCCATGCGCGGATTTCGGGCAGCACGGAGAAGTCGATCTCGAGTTCGGCCTCGGACCGACCCGAGCTTGGGAAGTCCAGATCACCTCACCACCGACCGTCGTAGGCGATGTGGTCGCCGTCGGATCCTCCATCGCCGACAGTCGTCGCGTAGACGCCCCGGGCGGTGTGATCCGTGGATACGATGTGCGCACGGGAGCGCTTCGCTGGGCCTTCGATACGGCACCGCCCCAAGCGGGGCCCACGGCGCGAGACGGTGGGGCCCTCTATCACCGTGGCACGCCGAACGCATGGAGTGTCTTCTCGGTCGATCCGGAGCGCGGCTTCCTGTTCGTGCCCACCGGAAATCCGAGCAACGATTTCTTTCGTGGAAACCGGGGCGGCATCGACCATTACGGGAGCTCCCTCCTCGCTCTCGACGGGAAGACCGGTCGCCTGGTCTGGCACTTTCAGACCGTCCATCACGATCTCTGGGATTATGATGTGGGCTCGCAGCCCAGTGTGATCACGCTGCGCCAGGGTGAACGCAACCGTCAGGCCGTGATGCAGCCCACCAAGCTCGGCCACATCTTCCTCCTCGATCCAGACAGCGGAGCGCCGCTCTTCCCTGTCGAAGAACGCGCTGTCGCGGGCTCCGATGTTCCGGGAGAAATCACGTCACCGACCCAACCCTTCCCGACGCATCCGCCGCCGCTCCACCCAAGCGGATTGTCTCCCGAGGACGTCTGGGGCCTGACGCCCATCGATCGATGGGCTTGTCGGAAGCAATTGAGCCGGCTCCGCAATGAAGGCCCGTTCACACCGCCTAGCCTTCAGGGCTCGATCCAGTACCCGAGCGTTGCTGGCGGTGCGAACTGGGGAAGCGCCGCTTTCGAGCCGAAGAGCCAGCTTCTCGTTCTGACGCAAACCCGGCTGGCCAACGTCCAGCGCCTGGTTCCAGCCAGCGAGCTGCCGACGACCCGCTCGAAACCACCCCGCGAGATCCTGTTCCCCCAGCAGGGCTCACCTTACGGCCTGCTCCAAGGGATCTTCCTTTCACCCCTGGGCGTTCCGTGCACGCCGCCGCCCTGGGCGACCCTCACTGCAGTCGATCTCTCCAGTGGTGAAACCCGCTGGGAGGTTCCGTTCGGGACCACCCGCAATCACGCCCCGTGGCCGTTCTGGCTGCCATGGGGCATCCCGGGCATGGGAGGCCCGATCGTGACGGCGGGTGGGCTGGTCTTCATCGGCGCGGCCATGGACGGTGGCTTCCGTGCCTACGCACTCGAAAGCGGTGAGGAGTTGTGGCGCACCTGGCTACCCGCGGGTGGCCAGGCCACGCCTTTGACCTATCGCGTGAGGCCGGACGGGCGCCAATTCGTGGTGATCGCGGCGGGTGGACACAGCACGCTCGGGACGAAAGCGGGCGACTGGCTTCTGGCGTACGCGCTTCCGGAATAGGCCCGGTTGAAATGGCTACGCAGCCCGAAGTTGGCAAGCCTCCTCACGCCCGGATACGATCGCCTGACATTTGACGATCCGTCAGATCGACCCCGGGAGGCCGCCCTGAGCTACGAGGTGAATCGCCGTCTGGTCGCCCGCCGGCCGCCCTTGCTGACGGAAGCGCAGCTCGACCCGGTGAGCGCGGGCATCGTGCGCGGCGCGCTCGAGACCACCTGCTACGAGGTTGCGACGCATCTGGGCCGATGTGCGTCGTCCGCAATCATCAACCAGTCGAACGAGCGCAATGCCAGCGTGATCGATGGTCACGGGCGGTTGGCGGCGGTCTCCGTCGGGATTCCCCAGCTGCTGTTCATCTCGCCGCTCTCCGTGCGCTACGGCCTCGAGCATCGCATTGCCGACGATTGGGGCCCTGGCGATGTCTTCGTCGGGAACGACCCGGAGCACGGCGGCGGGCACCTGCCGGACTACAACGTTTACGCGCCCTGCTTCGATGCGGACGGTGAGATCATCGCCATCCAGGCGCTGCAAGCCCACCAGGGTGATACCGGAGGCAAGGATCCCGGGGGCTTCTCCGTCGATGCGATGGAACTCCAGGTCGAGGGCCTGATCGTGCCCTGTGTGAAGCTCGTGCACCGCGGCGAGCGCCGGCGCGACATGCTCGAGCTGCTCACACGCAACAACCGCATGCCGTCGTTCGGCGGAGACCTGGCGGCCATGATCTCGGCCGTCGAGCTCGGGGTCGCGCGAATCCATGAGTTTGCCGAGCAATACGGCGCAGAAACCATTCGCGCGGCACTGAACTGGAATATCGCCGAGGCCGAACGCCGTTTCCGCGCAGAGGTAGAGCGTTGGCCCGACGGGAGTTACGACGCGGACGTCTGGATCGATCATGACACCGCGGGCCACCTCGACGTGCGGGTGCACGTGAGCTGCCAGGTCGATGGGGATCAGCTCACGGTGGACATGACGGGAAGTGACGACCGCCCGGAACTCGTCTGCGTCTGGAATACGTTCTCGAACACACGCGGCTATGCGATGGCGCAACTGGCTTCGATGGTGGATCCGACGATTCCCAAGAACGAGGGCCTCTTCGATGCCGTCGAGATGATCATTCCGGAAGGATCGATCCTGCAGCCGCCGCCGGGCAAGCCTGCCGCACTCGGCGCGTTTCATCCAGCGGTCGAGGTGGGTGAGGCGATCTGTGTGGCACTCTCGCGGATCTTGCCGGAGCGCTCATCGCCCCAGGTCTACAAGCTGGGGATGCCACCCTCAGTCGTGGGCTTCGATGAGCACGGCCAGATGTGGATGGACCAGGGCGTGGACGTGCGCGCCTCCGACGCTTCGGCCACCCAGGGCCTGGATGGTTGGGGGGCCATGTGCAGCGGCCTCGGCAACCTGATCCTCGCGACCGCCGAAGAGGCCGAGAGTCGTTTCCCGGTGCTCAATCTTTCTCGTGAACTCACACCGGATACCGGGGGCGCCGGACGTTGGCGTGGCCAGCCGGGCACCGAGAACATCAAGCAAGTGTGCGAGCCGTTCAGCACCGCCTCGTGGATGGTCTCCCAGCGCCATCCGTTGCGCGGCTTGTGCGGCGGCGACGATGCTGCGCCTTACAAGAATCGCTTCCAGGTCGGCACGCCAGATGAGGTCGAAGTCGAAGGTTCGCTGCAGGCGCAGCTCCCTGCCGATTCGGTGATCGCCTATCA
>JAFDCZ010000111.1 GCA_019312665.1 Deltaproteobacteria bacterium | reverse complement strand
GCAACGCGAAGGGGCTACCGCCGACCCTGTTCCAGTTCACCCAAGCCTCTCCCCGCTCGAGGGAGAGCTGCGACCTGCGTCGGCCATCCTCGAGGTCCGCTTGCCAGCCAAAGCGCAACTTTCCCTCGGCAAAGGCAGAAACGTCGCGGGAGAGTGGGTAGAAGAGCTCGATCTCGAGCTTCGGCACGATCGTCAGGATGTCGTCTTCTTCATCTGGATCGAGAGCGAAGTCGCCCTCGAACTCGGACCTGATCTCCAGCTCACCTCCGACCACCAGGGGCCGCCCGAACAGGGAAAACGTGCGCTGCTGCTCGGGCCGGTTCTCGTCACCACGCTGCACCAGACGAGTGTCCGGCCCGTCTGCTCCCGCTTCCGCAGCCGCCTCAGCGTGCACGCCGGTCGCGAGGCTCAGGCTACACAACAAGACCACTCGAGGAAGAAGCAACATGCCTCGCCGCATCATTCGAGCTCTCCCAGGCGTTTCTCCGCCTCTTGCAAAAGAGTCTCGGTAGCATGGCCGCGCTCGGGCATCCGGGCGCTGATGGCCGTCAGCCGGGCCAGGGCGAGCGCGGCCCAGATGCGTACATCGCCCGCTTGGGTGAGCGCTTCTTCGAACGCGCTCAAAGCATCAGCGGGATGGCCACAACGCAAGGCCAGCTCGGTCGCGTGGGCAGCGAGGTTGCCCGCATCGAGGGCCGGATCGGCCCGGGCTACCAGGTCGAGATCCACGAACGTGAGGCGTGTGCCGTCGTCGAGGATCTGGTCCGGATGAAGGTCCCGGTGGGTCGTGACGAGCGCCGCTGGACCGAGCCGGCTCGCGGCGCGCCGAGCCGCCTCTTCGAGTCGACGAATCCGCGCTGCCCACTCGCCGCGCGTGCGGGCGAGCCCGCCAAGCGATCGCTCGAGAATGCGCAACTCATCCTCCACACCGTGCACCCGCGCCGCAGGGCACGGAAGCGACTGGAACTCATTCAGCGCAAGAACGATCCGCTTCCCCAGTACGTGTTGATTCGCGGGTAGCGCCAGGAGTAGCGAGCGCCCCAGTTCGCGAGTGATCGGATTCCCCTCTTCGACTCGCTGGAACGCCGCATGGAGATCACGTTCCACACCGATCGGCCGAGGAATACGAAGGAGCGGCTCGGGTAGCTCACACATGGCCTGCCACAGCCGCTCCGCAATCTCGTGACCCTTCAGATCCGCACCCTTGGCCCGGACTTTCGCGAGCACCTGAAGCCGCAGACCGGCCACCATCTGGAGCCTGTACTCGATCACCGCGCGCCGCCCAGGCTTGTGCCTGCGCACGCGAATCTTGTCCACCCGCTCGAAGCCGGTGGCGGGCAACAAGCGCCGAAAGCGTCGGGTCATCTCGTCCGGATCGAGCAAGCAAGCCATGCTGGGGAACGCCGGATCTCCTTCCACACCGCACGGATCCGCCAGCCGTCGACGCGAGCGCCGCCTCGCTGGCTCGACCGCGCTGCACGCCGCCTCGATCACCCGCTCGACACCATCCCACCAGTTTTCGTTGCGAGAGCGGAAGGGATGAGGCGCAAGCGTGAGCAGCCCGGCCGCGCGGTGCAGGCGGATCCGTCCCGCCGAAGGGGGCTCCCGCACGGATGCGTATCCCTCGACGAGGGCCGCCTCCGTCTCGACGAGATCCGGAAGCACGCGAAGGCCCGCCAGCCGGGCGGCTTCCAGGTGGGCCAGGAACAGGCCGAGATCCTGTGCCGCATCTCCGCGGTGGGCGGCATCGAGATCCAGGATCCCGGCGCGATCCCGCTGCAGCACGACCTGCTTGTCGTAGAAATCACCGTGCGCAAAGACATCTTGCGGACTCTCCGCGAGGCGAGCCATCAGCCTGGCCGCGAGGTTCTCCACGTGTCCCTGAACGGAAGGCAGAAGCCAGCTGACCTGGGCCGCGGCTGCAAGGAGGCCATCGGCCCCGTGACGTGGACCGGGATCCGGAAGCGATCCACTCGGAAGTGCGTGCAGCTCGGCCAGCGCTGCTCCGGTCTGATGGATCGATGCGAGGCAATGCGACTTGCCCAAGGCATCGCGCAGGGATTCGCCCTCGAGCCACTCCAGAGCCAGAAGATTCCAGCGCTGCTTGTGGCCGAGGAGCCGCGGCACGAGCAGGCGTTCGCCACTGCGCACCGCACGTGCAAGACGGACGGCGGCGAGATCGGCGCCGCGAACGAATAGCTTCAACGCTGCGAGAGGCTTGTCGTGGTCCTTGGCTGCCGCCACGAAGCGGCGCTCGGGTTTGTAGGCCAGGGTCTCGAGCGACGTGACGGGGCTCTCGACACCGAGCAAACGCGCGAATTTGTCGGCCGCGGCTTCGACGTCGACGATGTGCCGCAGCGCCGGCAACTTGCGATCAAAAGGGAACACGCACACGGCCAGGCCAGCATCCGCGATCGTTGCGAGAGATGATGTCGGCCCCGCCCAGTTCGCCTCCTGCGCGGTCTTCCGAAGCTTCTCTGCCGCGTCGGCCCCGTGAACGACGGCGTGGGCCCGAACGGGGCCTCGAGCATCCGTTTCGAGTATCACGCCGGCCAGGCAGCGGGTTCCCGGCTTGTAGCGGAGGTAGTCGATCCGCAGCGAACGGACGCCGAGCTCGGGCATCTGGATGGCGATCAGAGCCGCGAGCACTTCCGGGTCGAGCAGCAAGCCGAGGCCGCGCAGTTCCGGATCGCGGCGGACGACTGCCTCGTCACCCCACGAGAGCATGTCCACCCTCCTCGACTGTGCTGTCGCGCAGGCCTGGCAGGATCGCCGATGGCAACCCGTCAGCGACGACATGACCTTTCTCGAGGACCACGACACGGTCACAGCGTTCGGCGGCGTCGAGATCATGAGTGACCATCACGCACGTTCGACCGCGAGCGAGCCGGGCCAGCGCGTCTCCTACCAGCCGGCGATTGTTCTCGTCGAGACCGGTGGTCGGCTCGTCGAGGATCAGGATGGGTGCCTTGCGCACCGCCAGACGTGCGATCGCGATGCGTTGCAGCTCGCCACGTGAGAGCGTGCCTCCTCGCTCACCGAGCTGCGTTTCGTAGCCATGCGGAAGCCGTTCGATGAAGCGGTGGGCTCCGGCCAGCCTGGCGGCTGCCTTGACCTCTTGGTCGGAGACGCTCTCGGCCCCCCAGGCAATGTTCTCGCGGATGCTCGCCGCGAACAGCAAGGGTTCCTGGTGCAGGATGCCAATCTGCCGACGCAGTGAGCCGAGGCCGAGCTCTCGGACGTCGATCCCGTCGACGCTCACGGCACCTGCGTCGGGATCCTGGACACGGATCAGCATGCCCAACAGCGTCGACTTGCCTGCGCCTGAGGTTCCGACGATCACGACGTGCTGGCCGGCCGGAATCTCGAGCTGCACGTCGGTCAGGCCGTGGCCTGCTCCAGGGTGGCGGAATGTCACCCGGTCGAAGCTCACGGCGCCGGTCAGCGTGGGAGCCGGGCGCGCTCCGGGAAGATCGCGCACTGCCGGTTCCAACTCGAGGATCTCGAGGACACGCTCACCCGCCGCGCTGGCCTTGGCGAGACGAGCCGTGTACTTGGCGAAATCCCGTAGCGGCCTGAGCGCCCTGCGCAGATAACTCGTGAACACGATCAAGTCGCCGGGAGTCAAATCACCCTGCAGCGCGGAGCGCCCACCGACGACCAACACTGTGGCGGTGCACAACGCGACCACCACGTCCACGCTGCGCTCCAGGCCCGCGGCCAGGCGCTTTCCCTCGACACCACTCGCTACGTCCTTGCGGCTGGCCGCACCGAACACCTCGCCGAACCGTTCTTGAAGCGACAGGGCCTGAACGATATGAATGGCGCCCATGGATTCCGCGGCCGTGGAAGCCAGCTGCGCTTCGCGGCGGCGCTGACGTCGACCCACCACGCCAATCGATCTCGCTCGGCGTCGTGCAAAGACGAGGAACAGCGGTACCGGGGCGAAAGCGGCCGCCGCGAGCCATGGATCGAGCCAGAACATCACCGCCGCCATCGTGATCAGCACCAGCACGTTGATCGCAAGCGGCAGCAGCGCGGTCACGGTGACCTCGCGCAGGATTCCGCAGTCGCTGATCACCCGGAGCAGCAGATCACCGCCGCGCGAGCGCCGGTGAAAGGCGACCGGCAACCGATGCAGATGGTCGAAGACTCGAGACCGAAGAGAGGCCACCGCCGTGTTGCCGACCCGTGCAAAAGCGATGGTGCTGGCGTAGCCGGCCGCCGCGCGCAGGGCGACGGTGAAGGTCAGTGCCGCAGCAGAGATCCACAGCAGCTCGTTGCCGGGCAGATCCCGAAGCCACGGACCGTCGGCTCCGGCCACACGATCGAGTACCCATTTGAGCGGCCAGGGCTCGAGAAGCCGAAAACCGAGCTGGGCGACCAGGGCGACGGCGCCTCCAGCCAGCAGCCCCCGGTGGCGCTTCAGCTCCGGACGCACCTCGGCCAACAGACGGGCCAACCCCGGAGCCGCCTCACGCAGGCTACGCGGGCGTCCCATCAGCCCGCCGCGATCGCAAGCGGAGACTCAAGCTGGATCGGCTGCGGGATGGCGAGCGCGAGCAGGCGATCGGCCACCCGATCCCAGCTGTATTCCTCGATGGCCCGCTGCCGCCCGGCGCGTCCCATCGCGTCGCGAAGCGCAGGCCGGCCACCGAGTTGAAGAAGCGCCTCGACCCAGTCGCTCGCGCTGCCCGGCTCGCACAAGATGCCGCTGGCCCCGTCCTGGACGACCCTGGTGAGTTGACCAGCTCGGGTCGCGACCACGGGCAGACCCGCCGCCATGTACTCGAAAACCTTGAGAGGAGAGAAGTAGCAGCCAGGCCCATCGGCGTAGGGCGCGATCCCGACATCCATCCGCCGGAGCTCGGCGGGAATGCGGTCCGGAGCCACGGCCCCGACGAAATGCGTGTGCCGCTCCAGGCCCGCGCGCTGAGTTGCGGCTTCCAGGGCGTCCCGGCACGGGCCGTCCCCGACGATCTGCAAGCGCAGCTCGGGAAGGCTCGTTGCCACCTCCGCGGCAGCCTCCACGACGATGTCGAGAGCGTGCCACGGCTTCAGGGAGCCGACGAAGCCCACCGTAAACGTTCCCCCCGATGCGGGCTTCGCGTCCAGCGGCCGGATCCTTTGCACATCGGCTCCGTTCGGAACCACCACGACCTTCCCTGCGGCTTCCTCGAAGCCCTCGAGATAGGAGGCGACCGCGTCGGACACCGCCACGATGTGCCGCGCGGCACGCAACGCCCGCCGCAGGGCAGCGTAGGCGGAAGTCACGTCGATCAGTCGGCGGTGCCGGAGCTGCTCCTCGACCAACGGCGCGTTCACCTCCAGGATGCCGGGGACGCCGAGGCGTTGGGCCACCTCCATGCCCGCGAAACCGAACAGGGAGAGGCGCTCGTAGATGGCGTCGAAGGCTGCCGATCGGAGCAATCGGCGGCCCAACGTTCCGTTTGCGCTGATCGCCTGGAGTTCACGATCGACGCCATGGGCGTCGCTGCGATCCAGCTCGTGGACGGGAATACCCCTCAGGTCGAGCGGCGCCGCCCCGCCGAGAGACGCCGTGAACAGCTCCGCCTCCACGCCCTTGGCGAGCCATGCGCGCAGCACCTGTTGGACGTGGATCGAGCAGCCCTTGCTGCCGAACACCGGCACACCCCGGTCAGCGGAGACGTAAGCGATTCTCAAGAGGTACCCCTATCCGTTGATGCGCGAGCGAAGACATCCCGCAGGCAGCTCGATGTGTGCTTCGCATCGAAAGCGTCTGCGATGTGCAGACGACCCGCTTGCGCCAGCTTGCGTCCGAGCGCCGGATCCACCCAGAGACGCTCGATCGCGTCGGCCAGCGCGGCCGGATCCGCTTCGGGCACGAGAAGCCCCGTCTGCTCGTGCTCGATGAGCTCGGGGATTCCTGTGACCGGCGTCGCGACGCACGGCGTTCCGAGAGCCATCGCCTCGAGCAGGACCGTAGGGAGCCCGTCGCGATCGCCATCATCTGCGACACAGCAGGGCGCCACCACCGCCCTCGCCCGCGCGACGTAGCGCAGCGTCTCATCCCGGGAGAGCGCCCCGTGCATCCGCACCGTGTCGCCCAACCCGAGCCGCTCGATCAGCGCGGCGAGCGGCTCGCTCTCTTCGCCCGCTCAGATCAGGTCGCACCCGAGCGTGACGCCGCGAGCGCGAAGCTTGGCGACCGCCTCGATCAGATGGGCGAATCCCTTCTTGGCGACCAGCCGGCCCACGCCGACCACCCGAGGCTCGCGCGGGCTGTCGTCGAAGGCGAGGCGTTCGAGATCCAGGCCGTTGTAGATCCGAACGACACGATTCGCGGCTTCGCCGTAGCTGCGGCGCAGAAACTCGACATTGAAGTCACTCACCGTGACCACGGCCGCCGCCCCGAAGAGTTTCCGGCGCAGGGCGTCATGTGCGACGTCGCGGTGGAAAACATCCTTGGCATGCGCAGTGAAGGAGTACGGGATGCCCGTCCACTGGGACGCCAGCCGTGCCACGTCGGTCGCCGAGGTAGCAAAGTGGGCATGAAAGTGGCGAACGCCCAGATCCCGGGCCGCCACTGCGAGGCGCAGCGCCTGGTAGATCCGACGGGGATCCTCCCCGCGGGCCTCGCGAAGAGCCTCCGGACGAAACCAGGGACGATCGAGCGCGGCCTCGATGGCCTGCCAGTAGGCAGAGGGCTTCAGCCCCGTCGCCGTCAGGTAGCGGACAGGCGCGCGAACCTCGCCCACCCGATCCTGAAAGGGACCGTCCTGGGGCGGGCCTAGGGAGAAGATGTGCAGCGGCAGCCCGGCCTGCTCATGGGCCAGGATCTCACCGAGGATGAACGTCTCCGACAGCCGCGGGTAGCGCTTCACGACGTAGGCGACGGGCCCCTCAAACACAGGCATGCTGCATTCTGCCGACCTGCGCCGACTGGCGAAGCGGGAGGAGCTCCGTGCACAGCTCGACGATCCGATCGAGGCCACCGAAATCCAGCTCGCCTAGCGCGGCCGGATTCACAGGAGGGGGGCTCTCGAGCCAGCTGCAGATCGCCTCGGGATCGAGGCGCATCGGGGAAAGCACATCGACCAGGCCGAACCGCTGCAGACGGCGGGCCCGCAGCCACTGCTCGCGGCGGGGCTTCACCCGCGGAACGATCAGCGGACGATGGCCCGAGGAGAGCAGCTCGCAGACGGTGTTGTAGCCACCCATTGCCACGACCTGCGACGCACGATCGAGGAGCGGTGCAAGTTCTGGAAGGAACTCGATCACCCGCAGCCGACGTCGATCCGACGCCAGGGCGAGCAGGTGGGTCCTCTTCTCTCGCGGCATGAACGGACCCGTGACGACGATGCCTTTGTGATCCTCGGCCACCCCGCGCAGGAACGCACTGGCCAGCTGCACACCGTCCTGGCCTCCACCGACGAGGCAGAGCGCACACGGCTCCGTCCCGAGCCAACTCAGGACCGGCTCCAGAGCAGCTACGACGGTGTCTGAGCGATGGCGTGCGATGTAGCCGGTGAATTGCACCTTGTGGCTGACCTCGGGCGTCAGGCCGTAGGCGGAGACCGGATCGAAGCAGGCGCGATCGCCATAGATCCAGACCTCGTCGTAGAGCTCGCACATTGCCTCGACGGTGCGCGCTCGCGCCCACTCCCGCCGAACCACACTCGGTGCGTCCTGGACGTCGCGCAATCCGAGGACGGTGCGGGTCCCATGCGCATGGCGAAGCTCCGTCAGGACCGGCTCGAGCTCGCCCAAGGCGCCGCGCGCCACCTGATCCACGATCAACAGATGCGGTTGGAAGGTCCCGAGCGCCGCGCGCAAGGTGGCTGAACGCAGGGCTATCAGCCGCTCGATCGAGACTGGCAGCGAGCGCGACGCATAGCGACCCGTGTGATCCTTGTGGATCGCAGGAAGGATGATGCTGTCGGCTCCGAGCGGCGCGGCCAACTGCCCGGTCTCCCGCGCCCCACCGAGCAGCAGCACCTCCGGACGGAGAGGCGATGCGAGCAGGGCTTCGGCGATCGCGAGATTCCGACGCGTGTGACCAAGGCCCATCGTGTCGTGGGCGTAGAGTGCGATGCGGGGTGTCTCCATGCGGAGCCCTTGAGCAAGGATCGTGCCGTCACCCGAACGCTCCGAGCCCGATGGAGAATCAGGGGCTTACGCGATTCGGTGTGATCCTGCATACACTCCGGTCAGCGCAGGTGGTGAATTCGCGCGTTGGGGTGGAGCAGATGCCACATCCGGCTTTCCCCCGATTCTCGCTCCTGGATTGGAATGAACCTTGCACCGGTCTCCCCAGGATTTGACGTAACCTGAACAGCCCCCGTGGCTACTATCCAATTGAGAAGGAACGCCCGGAGAGCCGGGGCATTTCCCCCGGTCATGCGCGATCTCACGCACCGAACCCGCAGGGAATCGATCCCTCAAAACCGCAAGGAGCAAGGAAGGGCATGCCCTCCATTGTGATCATCGACGACGAGCACGTGCTCGGCCGGCAGATCGGGCGGGCGCTCGAGACCTCCGGCCACGAGGTTCAGCTGGCCGAAACGGGCAAGGACGGTATCGCTCTGGTCCAAGACACGGATCCCGACCTGGTCCTGCTCGATCTGCGCCTGCCGGACACTTCCGGGCTGGACGTCCTGGAGGAGCTGCGCAAGCGCGACCCCTCGCTGCCCGTCGTGCTGATGACCGCCTACGGCTCGGTCTCCGACGCGGTAGAAGCCATGCGCCGCGGTGCGGTCGATTATCTCCAGAAGCCACTCGACCTCGGCGAGCTGCGGCTGCTGGTAACGCGCGTGCTCGATCGTCAGCGGCAGGAGAGAGAGCTCACCTACCTGCGCGATCGGGATCGCGTAGCCGAGGGCGTGGTGGGCTCCGATCAAAGCCTCGTGGCCCTCTTCGAACAAATCGACCGTCTGCGCGAGGCGGATCTTCCGGCGGGCAAGCGACCGGTCATCCTGCTCACAGGTGAGACGGGCACCGGCAAGGGCGTCCTGGCCCGCGCCATCCACGAGCGACTGGGCGGCGGCCCCTTCATCGAGGCCAACTGCACGGCCATGCCCGAGAGTCTGATCGAGGCCGAACTCTTCGGCCACGAACGCGGCAGCTTCACCGACGCCAAGACCGCGCGTACGGGCCTGTTCGAAGCTGCGGAGGGCGGCAGCCTGTTTCTCGACGAGGTGGGACACGCGACCCTGAGCCTGCAGGCCAAGCTGCTCAAGGTGATCGAAGAGAAGCGTGTGCGCCGATTGGGCTCCTCCCGCGAGCGAAGCGTCAACGTCCACGTCATCGCCGCCACCAACCGCGACCTCGACACGGCGGTGGCCGAACAAACGTTCCGCGGCGACCTCCTGCACCGCCTGCGCGTGCTGACCTTCACGATCCCCCCGCTGCGGGAGCGGCCCGACGACATCGCCCCGCTGGCCCGTCACTTCTGCGCGACCATCGGACACACCTACGGACGCGAAGTCACGATTGCCGAAGAGGGACTGGACCGCATGCAACGCTACGCCTGGCCTGGCAACGTGCGGGAGCTGCGCAACGTGATCGAACGGGCGCTCCTCCTCGAATCCGGCTCCGAGATCGCCGCCGCCACCCTGCGCACACTCTTGCACGCCCGCGCTGACGAGCCCGAAACCAGCGAAACCAACGGCGGCTTTGCGCTTCCGGAAGAGGGCGTCGACCTGGCAGCCCTGGAATGCAACCTGATCCAGCAGGCCCTCGAGCGAACGGGCGGCAACCGCACCCGATCGGCCGGTCTGCTCGGCCTCACCCGCGACACCCTTCGCTACCGGCTGGAGAAATACGAGCTGTCATGACGAACCGGACCCCCCGACTGCGAACCTGGCGAGGAGCGATGCGCTGCCTCGCATTCCTCTTTCTTCTCGGCCCCAGCGCGAACGCCGCACCCACGGACCCGGTGATGGTGCTCGCCGAGGGCGAGCGCAGCGCCCGCTGGATTGGCGTCACTGGCGAGTTTCCGGCGGAGGGCCTCGTCCAGGCACCGATTGGCGTCCAGGTACTGGTGCGCGATCTGACATCGGGCACCCGATTCGTCCGCTTCGAGCTCGGCGTTGGCGCCTTCGAGGGCAACGACGCCCTGCTCGCCGACGGGCTCGACCCGTTGGAAGCCGTGGTCATCGCTTCGGCGGGCAGCTCGGTCTCCGCCCCGGTGCTGTTCATCGGCCCCGCACGCCTCGAGCTTCTCCTGCCCTCCGGCTTTCCCGCGGGCCAGGTAGAGGTGCAGCTCTTCGCCATCGACGCAACAGGGGCCGTTCTCTCGAACCCGCTGACCGTCACGGGAGGCGCGTCGTGAAGCTCCGAAGCCTCCAGACTCCGGTGGCCCTTGGCGCCCTCCTCGTCCTCACCCTTGGGGTCGGGGAGTGCTTTTCCCGATACTCGTTTGCCGACCAGCCGATGTTGTTCCTGGATTGGATGGACGACGGCGAGGTCACCGAGATCGCCCCCGGCTCCCCGATGATCCGCCCCGGGCCGGACCTCCTGCTGGGTACCGCAGACGACGTGATTTTCATTTTCCGACCCGGAGACGTCGACCTCGTCATCCGCAGCGATCGCACGGTGATGGGCGCAACGTTTCCCGCTTCCCATGTGCCCGGCACGGAGCCCCAGGTCGCCGTCGCGGCATTCGCCACGGGTATACCGATCGACTTCGTCGTAGCACCGTCCACCCATCCGAACCCCGGTACTCCCATTTCGGATCTCGGTACGCCCACCGTTTCGCCCAATCTGATAGGCGTACCGATCATCATCGCGGCATTCGCAGACATCGATGGCGATGGCTTCATCGGCATCACGGAGCTCGATGGCGATCCCGGCGACTTCGGCATCGAGGATTCGGAGCTGACGCCGGTCGCCCAGACCGTCGTGATCTCGGATGGCGGCGAAGTCGCAGGGCAGCTCTTTCCTGCGGCCGGCGGCCCGACCGCGGCGCCGCTGCGCCTGTCTCTGGTCGCAGCAGCCTGGGCCGGCACACTCGATCCGGCCTTCCAGAACGGCGTCGTCCCCGACGGCCCGCTGGTCATGACCCATCTCCCGTTTCACCCGAAGACCGATCCATCCGTCATCCTCCAAGGCGGTGCGGCGGGCCTGGCCCCGCCAACGGCGAACGGGCCGGTCGGCGCCGAGATCAAGCCGGCCCTCCAGCCGGACCCGAACCACCCGAAGATCGGGGAGGCGTTCACCATGCCCCAGGATGGCACCAACCTGTCGACGGACCTGGCGACAGCGCTGTCCGGTCCGGCGCTTCGGGCAGGACTTGCCCGACGTCCAGACCCAGCAACCTTCGACGGGCTCCCCTCGCGGCCGCTGCGGCCCGGGCTCGACGCGGGAGGTCAGCGAATGGTCCTCGAGGTATTGCAGCGCCTTGCAGTGGCCGACGACGGTGCCGCGAGCAGCGTCGTGCTGCAAGTGATCCCTTTGGACCTGTTGGGCAATGTCGCCGACCTGGTCATCCCGCTCGACGTCGAGGTACGCGTGGAGGGTCCCATCGCGATCATCTCTCCGGACACGGACGGCGATCCGTTCCGTGAGACCCTCCAGGTGACCGATGCGCGTGGTCTGGAGATCATCGTCGACGATCTCGGTGGCGCGTTCGACGGCGCGAACACCGCAGTCGTCCACATCGAGGATCAGGCGGGGGCGGTGTCGCGAACGCCGGTCTTCCTGCCGGACCCGGATGTGAACGACTCGGGCCTCGTCGATGCCAGCGACGTAGCTCTTGTCGACGCAGCGAAAGGCCTTCGCCACGGAGACCCGGGCTTCGACCCGAACCTCGATCTCACCGGTGACGGACGCATTGGGGCAGACGACTCGGCGGTAGTGCAAGCAGCCTCGGGACAGACCATCGCGATTCCCTAGACCTCGAGCGGCAGCTCGACCCGAAAGCAGGTTCCCCCGGGCCCAGACGATTCCAGCTCGATCGAGCCTCCCAGCATCTCGACGATCTTGCGCACGGAAGGCAAGCCCAGCCCTGTACCGTCAGGCCGGGTGGTGAAGAACAGGTCGAAGACCCGATCCTGGACCGCCTCGGGAATGCCGCTTCCATCGTCACGAACGCGAATCACGACCTGGTCGTCGCCGCGGCCGTGCTCGAGTCGGACTTCGCCGCCAGTTTCGGTGGCGCGCAAGGCATTGCCGACCAGCTCGAGCAGCGTCTCCTCCAGGTAGTCGAGATCCGACACGACGTAGCTCGGCGAGGGCTGTTGCGTGGTGAGGATGCGCACGCCGCGTCGCTCGGCGCTTCGAGAGAGCGTTCTTGCAACGCGCTCGATCAATTCGCCCACGTCCACCTGCTTGGGCCGTGGCTCCACGGGTCGTGAGAAATCGAGCAAGCTGCGAATCCGCTGGTCGAGCCGGTCAGCCTCGGAGAGCACCCCTTCGAGGGTCTCGGCAACGGGCGATTGCGAGGCCGCGGTGGCCTGTTCCTGCGCGATCTGGGCGGTGGCCCGGATGCCCGCCAACGGATTGCGCATGCCATGGGCTACGGCGCCGGCGAACTCCCCGATGACGGCGAGCCTCTGGGTGCGCAACAGCTCGGCTTGGGCCCGCCGGAGGCCGTCGATGGAGTGGGCGTTCTGAAGCGCAAGCGCGCCCTGTGCCGCGAGACCACGGATCAGCTCTCGATCCGCTGCGGCGAATGGCGCGCCCGTGAGCTTTCGCCCGCCCTCGAGCACGCCCAGCTGCTCCCCTTGGAAGTTGACCGGTTCCGAGAAGCTCACCGGCCGCTCCGACGGTTCGGTATCGCGAACGTTCGCCCACTCCAGGTTGAGGGCTGCGCGCACACGCTCTGCCAGCGTCTCGCGGATTGCGCCCTCATCGGTGAGCGACGCGAGTTCGATACCGGCCTCCTCCAACACCCTTTCGGGGGCCTCGACCGACCGGAAGAATACGCGATCGATGCTGCGCTGGACCGACCGGCGCACCGGGTCGAAGGCCAGGGCCAGGCCCACGAGCAGGATGAAACTGGTGGCGGCTCCTGGAGACAGAGGCAACGCCATCCGCTCGAGGATCGTGAGCAGGGTCGCGTACACGAGCACCACACCGGCGGTGGCCACTCCGTATCCGACGGTGAGGCGAATGAAGCGCTCTGCCTCGAACAAGTCATGGCGAACCACCGCATACAGTACGGAAACCGGAAACAGGAAGATCAGTGCGGTCAGCCAGGAGGTCGAGAAATCCCATCCGAGCAGGAAGAAGGCCACGAGTGCCACCGCGGGCAGCAGGAACGAAATCAGCGCTCCCGAAAAGACCACGCCCGCCTTCAGACGATCGGACTCCGACCGGCCGTAGATCGTGGCGTGGCCGAAGCTGACCAGCATCGCGAGGGCCGTGAGCGCCCACAGGACGAAGACGGCGTTCGTTATCCCGCGGGCGCGATCCGGAGCGTTGACTTCCCACGCGGCTCCCAGCACGCCCATCACCAGGGTCGCGCCACTCGCGAAGGCGATGCCGAGCCAGCGCACGCGGATGGTGAAGCGGGGCACGGGAAAGGTGAGCGTCAGCGCGAGGATACCAGCCGGCACCATCGCCTCGGCGATGGGATACAGCTTCGTGAAACGGAAGGTCACGACGTGGTCGAGCCCGAGGGCCAGGGTGAGACCGAGCAGGACCATCACGAAGGCCAGCGCGCGTGCACTGGGGTGATCGGGACGCAGCAGCAAGGCGAGGATCGCGATGGCGAAGCAGAAGGCCGCGTTGCTCAGGTAGTTCCCAGCGGTGAGCCAGAAATCGGCGGAACCCGTTGCCATCGTCGGCACCGCGAAATCCCGCTCCTCTCCGGCAAACCGCACGCGGTAGAGGATCGTCTCACCGAGGGGTCGCTCGGCGGCGTGCCGGTAGACAGCGTGCCCCGAGACGAAATCTCCGCCGTCGACGCCGACGATGCGGCCGCCGTTCAGGGGCATTCCCGCTTGCGCTCCGGACCAGGACGGGCCTCCGATCGCGGAGAGCTGGCCGTTCTGATACACGAGGAAACCCGGTGAGGGCCTCTCGAAATGGACGTAGGTGTCACGAGCGACGAGCGCGAGGACCCCAAACAAGATGACGCCCAGCAGGACGGGAGCAACATAGACCATCGAAAGCCGGCGCATGGCCCGAAGACTCTACACTGGTAGGCCATGGGTGGCGCATGCAGAGTGGAAGGATGAGCTCAGCCCGTATCGCCGCTGCGGTGTCGAGTGGCATCTTGCTTGCGCTGGCCCAGCCGAACTGGGGCCTCTGGCCGTTGGCGTTCATATGCCTGGTGCCATTGCTGTTCGCGCTGCACGGAGTCGGGCCGTGGAGGCGCGCGGGCCTGGGCTGGATCGCCGGGTTCGTGGCCAGCTTGCTCGGCTGTGTGGCCCAGGGGGCTGCCGCCGCTGAGGGCTATTTTGGGCTTGCAGCGTGGCAGGCATGGCTGGTGTCCATCGCGACCGCTTCGCATCAGCGCGGCATGGGTCACGTCGGAAGCCGTGCGCTGCACGATCCTGGGAGGCCTGCCCTGGATGTTGCTGGGCTACAGCCTCGCGCCGGTTCCGGAATGGATCGGCCCTGCCCGATGGGGTGGCGTCCTCCTGGTCTCTGGCTGGGTCGCGCTCGCCAACGGCGCTTGGGCGATGGGTCGGGCAGCCGGGCTTGCGTTCGGCCTGGTCGCCCTCGTCTCGTTGCGCGCGTCGGCGCCCGGGGCTTTCGTGCCCAGCGGCGAACCCTCCCTTCAAGTGCGGATCGTCCACACCGGACATCCGACGCCCCGCCGTCCGGCTTCCGATGCGACTGCGAATGTGATCGGGCGGCTTGCTGAACTCTCGCAAGGGGCAGACGTTGATCTCATCGTGTGGCCAGAAAATGCAGTCCCAGCGGTCATGCCGGCCAACATCGCTCGGATTCGGGCGCTCCGAAACGAGGTCGCTGGCGATGCCGCTGTCTTGTTCGGTGCAACCCACATCCCAGCAGGCCAACGACCTCGGCTCTTCACTTCCGCGGTTCTGCTTCCGAGCGAGGGCGAACCGCGTATGTACGACAAGCGGATCCGCATTCCATTCTTCGAATACGCGCCATGGCCTCTTCCTTCCAGAGAGAGAGGCAGTGGCATCTCTGTTGGATCCTCTCCCCGCATCCTCACGGTGGGCGGGATCCGCCTCGCACCGCTGATCTGCTACGAGGCGCTCTTCTCCGAGCACGCTCGGCACGGCGCCCTCGACGGTGCCGATCTCCTTGTGCATCTCTCCAACGAGGCCTGGTTCGGCGCTACCCGAGGCGCGGACCAACTGCTCGCAGCCGCTGTGTTCCGTGCCGTCGAAACCGGCAGACCGATCCTCCGCTCGACGAATGCCGGGGTCTCGGGGCTTGTCCACCCGGACGGCCGGATCGCCCGGCGCCGTGAAGGAGCGGCTGGCTCATTCGACGTCGAACTCCGTGCCGTCGCCGGGACACCCCTCGCGCTCAGGATCGGCAACGGATGGTGGTGGCTTGCCGCCCTCGCCGCCATCCTGGGATTCGTTGCCGAGCGTCGCCGGCCTACATGAACCGCTGCGCGATCCTCCGTTTGCGGTCGCTATAGGGCGGGTACAGCAGCTTGAGATCGAAGCGGAACCCGCGTTTCATCACCGTCTTGCGGTGACTGAAGGTCTCGAAGCTATGCCGTCCGTGGTAGGCGCCCTGCCCGCTCGGGCCCACACCGCCGAAGGGCGCTCGCGGATCCATGATGTGCATGAGCGTGCCGTTCACACAGGCGCCACCG
>JAFDCZ010000110.1 GCA_019312665.1 Deltaproteobacteria bacterium | reverse complement strand
CCTTGAACGGATACCGAGAGCAACGCGAGGAATCGAAATGAGCATCGAAAGTCCGCCGGCAGATTGGTTCAAAGCACCCACTGGAAACGAACGACTCTGGGTAGGCTTGGCGCTCTGCTGGTGCATGATCATGTCGATGGCCATGCCGTATTGGCATTTCTACGGCAAGCAGAACTCCACGGGCGAATCCTACAAGGTCAGCGTCGCCGACTACAGCACACGCGTGCGGCAATTCGTCGAGGCCAACACGGTGGGCGAACAGAGTGGGGTCCCGATCGTCGAGATTCCGCCCGGCGGCGATGGCTACCTCCTCGCGCGCATGTGGGCCTTCTACCCGATCATCAAGCTCAAGAAGGGGCAGGAGTACCGCCTGCACATCTCGTCGCTGGATCTACAGCATGGCTTCTCGCTGCAACCCCTGAACATGAACTTCCAGGTGCTACCGGGATATGACCACGTGCTGACGATCCGGCCGACCAGCTCGGGAGTCTTTCCCATCATCTGCAACGAATTCTGCGGCATCGGTCACCATACAATGACCGGCCGGATCATCGTGGAGGACTGAGAGGGAGTCATGGCCAGCGCAGTAGAAACTCTTCCCATCGTCGGAAACCACCCGAAAACCGAGGTCCGCTCCTGCGGGACCACCTCACTACCGGTCTGTCTGACCGCTCAGCGATTCATGCGCTGGCACGCCGTCGTCGCCGTCGTATTTCTTCTGATCGGCGGTACGGGCGCCTTGCTCCTGGCGCTCACCCGATGGCCTGCCGTTCACCTGCTGGATGCCCAGTGGTACTACCGCATCTTGACGCTGCACGGCCTCAACATGCTGATCTTCTGGATCCTCCAATTCGAGATTGCGGTGCTCTACTTCGCGAGCACCACCCTTCTCAATACGAGGCTGGCGTCGAAGAAGGCTGCCTACGCTTGCTTCTTCCTCATGTTGGCTGGCGGGATCATGGTCAACGCCGCGATCTTCGACGGGAAGAGCGACGTGCTCATGACTTCCTACGTGCCGCTCATGGCGAGCCCGTGGTTCTACCTCGGGATCATCCTGGTGGCCGTCGGCGCGTTGACCGGCGTCATCAACTACTTTGCGACGATCTACATCGCGAAGCGCGATCACACCTACGAGGGCTCGGTGCCGCTCGTCGTGTTCGGCGCGACGGCCGCAGCGATCATCGCCGTCGTCACGCTACTGCACGGTGCCGTCGTGATGATCCCGACCTTCCTCTGGTCCATGGGATTGATCCCAGAAGTAGATCCCTCCTGGTACCGCACCACGTGGTGGGGTCTCGGGCACATGTCCCAGCAGGTCAACGTCTGCGCCATGGTGTCGATCTGGTACCTGCTCGGCACCCTGACCGTCGGCTCGAAGCCTCTCAACCAGGCCGTCTGTCGCGGCGCCTTCGTTCTCTACATCCTCTTCATCAACCTCGCCGGCGCCCACCACCTGCTGGTGGACCCCGGCGTAGGCGCGGGCTGGAAGATCTGGAACACCTCGTACGCGATGTACCTCGCGGTACTGGCCTCGATGATCCACGGCTTCACGGTGCCCGCCTCGATCGAGGTGGCCATGCGCGCGAAGGGCTTCACACGAGGCCTCTTCGGCTGGCTGGCGGCAGCACCCTGGGGCAACCCGGGATTCTCGGGGTTCTTCCTCTCGCTGGTCATCTTTGGCTTCGGCGGGGGCATCACCGGCGTCGTGCTGGGCACCCAGCAGATCAACATCATGGCTCACAACACCCTCCGCATTCCGGGCCACTTCCACGTCACCGTCGTCGGCGGGACCACCCTCGCCTTCATGGCCGTCACCTACTACATCGTTCCGTTGATCTTCCAGCGCGACTTCTACGCCAAGGCACTCTGCCGCTTGCAGCCCTACGTGTTCGGGGGTGGCATCACCTTGTTTGCGCTGGGCATGTCGTTCGCTGGCTCCTACGGCGTCCCGCGGCGACACTGGGACATCGAGTTCACGGGTGGCCAGTTCGCCACGGGCTTCGACGCGGGGGCCCACGCCATGCTTGGCATCATGGGTGTCGGTGGCGTGATCGCAGTGACCGGTCTGTTCATGTACATCCTGCTCGTCGTAGCCGCCGTGTTCTTCGGTCCCCGCATCGAGGGACCGATGCAGCCCTGGCACGAAGAGCCGGCCAGACCGGCCGATGCCCTCGTCGAGCATGATGGGGAGCACAAGACCCCCGGGACCCTGATACTGGCGCTGGTCTTCCTGCTCTCCTTTGCCGTCTACTACTTCGCCAATTGGATGTGGTTGGCGGACGTCTGGGAGGTTCGGTAACCGATCCGCTCCGAACCTGGATGAGCCGGGAGGAGGGGGCAGGCCGGCGCGCGGCCGGCCCAGGAACGGCAGAACGAGGAGAGAAGATCCAGCATGGCGAATGTCCAGCAGCACGGCCGGTTCGATCGGACGATCGAGGCAATCCGCAGCTTCCTCAGCGGCGGCGGCTTTCCGGTCTTTGCCATCTCGCTGTTGGCCTGCTGGGAGGTGTTCTTGGTCGGGGTGCTCCTGGTCCCCCCCTCTCCGTCCCCGCTCGGCGCCTTTGCCGAGGACTTCCGGATCTGGTGCTACGGGTACGACCCTGCCACGGGTCGCACCGAGTGGGCCTACGTCTCGGCCATGCTCTTCCCCCAGCTCATGATGGGCAGCTTCATCGCTCTCTTCTGGTGGGGGCCTCTGCGCGAGATGCTGCGCTCGCCGAGAAGAGCAGCCACCCACGCCGGCATCGCGGCACTGATCGTCGCCGGAAGCACTCTCGGCTTCGCCTTCTCCAACGGCGCGTCGGCGAACACCGAGCTGCCCTTCCCCGCCGAGGACATCCGCACGGCCTTCGCCCGCCCCCATCTCTCGCTCACCAACCAGGAGGGGTCTCCGGTCGATCTCGAAGCGCTCCAAGGCCGGGTCGTGCTGCTCACCGCCGTCTATGCCTCTTGCGGCCACACCTGCCCGCTGATCCTCAGCCAGACCAAGGCCGCGCTGGCCGACCTCGATCCTGAGGAGTTGGAGGATCTCACCGTCGTCGCTGTCACCCTCGACCCCAGCCACGATTCCGCGCAGGTCCTGGCGCACCTGGCGGATGGAAACGGGCTGGAGGCGCCGCTCTACAACCTCGTCACCGGGCCCAGCCAGGAGGTCGAGCGCGTACTCGACGCCATGCAGGTCGCCCGCTCTCGAGATCCGGAGACCGGCGTCATCGACCACGCCAACATCTTCCTCCTGATCGACCGAGAGGGAAGAATCGCTTATCGCCTCACCCTGGGAGAACGTCAGAGAACTTGGCTCACCGCAGCGCTTCGCGTTCTCCTCAAGGAGCCGCGAGCTGCCGGATGATGTCCGGCTCTTCACGAGCCCGACGCGCGGAAGAACCGGGGACCAGGTGAGTCAGATCGCTGGACACGAGGATCACGGGGAGCCGGAGAATGGCTCCCTAGAAGCGTCGCCGCTCGAACCGGCGGCACCGAAGGGTGTGCTGCGGGGCCTGGAGCGGATCTTCCTGCTGCTCGACCGTGCACTGGGCGCGGCCCTCCCCGAATCCCTCAACCCCCTGCTCCACACCGGCGCCATCGCGGTGGTCTGCGTCTTCGTCGCGACCGTGACAGGCATCGGCCTGCTGAGCTGGTACCGCCCGAGCGTTGCGCTGGCCTGGCAGTCGGTCGAGGCCATGTCGACTGAGCCCTTCACCGCCGGCTTCCTCCGCTCCCTGCACCGATACAGCTCCGACGCGGCCCTGATGTTCGGCACGATCCATGCGCTCCGCTCGTTGCTCCAAGGCCGCTTCGGCGGTGCCCGCTGGCTAGCGTGGGTGACGGGTGGGGTCCTGATGGGGCTGCTGTGGGCGATTGGCTGGAGTGGCTACTGGCTGGTCTGGGACATGCGCGGCCAGCTGGTGGCTGTGAGCACCAGCAAGATGATGGACGCACTACCCATCTTCAGCGATCTGGTGAGCCGCTCCTTCATCACGGACGAGGGTGTGAACTCCCTCGTCTTCTTCGTCGTCTTCTTCTTCCACATGCTCGTACCGCTCGGGCTGGGCGTGGTCGCATGGCTCCACATCAACCGCCTCTCGCGTCCGCGCTTCCTGACGGATCGCCCGATGACGATCTGGACCCTGGCCTTTCTCTTGCTGCTCTGCGTCTTCTACCCAGCGGCGAGCGCGGAGCCGGCCAGGTTGACCGCCATCGGCGGCGATCTGACGATGGACTGGTGGTACCTCCTGCCGCTTGCCTTCACCGAGCGCCTGGCAGGCGGTGAGCTCTGGGGCATCCTGCTGGCCTCCAGCGCACTCTTCTTCTCCATGCCCTGGTGGCTCTCGCGCCGGCGTCCGGAGCCCGCCAACGTCACCGTCACGCGCTGCAACGAATGCACCAAGTGCTACCAGGATTGTCCCTACGCGGCCATCGAGATGATCTCGCGCACCGATGGCAATCTGAAATTCGAGACCGAGGCCTTCGTCGTCGAATCGAAGTGCGTGTCTTGCGGCATCTGCACCGGCTCCTGCGATACCGCAGCCATCGGCGCTCCCTCTTTCGATTCGATCGGGCAACGCAGACGAATCGAGAGCTGGCTCGAAGACGCTCTCGCGGAGGGCGAGGCACCGCACCTGGGCTTCATCTGTGCCGAGTCGGCGGGAGCGGGCCTGGACGTGGATCCCACGACCGGCATCAGCGCGGAGCTCCCCGGATACCGACTGCTGCGCGTCCCCTGTGCAGGCTGGGTCCACCCATTGATGGTCGAGCGAGCGCTTCGGCACGGAGCGGCCGGCGTGCTGATCGTCAGCTGCGGCCCAGGCGAGTGCCACTATCGCGAGGGTGCGCTCTGGACGGAGCAGCGGATGGCCGGCGAACGAGAGCCCGCCCTGCGCAGCGAGAAGGTCGCGCCGGAACAACTCACGATGCTGGGCCTGGACCGCACCCGCAAGGCCGAGTTGATCGCGCGCGCGGCTGCGCTTCGCGCACGCCAGAGCCAGCCACCTCGCAGCGGGCACGGTCCCACTCTCAGCCTGGTCGCGGCCGCACTCTTGGCGCTGGTCTTCGCGGCACTGACCGGCGTCGTGAGCGATTGGGCCTACGCATCGCCCACCGACGACCACTCCGAGCTCGTCGTGAGCTTCTCTCATCCGGGGTCGAACGAGGAGAACTGTCACACCCTCAGTGAAGCCGAGCTCGCCGAGATCCCCCTCCACATGCGCCAGGTGGTGAAGTGCGATCGAGCCCGGTCCGCGGTCCGGCTCTCCGTGCAGATCGACGGCGTGGAGGTCGTGCACACGTCGATCCCGCCGGCAGGCATCTGGGGCGACAGCAACAGCGTTGCACTCGAGCGAATCCGCGTCGAGGAGGGAAGCCACGTCGTGCGCGTCGCGATTGGCGACACCTCGGATCCCGACGAGTGGACCCATCGCGACCAGCAGGCGCTCGATTTCACCCGCGAGGACAGGCGTGTCGTGGTCTTCGACCGGATTTCGGGCTTCGCATGGTACTGATCCGCATGGAGCTTCAGACGAGACCCCCGTGGCATTCCGAATGCACTGCAACGGATGCACAGGGCCGAGACACAGGGAGTGCCAACGATGAGTGAGACACTTCCCGTGGCGGGCGAGCTCTGCCCTACCCGCCCGGCTTCGAGACCCCTCGGTATTGCGGGCGATTTCCTGGCACTGACCCGGCCCCGGGTCCTGATGCTCGTGCTCTTCACCGCACCGGCCGCCATGGCGTTGGGCCGCGAAGGATGGCCCGAACCGGCCCTCCTGACCGCGATCGCATTGGGAACGGCGTTGATCGGTGGCGGATGCGGTGCGCTCAACGCCTGGATCGAACGCGAGCGTGACGCCAAGATGACGCGCACGATGCATCGCCCGCTGCCCACCGGGCGGCTCGACCCGCGGCAGGCGCTGGTCTTCGGCCTGTTCACCACCGCTAGCGGACTGGGGCTTCTGCTGGCCGTCGGCGGCGCGCTGTCCGCCGCCATCGGTGCGGTCACGGTGCTCCATTACATCTTCGTCTACACGCTCTGGCTCAAGCCCCGCAGCCCCCAAAGCATTGTGATCGGCGGTGCTGCCGGCGCCACGGCCCCGCTGATCGCGGACGCGGCGGTCAGCGGCACGATCGGGATCTGGAGCCTCGTCCTCTTTGCGATCATCTTCCTCTGGACGCCGCCCCACTTCTGGGCGATCGCTCTCTACCGCAAGGGCGAATACGCGGCTGCCGGCTTCCCGATGATGCCGGTCGTCGTCGGCAATGCAGCGACACGCAGGAAGATGCTCGCATACGCATGCGTGCTGTGGCCGGTGACGCTCATCCCCTGGATCGGCGGCGCGTCAGGCCCGGTCTATGGCCTGACGGCGATCGCTGCAGGTGGGTATTTCGTGGCGTCGATCGCGCGCTCCATACGGATCGCGCGGGTCGAGGAAGACCGCCGGGTATTCGCGATCTCCATCCTGTACCTGGCGCTGCTCTTCGCGGTGATGATGCTGGAGTTGATGGTGGGCTGAGTCGTGGCACAGAACCCGCTTGCGAACGGGAGAGGGGCAGAGCCTGTGTCCTGCAGGATCGTGCCCCTTCCCTTCTTTGTCCCATGCCGGGAACCGTGACGTCTCGCGACCTGGGTACAGATGAAGACCCGGCTGGGTGCGTGAGATTGGGATAAATGGATCTATTTGTCTATTTCTGCTATTCGATGAACGTCGTCACGCCCAGTGTTGTGGCGAACCGCAGGTGATCGATACGGCCTCCTACTTAAAGGTGGGAAGATTGGGCGTCAGGTAGAACCGTGGTCTTCTCCCAGACAGCCGAATACGCCCTCAGGGCAATGGCTTGGCTGGCAACCATGCCGGCGGGAGAGCCGATGCGCGTCAAGGACTTGTCGGTCGCGACGGGCATCCCGAGCCATTACCTCTCGAAGGTGATGCGCCGACTGGTGCTGGCCGGCCTGCTGACGTCGCGGAAGGGGCAAGGCGGCGGCTTCCTGCTCTCCAAGGAGCCCCGAGAGATCCCCTTCATCGACATCCTGACCGCAGTGGATGCCTACTCGACCGATGGGCGCTGCGCCTTCGGTTGGGGGCAGTGCGACGCGGTCCACCCGTGTCCACTCCACGGCTCCTGGAGCCTGCTGAACGATCAGCTCCGGTCCTGGGCCGAGGGCACCACCTTGGCCGACATTGCGAAGGACGGGGTCGAGAACCGGGATCTCAGGGTGGAAAGCGGGACGAGCTAGCCTGCCGAGAGTGGATCAGGCGGTAGAGCGCTTCCCTCATCGCTCTCGACCTCGATCCGGCCGGGCTCGCTGAGGTCGCGGAGGAAGCCGTAGAAGAACTGCTTCCCCATGACCATGACGGGGCAGACGGTCAGCTCGACCGGGAACTCCTCGCCACCCTTGCGGATCCCCGTCAGCTCGTCGATGTGCTTGTCGATGATGCGGCCCTCACCGGTCTCCAGGTAGTGCTCCAGCCCCAGCCGGTGGGTCTCACGGTAGGCCGACGGGATGATGAGGTCTGCGACCAACCGACCTCGTGCCTCCTCGAGCGTGTAACCGAAGATCCGCTGTGCCGAGGGATTGAATTCCAGCGTGATGCCCGCTTCGTCCATGACGACGATCCCGTCGAGCGCGGCGATCATCATGGCTCTCTTGACTCCTTCGAGACTTCGCACCGCCTCGTCGGCCAGCCTTCGCCTGTGGTTGGCGGCCGCCAGGAGGCAGCCGATCAACACGAGGATGAAATACAGTGGCGTCGCGATCAGGAGCAGGGAGGTCGCGACCCCAACGCCAATCTCGTTGAAGAGTCGGTGCGGGACCAGCGAGATGAACATCCAGTTGGGGAGGGAATAGAAGAGGCCCTCTCTACTCTCGATCCAGCCCTGCGGGTTCGCCAGCAACAGCGGCCAGACATCGGCGAACGTGCCCTGGAAGCTCCTTCCCTGCTCGAGCACGACACCCGATTCGACCTCGGGCCGGAGCTGAAGCCAGTAGCCGTCGGAATTGACGACCATTCGCTTGATCCCGGCCTCATCGGCGTTCGGCTCGAATGCGCGGATGAAGTGTTCACCATGCGCGTTCAGAATGACGATGCCCCGCCGCCGCCCCGCAGCGTCGTCGATCGGCGTCGCCAGGCGGACCACCGGCCTGTACGGCTCCTCGACGACGCCGTTCTCGACGTTCAGCTCCATGGGTGAGATGAACAGCTCGCCCGCCCCGAGGCGCATGGCGTCGGTGAAGTAGCCGCGGCCGCTCTTGTCTTGAAGCTCGCTCTCGGGTGTGATCCGTGGCCCATCCGCCGTGCTCTCGGCACGAAGAATCTCTTGCCCCGTCGCGCCTATGAACCGAATCTGGAAATAGCTGGGCCGGTGGCGCAGGAATGTGAGCGTGCTCCGCTCGAGTGCGGCGAGAGGCTCCGGGGCCCCGTCCTCCAGCACCTCCGCGACGAGATCGACGACGAAGTTGAGATCCCCGGTCGCGATCTCCAGCCCACGCTCCACCCGGCGTACGCCGTCCTGGATGGCGGAGGCCTCCTGAGTGACGAGTCGCGCCCGCTCGGCCCCCACCTCTGCGCGGTACTCGAGAAAAAAGGCGAGCAGGAATACGAGTGTCAGCGGCAGTAGGATCGTCAGGAATTGGGACATGGGGACGCTCGCGAGAGCCTGCAGCAGACCGCCAGACGGTTGCGTCCCCAGCCACCAGGAGTCTCGTTGTCGTGCGTCCATGCGAGAGGCGCCCTAGCGATGGGGGGAATCGGTCTTCCGGAGAATCTTTAGGCCGAATCGGAAGACTGCGTAGCCTCCGCTCCAAGCCGGGGTCAAGAATACACGTTGGTGACGCGGTGCACAGGAGAGGCTGGAGGGCAGCCCGGATAAAGACGCTCCACATCGAGCCGGAGAGTCCTTGAAGGATGGGCCAGGTGGAATCGTTCGCTCGCGGGCATCGCGCCGTACGCGAGCTGGACCAGGGCGAGCCGGCTAGCGCGCGGCGCGGCCCGCAAACAGGTCGCGGGCCATCATCGACTTGTCCGGACCCACCCTCAGATCGTCGAGTCCGAAGAGTTCGCGCGTGGCCTCGAGCATCACCAAGCCCTCTTCGCGGCCCGCTTCCGCCCGCAGATTCGCCAGGGGACTGTGCAGGAGCTTGTCGACGATCGAACGCGTGAGCATGTCGATCCCCTCTCGCTGATCTTCCCGCATGTCATCGAAGCCCAGGCGCCTGGCAGCGTGTTCGATCGCGCCAACGCGGATCTCCTCGACGCGGCTACGCAGATCGCGGATCGTCGGGACCGTCTGCGGCGCTGTCGGCACGGGCTTTCGGAGTGATGTGGTCGTTTGCAGTGTCATGATCTTCCTCGGTGCGGCCGGCCTTCGGCCTTGCCGGCTCCCTCTAGAGCCGGCAAGGCCACTGGTCGATTCCTCCGGACACCGCCCACCTCGAGTAGCCCCGAGGTTGGGCCGGCGTCCGGACCTGGGATCAGGCAGCCCAATCCTTCTCGTACACGGTCCACTCGCCTTCATCGGAGTCGGCTTCAGGCTTGAGCTGACGCGCACTCGTGATGAAGAAGTAGATCAGGGGCAGGACGCCACCCACGATGAAGAGCGTCCCTCCGATCGAACGGAAGTAGGTCAGGGTCTTCCAGACGGTCCCCGTCAGGATCTCCTGCGACCGTGCGAACCAGAGCCCTTCTTGGACCACGATCATGCACTGGTACAGCCCCACGGGGAACAGATCGAGGAACATCATCAGCCCCAGCCCGCCTTGCAGCGACCAGAAGGCGCGTCGCACCAGCTGCTCGTTCCACGCCTCCTTGTGGATCAGGTGCTGGATGCAGAACAGCATCCCACCCAGCGCGATGTTGCCCTTCACCCCGAACATGGCGGCGTGAGCATGGTTGCCCGTCATGTAGGTCGCGTGCTCGTAGTAGTTCACGATCGGGAGGTTGATGAGCGATCCGAAGACGCCCGCTCCGAAGATGTTCCAGAAGTTGACGGCCAGGATGAACAGCCAGACGCCTTCCATCACGAAGATCTGCCGTCCCTGGACGACGTTCGTCTGGGCCCGGCCCGCCTCCGACTTCATCCGCCAGGCATCCAGCGTCAGCAGGAGCAGGGGCAGCACCTGGAGGGTCGAGAAGACGCCTCCAACCGCGATGATCCCCGTGGGCTTGGCGATCCAGTAGAAGTTGTGCGAGATGCCGAGGGTCGCGGTGACCAGGAACATCATCACAGCCAGGAAGATCACCCGCTCGGCCATCATCCGAGAGATCAGGCCCATCTGGACGAGGACGTACCCGACGATGACGGTCGTGAACACCTCGAAGGTGACCTCGACCCACATGTGCACGACCATCCAGCGCCAGTAGTCCGAGACCGCGAAGTTCTGTTCCGGCGAGATCATGAGGCCGAAGAACAGGAACCCGACCATGATGCCGCTGCCGTAGAGAAGCCACGACGGGACGGACCAGATGTTCTTAGCCGTCAGCCACGGCCGGACGCCGCGGTAGATGATGTAGATCCAGAGCGCGAACGAGGTCAGCAGGGTGTACTGGAAGGCCCGGCCGATCTCCATGAACTCCCAGCCCTGGCTCCCGAACCAGTACGCGGTCGCGCCGGTGATCATCCCCGTCTGCCCGGCATAGATCCCCACCAGCGCGCCTGCGCCGGTGACGCAGCAGATCGCGAACAGCAGGTTGATCAGGAACAGCTGCCCGTTCGGGACCTTCGAAATCCTGGGCAGGAAGAAGATCGTGTAGCCGACCCACGCCATGAAGAACCAGTAGATCTGGAACAGCGTGTGATAGCTCCGCAGAACGGTGAATGGGATGATGTCGCCCAAGGAGAACCCAAATGGACGTACGAAGTCCATCGAGGCAAAGACACCGGCCAGGACCTGGCACCCGAACAAGACGATCGAGAAGATGAAGAACTTGTACGTGGCACGCTGGGTGGCGCGGACCCGTCCCTCTTCGAGGTCGTTCGTGGTGAGCGACGTCCCGTCCCCTTCGAACGGATCCCCTTGCTCCTTGAACTGACCGTAGACGTAAAGGATCGCCAGGATCCCGAGGAACAGTCCGAAGATCGAGATGAAGCTCCAGATCCAGGTCTGGCTCGTGGCCGTATTGCCGGCATCGGGGTCATAGGGCCAGTTGTGCGTGTAGCTGTAGACCTGACCCGGTCGATTCGCCGCGGAGACCCAAGCTCCCCAGAAGAAGAATGAGGTCAGATCCCGGAGATCGGTGGGATCGGAGATGTAGCCGGCCGGCTCGAAGGCTTCTCCGTAACCGGGATCGTTGAACATGGCCGTGTAGTGAACGACCAGATCCTCGTAGGCCTGGATCTGGGCCGCGTTGATGACGATGTGCCCGGCCTCCTCGTCCCAGGTGTTCGTGTGGAGCTCGCGGCGAACCCGCGCCGCGATCGCATCCTCGTCGTATTGACTGACGACCCCACCCAACTCATTGGCATAGAAGGTGCGCATGGTGACGACCGTCCGATGCAGCGCATCGGCCGTGAAGTCCGGGCCGCGCTCGGCCCCGTCGCCCCAGAAGGAGCCGTAACTCATCAGGCCCCGGAGGTGGAAGACCTCCTGGCCGTGCTTGATCTGCTCGCGCGAGATCACCGTTGCGCCATCCGCCGACTTGTAGGACTCCAGCGGCGGAGCTCCCGAGTAGGTCTGCGTCCCGAGATAGATCAATCCCGTGGCGCAGATCGCGGTGACGATCAGGAAGTGAACCCACCAGGTGTTCTTGTCCTGGAGTACCTGTGCCAAGTTCCGGCCCGAACTACTCATTGTTGCTCCTATCCACGTTTATCGACCTAGAGGTCGCTTGATCGTTTTACGGATCCTACAAACGCCTCGAGGGGCTCCGCGCCCGTCATATGACGGATCCCAGGCGCCTGATAGGAGAAAAACTCGGCGAATCTGGCCTGCCAGGCCCGGCCTGGACCCATTATCCCCCGGGGGACGAGGTTGTGAACCTCAGTCGGGGCCGTTTGCCTCTGAGAACGCACGGTCGTGGCAGCCGGCCCGGCGCACAGCCACGCCGGTGGGTTGCGTCCGCTGGGATCAGCGCAGCGTGCGGGTCTTGTTGGCGGGGTTGTACTTCCCCACGGGCATGGCGTAGGGAATTCGACGGAGTTCGCGGAGGTTCGTGGAGTCGAAGACGACGACCGCCCCCTCTGGATGCCACACACTGACCAGCGCTTGCTCACCGTCGGCCGTGAACTCGACGTGCATCGCCTTCTTGCCGGGTTCGGGGGTGATCTTCGTCGCCTGGAGCTCGAGGGTTCGTTTGTCGATCAGCTCGATCGATTCGCTGTTGGAGTCGACCCAGAGGTACGGGGAGCCCGGGTGCGTGCGCGTGAAGTAGCCCGCGCCCGCCATGGAGATCTTCCGCACGACTTCGAACTTCTCCATGTCGATGATCGAGAGGCGCGGGACGCCCATGTGGTTGAAGCCGGCGTGCAGCACGCCTTCGCGCTCGAAGAAGCTCGCGGAGAAGAGATGGGGCAATCCTTCGATCGGAAGGCTGTCGACGACGGCGTTGCGCGCGTAGTCGTAGAGCACGAGACGGTGGCCACCGCGGGAGCTGGCCACGAGCCGCGGTTGCCCCGGTACGAAGACGAAGTCCTCGAAGGGCTCCTCGACCTGGACGGCTCGCATCTGGAGCCCGGGAAGCTCTACGAAGTAGAGCATCGGCCGATCGCGAAGGGTGACGATGAAGCGCTGGCGCCCGGGGACCTGGTAGACCGCGCTGGGCTGGCCGTCCAATGGGAAGCGGGCCAGGGGCACGAGGCTCTCGTCGAGGATCACGAGTGATTGTGGGAGCTGGTTGGCGACGGCGACGAACTGTCCATCGCCGGAGACGGCGACATTGCGTGTATTGACGCCAACCTTGACTCGCACACGCGGAGCGCCCCGATCCAGATCATATTGGACGAGGGTGCCGTCTCGGGTCACGGCCAGCGCCCGGTGAAAGTCGTGATCGAACTTGATGCCGCCGTGGATTCTCCCCACGAAGAAGCGGTCGAGCTCTTCCAGACTGTCTCCGTCGAGCACCGAGACGCTACCGGTGCCCCGCTCGACCACGAGAATGAGCTCGGCGCGGTCGATCTCGTCTCCGAGCGCCCCCGAGCGTGGCTCCTCCAGGGTGCGGCTGGCTGCGATGTCCTCGAGCGTCCAGCGGACCTCACCCGGCGAGCTGCGGAGCAGGGCGACGATCGCGCTTGCATCGTCCTCGGTCAGCCGCTCGCCGAAGGCGGGCATCTGGGTGCTCGGAAGCCCGTCGAGGATGCTGCGGACGAGGACGTCGTCGTGCTTTCGTTGCAGCGTCGCGGGGATCAGAGGCGGTGCGTAGCCACCGTAGCGCCGCTCACCGTGGCAGGCAGCGCAGAGCTCTTGATAGGTGAGCTCGGGCCGCGGCGCGGCCGTGGTGTCCGGATCGGCCCTCGCGCAGTGCAAGAGCAGCATGAGGCACCCGGAGAGCGCAGCGGCTCCCACGCGACTCGACATCGCGTGGGTTCTCGTCGGCCGGGAGATCAGCTCACCCTCTCATCCCACCAGCGATCCAGCTCAGGCAGGAAGTACCGCAATCGCTGCTTCTTGAACTCGCGCTCACTGAAGAGAACGGCGTAGTCGTCGATTCCGACCTCACGGGAGAGGTCACGGGCCAGCGCCTGGCAGCTCTCGCGGGTCGGGCCATGCACCATGCTGTAGAGAGTATAGGGAAAGCCTTCGATGCCATTGCGCGCATAACAATGGCTCACCTCCGGTGCCCGAGCGAGCCGGTCGCCCGCCGCTCCGATCTCTTCGCTGGCCGCGCGCCAGACCACCATCCCGTTCTCCCTCACCCCCAGCTTGCGATGCCTGAGCGTGCCGACATAGCGGCGGATGGCGTTGCCCAGATGATCGTTGGCAAATGCGATCAGCTCGCTGCCGGCCGCATCAATCTGCCCGGCGAGGGCGTCGAAGGGCCGCTCGGTGAGCGGCAGCGGCGTCTGCAGGGCGCGAAAGAAGCGAGCCTCGCGCTCACCGACATCCACCGGTGCCATGGGGGAGCTCACGCTCACCTCGGTGTTGTTCTTCATGCTGACGGGGTCGAAGTTCACCCCGATCTTGAAAGTATGGGTGCGGCGAAGGGGATGGAACGCCTCGACCGAGGCCTCCTCGGCGAGCAGCTCGAGTGTTCGCTCGAGGCCCATGCGCGGGGGCACGGCGATCGTGAACCACAGGTTGTAGTGATGGTTGCGCAGATAGTTGTGGCTGACGGTGGGGTGCGCGTTGATGGCTTCGACCGTCGCCTGCAGGCGATCCTCGGGAACCGACCCAGCGACCAGCGCGCTGTCGTAGCCGAGGGCACTCCCTTCCAGCACGGCAGAGATCTCCCGCAAGATCTTCTCGGACGAAAGGGCGCCGAGCTCGTCGATCACCATGCGCTCGCTCTGGCCGAGCTTCTCAGCGAGCGCCTGGAAGGGTCGTTGCGTCAAGGGCACGCCAGCCTGGACCGTTCGGATCAGATCCGCCCTGAAACCTTCCGGTGCACTCATCGTCCACTGCCTTTCTGGGTCTGATGCTCAGGCCGAACATGGGGCCGCGGCCGGGGCTGGCCCCTGAGGTTGACCTGCCTCGAGGCGCCGTACCAGCGGCGATGGTAGTTCAGCCAGCGAGGCCTCATCCCTGCCCGGGGCGATGCCAGCAACGATTTGCTGCGTTGAGCTGCCTCTCCGCATGGGCGATTCATCCTCACAGGAACTCGACGGATGGATGATCGATGCCGCCGAACAATTTCGCGTCAGAGGACAGCAGGGTAGAGCGCACTCCCATGAAGGGCTTCGTGTGGTTCGTTGGAGCAGGCCCCGGCGATCCGGATCTGATGACTCTCCGGGGCTGGCGGGCCGTTCAAGAGGCGGATGTGGTCCTCTACGACAGCTTGGTGGACCCCCGGCTGATCGACGGCCTCCAGGCCGAGTGCATCTACGTGGGAAAGCGCTGCGGGCGACACTCGATGAGCCAGCAGGAGATCACCCGGCTGCTGGTGCGGCTCGCGCGAGCGGGCCGGCGCGTGGTGCGCCTCAAGGGGGGTGACCCGGCAGTCCTGGGGCGCCTCGGCGAAGAGGCGCTCTGCCTCGCGGAGTCCGACATCCCCTTCGAGGTCGTCCCCGGCGTCACGAGTGCAACCGCGGTGCCCGAGCTGGCCGGTATCCCCGTGACGCACCGAGGGCTCGCCGACAGCTTCGTCGTGGCCAGTGCGCATGGCTGCATGGATTCGCCCGGGCTCTCGATTCCGCCGTATCAGCCGCGCACGACCCTCGTGTTGATGATGGCCCGCGCTACGGCCGATGCCTGGCAGCGACAGCTGGTCGAGCGGGGCTATCCGCTGGACCTTCCCGCCGCCCTCATCAGTCGCGGGGCGAGCGCGGCCCAGCGCGTGCTCGTCAGCTCAGTCGGGTGCGCGGTCGAAGACCTCCGGTCTTGCGACCTGGAGACACCTGTTCTTGCCGTGATCGGGCGTGTGGTCACCCTGCACGCCCAGCTAGCGCCCCGTCGCAACGGCGAGGCAACGAAAGAGTTCTACCCAGAGAGAGGGGAAACCATGCTGACTCGATCTACGCCGACCGAAGGCATTTGCAAGGCCGCCCGGGCGCTGGCCCTCACCATCGGACTGCTGTTCTGGCTCGGGGTCCCATCGGCGCCGGCCGTGGCCGCCGAAGCCGGGAGCGACGCCGCCCCCGCAGGCTGGGAGCAGTGGCTGGACAACGAGTTCTACAAGGTGCACCTCGACGTGCGGCTCCGGTTCGAGGCCGCGAACTTCGAAGGGCTGGACGCCTCCCAGGCCTCCACGATCCGTACCCGCTTTGGCATTGGAACGAAGCCGCTCTACGGCTTCTCCCTCTACGCCGAGGGCGAGAACATCCTCGCCTTCGACACCGGCGAGTACTTCGACGTGGTCGAGGCGCCAACCGGCCAGACAGGGATTGCCGATCCAGAGGACACGGAACTCAATCAGGCGTGGGTCCGCTACGAGAACCCCGACCTCTTGGGTCTGAAGGTGACCGCAGGACGCCAGCGCATCAAGCTCGACGACGATCGCTTCATCGGCAACGTCGGCTGGCGACAGAACGAGCAGACCTACGACTCCGCCTACGTCTCCATCTCTCCCGGCATCGAGCACCTGCGGGTCGAGTACGGCTACATCTGGTACGTGAAACGCATCTTCGGAGACGACGGACCCGCGATCAGGAAGGACTTCGACTCGAATTCGCATCTGATCCGAGTGGCCTACGACCGTTGGAAGGCTGCAAAGATCGTCGGCTTCGCCTATCTGCTCGACTTCCAAGGCGACTCACCGGGCAACTCCTCGAACTCGTACGGGCTGCGGGTCAGCGGAAATCGCGCGATCTCGGGGCCGTGGGGTCTGGGTTACGCCGCGTCCTTCGCGTACCAGATGGACGCAGACGACAATCCCGTGAACTACAACGCCCGCTACGTCGCCGCCGAGACCAGCCTGACCCACACTGACGCCGGGGCGCTCACCCTCGGCTACGAGATGCTCGGGTCCGACAGCGGCAAGGCGCGCTTCGTGACGCCCCTCGCGACCGGACACAAGTTCAACGGCTGGGCCGACGTCTTCCTCAACAACGGAGGAAACAACGGCCTCCAGGACCTCTACCTGACGTTGGCTCCGAAGCTCCCCTGGAAGCTGAAGGGCAAGATCGTCTATCACCACTTCTGGAGCGACGAAGGGAGCGAGTCCCTGGCCAACGAACTGGACGCGGTGCTCTCCCGGCCCATCACCAAGCACTTCAGCGTGCTGACCAAGGCCGCATGGTTCGAGGGCACCGACAGGGGAGCGGCGGATGGCTACCGCTGGTGGATGCAGCTGACCTTCAAGTACTGAAGGCACGCAACGGGGCGCCCACGGCCGTCGGCATCGTCCGCCGTGGAGCGCCCAGGGGTCATCGAGTTCCAGCAGCGAACCCCGGCAGGAAGCAACACACCCGCGGCTTCTTGAACCTCGGGTGGTGAGGGGCGGCTCGCTGAGAGCCCGCGCCGCCTGGGGACGGCACGAATCACCGACCGCAGGCGCGTCTCCTGCGCTCCGCCGAGGGGCTCCGTCAGAGCCCAATCCGGAAAGCGCGCCAGGCACCGAAGATGCCCGAGGGCGATCTCACGGTCTGAACGTCTTCGATCTGCCGGGTGGCCGCGTTCACCAAGAAGAGCTTGTCGTCGCCGTTCGCGCTCACCAGTACGTGGGAGCCGCGAGGCGTGAAGTCCATGTGGTAGATGCGCCGACCGATGCGAAGCGTGTCCGTCACGGCCAGCGCCTCGACGTCGATCACCTGGACGTACGCGTCGTCTTCCTCGCCCGAGAAGCTCACCCACACCTCGCGTTCGGTCGGGGAGCGAACCGCGTAGACGGGATGGCCGCGCAGCGGAATGGATCGCACGAGCTGCCAGCTGGTCCGATCGAGGACTGCCAGCCGATCCTCCCCCACGAGAGGCACGAAAATCCACTTGCCCGCCACGGCCCAGGAGGCGAGATGGGGGAGCTTCACGGGCGTCCCCCTGTCGTACTCTTCGTTCGGATCGCGGAGCGAGACCTCCCGGACTCCCGCCTCGGGCTGGGTGAGGTCGAGCACCGATACGCGATCTGATTTCATGTGCCCGACCACGTAGTAGCGGCCGTCCGGTGTGATCATCGCATCGTATGGATTCGTCTGCTTCGTCTTGATCCTGTGTTCGATGGGAAAATCCGGTTTGGAGGCATCTACGATCCAGATCTCGGCCCCTTCGATCAGCACGCACACGAATCGATTCCCCGGCGCATCGACGACGCCGGTGACCCGCGAAGCTACGCGCATGCCACCCACTTCGAAGCTAGCCGGGTGTTTCTTCAACACCTTCATGCTCTCGGAATCGAGGATGGTGAGGCCTCCGGGCACATACTCCGCGGTGGCGATGTAGTGCCCATCCTGGCTGATCGCGTTGTCGATGGAGTTCTCGGAAGTGAAGACCACGCCAGTCCGTTCGAGGCTCTGAAGGTCGATGCGGCTCACCTGGCCGTTGCGGGTGGCCAGGTAACCGAACCGCAGGTCAGGAGAGAAGATCATCGTGGCGTGGCGCAGGTCCCCAAGCCCAGTGATCTTCTGGGGCAGCAACTTGCGTTCGACTACGTCGTAGACGGCGAGGCTTCCGGTAGCTCTCTCGACGACGAAGACACGAGATCCGATCCCGCCGGCCTGGGCCACCGAGGCGAGGACGCAGGCGATGGGCACGAGCAGCAGGGAACTGAATCGCATGGGCAACCTCATCAGGTCGGGGGTGCGATCGGCTCCGTCCCCGCCCCAGAAATCTCGTCATCTTCCATCACGCAGGCCGGATCCGACGCCCAGGGGTCGCGATGCACGGCCAGGGCACGCTCGCGGTGGGAGCCCCGGCAGAGTTCCCGCTCCGAACAGGTAGCGCAGCGGCCCGTGAGATACTCGAGACGTCGGCGCAGCTGGTCGCGCAGAGGGTGTTCGAGGATCTTCGCGAAGGATTCCTTGCGAACGTCCCCCAGCACGGCAGCCCGCCAGAACTGATCTGGGTGCACGCGGCCGCGGGAGTCGATGTTGAGGATCCGCTCGCCCGCGGAGTTCCCTCCTCGCTGGAGCAGGAGTTCGCGAACCCTCGCGGCAGCCGCTTCGCCATGACGCTCGCGGATCCAGCGCAACAGGAACACCCCGTCCGAATCGTTCGATCCTGTGACGATCTTCATGCTCTCACCGCTTTCGATCAGGCGCTCGGCCGTCTCGAAGAGCGCCGTCAGGGTACTGCGGAGCTGGTCGCGTGAGAGGTCGTCGTGGGCCACCTTGTAACCCCGTCCCGAGTAGACGAGGTGGGATACGTAGAATCGATCGACGCCGACGTTCCTCGCGACCTCGACCATGGCACCCAGCTGCTCGAAGTTGCGCTGAGAGAGTGTCATGCGAAGTCCCGTCTTCATCCCCGCACTCTTGGCATGGCGCAAGCCGTCGAGGGCTCGTTCGTAGCCACCCTTCAGGCCGCGATAGTCGTCGTTGAAGGCCTCGAGACCGTCGATGCTGACGCCGACATAGCCCACCCCGACGTCGGCCAGGCGCTGGGCGGTTTCAGGATCGATCAAGACGCCGTTCGTGGAGAGATGAGGCGAAATTCCGATGAACGACGCATACCCGAGCAGGCCGAAGATATCCGGTCGAAGAAGGGGTTCGCCTCCGCTGAAGATCACGGTCTTCACGCCGCAATCCGAGAGTTCGTCGAGTAGCCGCAATCCTTCTTCGCGGGTCAGGTCCGTCGGACTGGGAACAGGGACGGCGGATGCGTAGCAATGAGGGCATTCCATGTTGCAGTGCATGCACACGTTCCAGATGATCACTGGAGCACGTTCCCCCGTAGCCGAGAAGCGTTCGGGCGTATTGGCGCTCAGCTTTGCGCCCGGAGATTGGCCGCGCGCGACCTCGATGAACTCGGTTACCGGAAGCAATGTCGGCTCCCCATGCTCGCGTACGCAGAGCGTAGCCAGACTCGGTCCGCCCGAGGCTGCCACGAACGGTTGCGCCCCCCCCCTCTGCCGTACCCCTGGTACCATCCGATCCTAGGAGGCCCGGCATGCCCAAGGTGAGTGCGGCTCAGCGTATTTCCATCGTCGCCCTGTCGCTGTTGGCAGCCGCATGTGCGCCCGACCTGGCTCTCGCGCGAGATGACGTTCCCGACGAGATCCGAAAGCAGGCGAATCCGGTCGAACTCGAGGAGAGCGAGGTCCGGTACTACACGAGGCAGTTCAAGAGCAAGTGCTCTCGCTGCCATGGCTTGGATGGAACCGGCAAGGGCGAAACGGAACCCGATGGCCTCGTCCGCCCGGCCAACCTCACCGACGTCGCCTACATGGCGGCTCGAACCGACGGCCAGCTCTTCTACCAGATCCTGATGGGCGGCGGAGACCGCTGCGCCATGCCGGCCTTTGGTCCGGAGTCCGATCATGCCTGGACCGAGGAGAAAATCTGGCACATGGTCGCCTTCGTTCGTCGTTTTGCCGAGCGCCCTTCCCCCTAGCAGCCCGCTGCTTGCCCGGGGCCACTAGCGTCATTGGATCCGAAAGACACGAACCGTCACTGCGTCGGCTTCCCCTTGATGACCCCGAAGCTGCTTCCGATCACCTTGGCATTCCCCGACCGGGCGACGTGACACATGTTGCAGTTGTAACGCGCGCCATCGAGATCGGTGGACTCTTCGTAGCCCTTCACCACCCAGACCATGGAATCCTTCGTACCCCCAGCGGACATGACCGCCCGCTTGAAGTGAGTCTTCGGAATCGGAACATCCTTCTTGCTGATGGCGTTTTCGGGATGATGGCAATCGAGGCATTCGTTCTCATCGGAAAAGATCGGAAGCATGTTCTCGACCGCGTGCGGAACTTGCGGAGGAGCATCGGGAAAGGAGCGACCGAGTTTCTTCGATTCTCCGGCCTCCGTGTCGGGAAAGCTGGCCAACTGCTGCTTGGCCAACTCTTCCAGCGCCGTGTCCCGGAAATAGACATCGAGCCCATCCTCGGCTTCCTTTTTGAGGTCTCCCGCACCCGCTCCCAGCAGGAGCAACGGCGCCAAGAGCCCTGCGAGCCGCAGGCTTCGGACTGTTCCAGATCCCATCATGATCTCCTTTCTTCGTGGCGGAGCCGCCGTGGCGCGTTGTCCGCGCCCGTGTCGATCGGTGCGAGGCCAGGTCGCGGATCCTCGATACCCGAGAGATCACCCATGGCCTCCAGCACGCGATCCATGTTCTCCACCCAGGCCTCGGGGTCGGGCAGCGTCCGCGGGCTGAACCCCAAGCGCCCGTCTCGACCCCGAAACATCTCGGTGAACAATTCTCGTCTGCTGATTTCCAGCGGCTTCCGTTCGCTCATCATCAGATCTTCCGCGCCCTCACGGCGCACTTCTTGTAGTCCGTCTCCTTCGAGATCGGACACGTGGCATCGAGCGTGAGCTTGTTGATGAGGACGTTCTCGTCGAACCACGGGACGAAGACGAGCCCCGGCGGCACGCGATCCCTGCCCTGAGTCTCCACGCGAACCCGCACCTTCCCACGCCTCGACTCGAGCAGGATCTCTTCGTTGCGCGCGATGCCGCGCGCCTTGGCGTCCTTCGGATTCATGTAACACTTCGCGTAGGGAACCGCGCGAGCGAGTTCCTTCACCCGCTTCGTCATCGTTCCCGAGTGCCAGTGTTCCAGCACCCGCCCCGTGCACAGCCAGAGGTCGTACTCGGCGTCGGGCTGCTCGGCCGGCTCGGCGTAGGGTCGGAAGAAGATCTTGGCCTTGCCGGTATGCGCGACCTTCTTTCCCTTCGGTCCGCCGGAGGGGATGCTCTTCAGCGCCTTGCCGTAGAAGTTGAAGTCTTCACCCGGCTTCACATAGGGGTCGTAGCCCTCGCGGAAGCGCCACTGGGTTTCCTTTCCGTTCACGACGGGCCAGCGCAGCCCCCGCACCCGGTGGTAGGTATCGAAATCCGCCAGGTCGTGGCCGTTCCCCAGACCGAACTTCTGGTACTCCTGCCAGAGCGCCTTGTGGACGAAGAAGCCCGCTTCCTCGGCGATGTCGTTGGGATGCCCGTTCGCGATCGGATCGGGCCAGGCGTACTTCTTGTTCTCGGGAGTCGCGAAGAGCACCTCGTAGAGGGTCTGATCGCGGCGGTAACCCATCTTCGCAGCGTCGGCCAGAACGTCCGGAAGCTTGCCGGGCTGGAAGCCTTCGGCCTTCAAGCCAGGAAGATCGTGCTCCTTCCAGACCTCCTCGAGCTTGAAGCGCTTGGAGAACTCCATGATCTGCCACAGGTCGCCCTTGGACTCCCCCGGGGCTTTGACCTGTTGGCGCCAGTGCTGGGTGCGGCGTTCCGCGTTTCCGTAGGCTCCCCACTTCTCGTAGATCATGGCCACCGGGAGAACCAGGTCGGCGACCTTCGCCGAAACCGTCGGGTAGCAATCCGAGACGACGATGAAGTTGTCCTTCTCGCGCGCTGCACGGAGCCACTCGTTGGCGTTGGCGAAGTCCTGGAAGGGGTTCGTCACCTGCGCCCAGAAGAACTTGATGTCTCCGCTGCGCAGGCCCCGCACCATCTTGACCGCGTGGGTGCCGACCTTCGGGTTGAGGGTCTGAGCAGGCAGGTTCCAGAGCCCTTCACACTTGTCGCGATGCGCCTTGCTCTTCACCACCATGTCGGAGGGAAGCCGATGCGCAAAGGTCCCTACCTCGCGGGCCGTACCGCAGGCGGAGGGTTGGCCCGTGAGCGAGAACGCACCCGACCCCGGCGTCGAGATCTTTCCGCCGAGGAGGTGGATCATGTACG